>JAAESG010000416.1 GCA_024229615.1 Gammaproteobacteria bacterium | reverse complement strand
GAATGCCTCGGCGGCTACGCCGCCTGCGGTTTACTTCGCGAAAACTTTCACCGTTTATCAGGTCCTGGTTGGATTGGCATGACGATGGTTGCGAGCTTAAGTAGTGCCATTCGGGTCTGGCCGGGACAGGGCTCAGTCCGGTTAAAGAGTGCACAGCTCCACTTGACATAAAATCAATCAGTTAATCTTTCATATTCAATGGATTATGACAAGGCTTGAGACCGACTGGTGAAATATTCAGGCTAGTACAGGAATCGGTCTATGATCTGGCCGCGATCAAAAATCAGACCGGATCCAGCGGGAAAATGGGTCGCGGCACATTATGATACTCCAACAACTGGTATCGCGGCGTGCACAGTGCACCGCTGTCACAGACGATCACCCTGCCCGCTATTGGTTCGAAGTCGGCACGAAAATGCTGCATCGATTTTAGTGCCACCACTGACTTCGATTCGGGATCGACACCAAAACTTTTGAATTGCTGCAGGTCGAGCAGTTGCTGAGCGACGCTGGTAATCAAAATCTCGATATTGTCGACAACCACCACGGCGCTTGCACCGAAGCTTCGTCGTAATCCACCGATCATCGCGCCGCTGCCGGTATAGTGACCATCACTTTTCAGCACCAGCCGCACTGGTAATTCAAGCGGCCCACCACCGATGCCCGGGTCTGTCTTGCCACCCAATCTGACCTCTACCGTATCCCCCACTTCATACTGATTCAACAGCCGCACGGTTTCCGGGTCCACCATCGGGCCGAAACAGGCATTCAAAACACCGGCGTCAAGCAAAGCACTGAGCAAGTTGGTTGCATCCCCATAACTACCAGCACCCGGATTATCGGCGTAGTCAGCGATGATCAGCGGACCTTTCGACGCATCGAACTGCGCACCAATCGCCGCGGCTGCGTCGACCTCCAGATAATCGTTTATTACCTGCTGACGACTATTCCAGATGTCATCGGCTATACCTTCGGCAAATGCCCTATGGATATTCATATCGCCCTCCGCGGTCACCAGCACCGTAGGTCCTACCTCGGCGATATCGGCACTCGCAAAACCTCCATTAATGCTGACGGCATAGGTGTCGGGACGGAGTTCGCGTTCGCATGCCGCCTTGATCCATTCGGTCATGGGACCAATATCGGTACGACCACCGTTAACCTCTTCCAGCATTGGTCGGCTGGCGCGGATGGTGCGCGGGTTGATTTCACCGCTGAGAGTTCGCTGCAACAGTTGCGCGGCTTGACGACCGGCTACCCGCATGTCGATATGCGGGTAGGTCTTATAGGAGACGACAATATCGGCAAGTTCACACATCTTCTCACTCACATTGGCATGTAGATCCAGTGTGATAGCAATCGGCATCCGAGATCCGACGACAGTGCGTAAACGTTGCAGCAGTTCACCTTCTCCATCCTCGCAGAAGTCGGTCACCATAGCACCATGTAGGCCCAGCAAAATGCCATCGTAATGTTTATGTCTGGTCGCTGCGACAACAGGGTCACATATCCAGTCAAAAGCCGCTGTCGTTACCTTGCCGGCAGGTCCCGCTCCAGCACTGTGAATGTGGTCGAGTTCCCAGGCATAGGTATCGGCGATTTCGAGAAAACCGGCCAGCTCGGTATTGGCTCTGCCACGTTGCGCGATGGCCTCTGTCGCATCCAGGTAGTAACAGTTACGAAATGCCTGCTCATCGGTTGCTATACGACTGAAAGTATTGGTTTCGTGCATGAATTCAGCACTCAGAATTCGATAACTCATGCATCCACGCCTTTGCCTGGCGTTAGTCGACAATAGCGATGGCAAGATCCATCACGTTGGTATTCGTGGGGCCGGTGACAAACAGGCTATGCCGTTTCTCCAGGTAGTTTCCGGCATCGGCCTGCTGCAACGCCTGTCGTGCCTCGGCAGAATCATTCCAGGTATTGGCGTCAACCAGTCCGCCTGCCGCCTCGGTCGGACCATCGGTGCCATCGGTACCCGCGACCAACAAGGCGATATCCTGCCGCTCTGTCAAATATTCAGACAGCGCCAGCGCGAGACTCTGATTTCGCCCGCCCCTGCCCGGAGACACCGGCAATACCACGGTTGGCTCACCGCCCCAGATATAGACTCCGGAATTGGCGTCTTGCAGCACTGGGCCGAGTTTTAACGCGAGCTCGAACACGTCCCCATAAAGTGATTCCTGGTTTGATTTCACCTTCAATCCGAGCTCACCCGCTCTTCGCGCTGCCTGTTCGCGCGCAATCAGGTTCGAAGCTATAATTCTTGATCCGGCTTTGACGTTTGCACGGTGACAGTCGCCGAGACCCGATCCGATCGTTTCAATGCCGTCACCTTCGACATCGGAAATAGCATAAACCCGAATCTCGGAGCCCCTGAATGCCTCGATCAATTTACCGTCCTTGATCAATGATGTTCGCTTGCGGCGCTGGTTAATTTCTCCAATCGTCTTGCCGGTAGCAATCATTTCATCTGTAATGGATTGCAAATCGCTGAGGTCCATACCATCAGGCAAGGCTTCTGCCAACGCTGATGCGCCGCCTGAAACCAGCAACAGGACACGACTGTCCGAGCCCATCGAACTTATGCGTTCGAGAAGAACACGACCCGCATCCAGTGAATTCTGATCGGGAATCGGATGCGCCGCCTCGATCACCTGCACCCGTTCACGCGTCATTATGTCCGCATCCGCGTGATCGTACTTGGTGACTACCAATGCTTCGCAAGGTGGTAGACGATCGAGCGCACCCTGGCACATGCCGACAGCGGCCTTACCTACAGCGAGTACCAGGTCTGGATGAAACTCATCATCCGCGTTCAACGCATTCAGCACGGCCTGATACCCGGACACCGCACTCACTGCAGCATCCCAGATCTCGTTCAAGACTCTGACTCTCGTTTCTGATCCAAGCATTTCGTTTTCCGGGTTAACCAGTTCAATACTGTGTCGGTTTAACGCATCAAAAACAAGACTCAAAAGTCATAATCCAGGGATATAGCCAACAAAATTTGGACAGTCATCGACATCGGACTATGATGAATCTCCAAATGACCTGTTACCCCGGAGGATAATGCCATGAGTAATTCCGTAACTACCAGCCTGAATGATGTCAATATAGAAGCCGTCGCGAGTCTCGCGGGTAAAATTCAACAGGAACCGGAGATCGCGGCTACCCGCTGGAATGCCAGCGTTAACTGGAAAGGCGGATTCCGCTCTGAAGCGAGGATTCGCGATTTTGGGCCAGTGAATTCCGACGAACCCGATGCACTGGGCGGCACCGATACCGGCCCCAACCCGGTCGAACAGGTTCTGGCCGCACTCGGCAATTGTCTTGCCGTAGGCTACGCGGCCAATGCGACCGCCAGTGGAATCGAGCTCAAGGATTTAAGTATCGAACTCGAAGGCGATCTCGATCTACATACCTTCCTCGGATTGGCGTCGGGTAACGCCGGCTACGATAGTATCTCGGTCAAGGTAAAAATCGATAGTGACGCAACGCGAGACAGTATCGAGGCATTGCACGAAAAGGTAACCGGTACATCGCCCGTGGGGCACACTTTAAGTAGAGCGGTACCGCTTAAAATCGACCTTGTTTGAGTCAGACCTGTCCCGACAGGCTCCTAGGCACCTGGTTGGGAAGTTCATGTAGATCGTAACCGGAGGTATGCATACCGAATTCTCTGCTGTCATCGCCCGCCTGCCGTTTCCTCGCATCATTGATCTCGACTGCGACAATGTCCATGCGTTGATCTATTTCAAGGGCGGCGTTTCGCCCCGCACTCGATGCATAGTAAACAGGCCGTTCTACTCTTTCCGCCAGGTACTCGACTTTCGCTTCTAATGACATATCAATCTTCCATCAATTCCCGGTGCCGGTAACAGTCCTCGATATGATCATTGACCAGGCCCGCCGCCTGCATGAAGGCATAACATATGGTGCTACCGACAAAAGTAAAGCCCCGTTTTTTCAGGTCTTTCGACATCGCGTCCGAAATTTCAGTATTGGCCGGAACCTGGTCCATACGCTTGCAGTGATTTTGCACGGTCTTGCCATCGACAAACCCCCACAGATACTCATCAAAGCTTTTGCCCTGCTCGCGCAGCTCGAGAAAGGCGCGCGCATTTTTTACGAAACCATTTACCTTGAGCTTATTGCGTACGATTCCGGCATCCTGTAGCAATTTGGCAATTTTAGCGTCTTTGTACCGGGCAATTTTTTCTGCATCAAAGTTGTCGAAGACACGCCGGTAGTGTTCGCGCTTGCGCAGTATCGTGATCCAGCTCAAGCCGGCTTGCGCGCCTTCCAGGCAGATGAATTCGAATAGCAGGCGATCATCGTGTACCGGCACGCCCCATTCGAAATCATGATATTGCTGATAAAGTTCATCATCGCCACACCACCAGCAGCGTTTGATTTCAGACTGTCCCATTTACAGATTCTCCAGGAATGATTTGATCCGCTTGCAAGCCTGCTCAAGCTCGGCATCGTTAACCGTGTAGGAAACTCGCACATAGCCCTCGGCACTCGCGCCAAAGGCCGTACCATCGAGCACCGATATGCCAGTGGCGTCGTATAGGGCCCTGACAAATTCGGGCGAGCTGAAACCCGTACCTAGTACATTGACCATCATGAACATTCCCGCATCGGGCATCAATGGCTCCAGGCCCGGCATTTCGCTAAACGCCGTGTAAAGATAGTCTCTTCGCAGGCGGTAAATGTCGCGCATACGAGCCAGGTCTTCACCACAAAACTGCAACGCATGTACGCAGGCTTGCTGGACGAATCCGGGCAAGCCGTAGAGCATGCACAGCGCCAGCTTTTCCATGTTGGCGATCATCTCCGGCGGCGCGATCACCCAACCCAGGCGCCAACCTGACATCGCATATGACTTCGACATACTGCCAATGGTAATGGCACGCTCCGACATGCCAGGCAACGACGCGATGTGGCTAAAGTCGCCTTCGAATACGAAGTCCACATAAACCTCGTCTGCGACAACCCACAGGTCATGCTTGATCGCCAGTTCAGCAATGAATTCTAGTTCCTCCCGGTTCAACACGATCCCGGTCGGATTGCTGGGCGAGGCATAAAAGATCGCGCGTGTGCGTTCGCTAATTGCGCCTTCCAGGGCGGTGCGATCGAGCCGAAAGCCATTCTCGGCGTCCAGCACTACCGGCACCAGGGTTGCTCCCGGAGCTTGCACTGTCGCCTCGTAAGTGACGTACATGGGTTGCAGTACGATCGCTTCATCGCCGGCGTCGAGCAGGCAAAGCGAGCAGGCGAACAGGGCATTCTGCGCACCTGAGGTAGTGATTACATTATTGGCATCAATCGCCTGTCCGCTACGTGCCCGATGTTGCTCTGCGATAAGATCACGTAACTCTTTATGCCCCAGGATGGAAGTGTAATGGGTATCTCCATCACGCATCGCCTGCAAGGCTTTATCGATAACCGCATCCGGGGTCTGAAAATCAGGATCGCCGACGCTGAGCACTATGACGTCTTTGCCAGCCTCTTTATCCTGTTTGGCGAGATAATGCATATCCCATACGTCAGCGGCACCGCCCTTGACTCTGTCGGTCAACGAAGAAAATTTCATGCTTATTGCCAGTTTGGTTTCAATTCATCGAGTAAAGGCACAATCCAGGGCTTATGTACTTCGAGTTCGGCTCGACTTATTCCGGTCAGTTCGTAAGGTAGCACCAGCCAATCGCTGGTTTCATGCAGGAAAAAATCGGGGGCCGGATTGTTGTTGCCGGCAACGGCGCGATAGTAAGGTGCCGCGATACGCACATCTTTCGACATATTGCGTTTGTTCTTCTGTTGCAGACGATCGATCACGGCATGTACGTTGCGACCGGTACTGTAGACGTCGTCGACGATCAACAGGGCGTCGTCCGCATTCAGGTTTTCGAACAGGTACTGCAGCCCGTGAACACGCATTTCACTGCCCTGTTCCAGCTGTTTGAAATAATCGTCGTGTCCCCGATATGAAGTGCGAATCGCGATATGATCGGTTTCGACACCGAGATATTGCAGGCATTCCTGCACGTAAATACCCACTGTCGAACCGCCGCGCCATACCCCGACGATGAAATCGGGACAAAACCCGCTCAGGTAGATCTGTCGTGCAAGCCGGTAGGAATCCTGCAGCAACTCCTGCTCCGCAATGAAGCGTTTTTGCATCAAATCTGTGTCCTTCTGTACTCGTATGATATTCTTGCGAAGCCTATCAAGGGACCCGGATTAATGCACGCAAGATGAGTGAAAAACAGTATTTATCGGCGCAACAACTGCTCGAGGATTCGTTTCGCCTCGGCGCCGAAATTATCAAGGACGGTTTTCGACCGACGATCATGATTGCGATCTGGCGCGGCGGTGTACCCATGGGGATCGCAGTACAGGAATTGCTTGCCTGGTACGGCATCGAGACCGACCATATTTCTATTCGCACTTCTTCCTACAGTGGCATAGACGGACATGCCAATGAAATCAGGATTCACGGCATGAATTACCTGATCAAGAACTGCACCCGAGAAGACAGCCTGCTCATCGTCGATGACGTCTTCGATACCGGGCTGACGATTGATGCGGTTATCGCACATCTGCGCGAAAAGGCCAGGCTCAATACACCCCATGATATTCGTACCGCCGTGCCCTACTACAAACCATCGCGCAATCAGACTGCATTCGCGCCAAACTATTATCTCTACGAAACCGCGCAATGGTTGAAGTATCCGCATTCGCTGGAAGGGCTGAGTATCGAGGAGGTCGCCGAGAATCGACCCGAACTATACGAAATTATCAAGGATCAGCTGGACTAGCGACCTGCGATATCAACGGCTGGTCGTCACCCGACGCGGTTACCCTTAATTTGACGAACAGGCATAGAAGACCCGATATCAAAGCCAGCACCGCGGCCATGACGAAGGCGTAACGCAGTTCGAACTCTCCGATCAAACCGGCCAACAACGCGCCGAACATGCCGACGCCATCGAGCACGGTAAACACGATGCCGAGCGTAGTAGCTTCTGATTTACCGGTGTATTCAACCGCGGCAGCAAGAATCACCGGTCGCACCGCGGTGAGAATAGCGACGGCTGGTAACAGACCGAGGATGACCCAGTAGAGGCCGTCACTGAGGCCCGCGAACAGCGCAAAAAAACTGGCGCCAAACAGGGCGACTAAAATTAAGGGTTTACGACCCCGGCTGTCGGTGTACTTGCCGAGAAAGGGCTGAAAAATCGAACCAATCATCAGGATTGCTGCGAAAATGCATCCCGCATAAAAAGGCGATAGCCCGTGTTCCGTCTGAAAATATAGCGGCGCCATCGCAAGCTGCGCCATCAACGCCATGTTATACAGGATCATGACCAGCATCAGCACGATTCCGGCGGGCTTGAACCATTGGCGCGCCAGCCCCCGGAAATTGATTTGCGCCACCTTGCCAGGATTGTCGCGGCTGATACGCGCCGCCACCGGGATGAATAGCAGGCCCATTACTACTGCCGGGAGCACGAGAATTTGCAACGTGGTTTGCCAGTCGAAAAAACCCAGCAGGAATCCGGCGCTCAGCGGGCCGAGTACCTCCGCACCGATACTGCCACCGACCGCGTGAATACCGAGAACCTGGGCGCGCTGTTGAGGCATTTCCTTGACCAGCACCCCGGTCGCAATGGGATGCCAGAAGGCGTCGCCCATGACACCGACGGCGAGTAACAGGGTAATGGCCCAGAATCCGGGCACCAGCGTCGCACTCAGGTAGCCGATAGCGACCCACCAGAAACTTAACAGCATCAGGAATCCCGGGCGGGTCGAGCGATCCGAAATAACACCGGCAGGAATATAAGCCAGTCCGGCACCGATGCCGTTAATGGTTAGAATCAAACCCACTTCGGCCGGGCCGAGTCCCAGACTGACGGCAATCGCGGGTGCCAGTATCCACAGTGTTCCGACGACCCAATCATTGGTCAGGTGGCCCATGAACAGGGCTCCGAGCAAGAAGCGATGTTGCCTGTCGAGCCTAGCCCGCATTTCTCACTACCCTTCTACTGCGACGACGAGAGGTGGTGAGAAAAGCGGGCTAGCCGTCATCACAGCTCCGTGTGACACTGAAGGCTTTCAGCTGTTCATAAAAAGGCAGGTGATGTTGTAAATAGTCTACAAGCTGTGGTGCCTCGAGGCAGATATGATCGAAATCGACCCTGGCCTTTTCCGACTCGATCTCGGAACTCTCGCGAATGCCCTGTGAAGCACTAACGTTCTGATGCCAGCCCTGAACATACTGCCAGTCCTCGGGGGTCGATTCCTGCTCCCAACTCAATGCCTGGCTCACATATTCAAGACCCAGTGCCTTCCAAAACAGACGCATTGACTGCTTTGTATCGTTTTGCACCGCTTCGGCTTCGAGTACAACACTATTACCAATACCCTGTTGTTGCAGGCCATGTAAATGTCGCCATTGTGCCTCGATGCCAATCTCATCGAGATCTACCTCGGCATCGAGCTTATAGTAGGACATGATCGAGCGCATCGGATTGCGGATCAGAAAACAGTGCCTGACGCGCTCACAGAATTCCTCGTCCTCGAGAATTTCGGGTATCACGTAGTAACTCATATCCTTGGCGAACACCGGCGCCGATTCTGCGCGCTGCAGAATCATATCGCGTGTCTGTGCATAGCTGGTCGGGTGGTTCTGTTCACTGTCAAAATGGGGCAAGGGCTTGTTGCTACGCTGCAGGTAGTAATAATGCAGGAAGGGTTCGTGCAAGCAGTCGAAATCCTCGCGTTCGCGCATGACGCGTTCGATCGCGGTCGACATCGATCGGGGGTGGGCCCACAGGATAATCACTGGATGCATCAGACTATTTGCTCATTTTTATCACTTTGACGGATCGCGCTTTCGATCCCGCGAAAGTAGAATAACAGGGTGCCTGCGCGGATCAACATGAATATCGCCAGCCCGAGAAACAGACCATGGTTGGCAAACGTCGGAATCGTCAGTTGCAGCAGGCCCAGATAGACCACTAGCGAAAATATCATCGCGTTGCGCATTTCGCGCGTATGCCCCGTGCCGATAAAAACACCATCGAGTTGAAAACTCCATACCGACAGGATCGGCGCGACCACCATCCATGGCAGATAAACCAGCGCGGTATCAGCAACCTCGTCGATGCTGGTGAACAAATTAATAATGGCCTCTCCAAATACAAAATACCCCAGCCCGGTGATCAGCGCGATAATCGTACCCCAGATACTGGTGAGCATCACTGCACGTCTGAAAACATGTAATCTGCCTGCCCCATAGGCACTGCCCGCCAAAGCTTCAACTGCATGTGCGAAGCCATCCAGACCATAAGCCATGATGCTTTGCAGATGCAGCAGAATCGCGTTCGCGGCCAGAATGACTTCTCCCTGGCTCGCGCTCTTCGCGGTAAAATAGCTGAAAGCGAATAGCAGGCACAAGGTGCGAATAAAAATGTTGGAGTTTGCGGTAAATAGCCTCATCAGGGCTACGCGCTCCAGCAACCGTACACTGTCAAGTCGGTTGAAGGCATCGCGAATCTGCCTGCGCAACAGGTAAAAGCCACACAACATGGCGAGGTATTCGGCTATGACCGACGCTATTGCCACGCCTTCCACGCCCCATTCGAAGCCGAGTACAAACAGGACATCGAGCAACATGTTGCTGACATTCAACACCAGCTGTAATACGAAAGCAGCACGCGTGTTATGCATGCCAATGAAAATACCGGTAAACGCGTAGACGCAAAGCACTGCCGGTGCGCTCCAGATACGGATGTTGGCATAGTCTTCCGCAAGGTTTTCGACGCCTGCGCTGCTATCGATCAGGTAAAGCACAAAATCGATCAGTGGCCAGCCGATAACGATGGCAAGCAGGCCCAGCGATAAAGCCAGAAACAGCACTCTGAGCAGCGTGTCAGACAAGGCGTTCCAGTCACCCGCACCATAGGCTTGCGCGATGAAACCGGTCGTACCCATGCGGAGGAAACTAAAGCCCCAGTATATAAAACTGAAGATCAGCGCACCCAGCGCTACCGCGCCAATCGATTGAGGCTCCGGTAAATGACCCACCACCGCGGTATCGACCGCGCCTACCAGGGGTACCGAAACATTGGACAGGATAATCGGGCCGGCCAGCATCCAGACCTTGCGGTGGGTGACGTCCAGAGCGCCTCGTTGCTGTGCCATTTAGATCGCCGGCCTTAGTTCAGGTTTTGGAGTCTTCGTCGATATCGAGCAGCGTGACATGCTCGGGGCTCTCTTCATGCGCAGACAGATAAAGCTGATTGGAGGTAGCCTGGGTGGCCGGTACCGCAACGAACGGTTTGCGTTTGTCTGGTGTACCATCACGGCGACGTTTGAAGATCGCGAAGGTCGATAGCAAAAGGCTGATCGCGGCGAAGTAGAAGAACAGCCCTTGTGGGCCGAGCACGACCATAAACTGGCCCGCGAGGATCGGTCCGCTCACTGCACCCGCGCCATAGGTGATCAATAAAGCGCCGGCGACCTGTACTCGCTGATTGGCGGTTACCATATCGTTCGCGGTTGCCGCAGCCAGCGAATACAGTGTAAACACGAACGCGCCAAAAACCATGGCACCGACCAGAATCAGCGTATACTCGAGCGCAAATACCATCCAGATAGCGGCCAAGGCGACCAGAACCGGGATGTAAACCAGCAACGGGCCGCGACCTATCCGATCCGACAGGTGGCCAATCGGCCACTGCAGAAACAACCCGCTCATGATCATTGCCGCCATGAAAGTTGATAATTGTGCCGGGGAAAACCCCATGTTGGTGGCGTACACCGGGCTTAGTCCATGGATACTGGAATTCACCAGGCCGCAGCAAAACACACCGAACACGCCCAACGGTGCAATGCGATAAAGTGTCCACACGTGCATCCGTTTAGAATGCATCGGCACAGGCGCCTTGGCGCGAGTCAGCAGCACAGGCAAAAGCGCCAGCGAGAATAGAATCGAGGCGAGACTGAACAGTTGATACCGCGATGGATCGCCAACGGTTAACAGAAACTGGCCACAACCGGCCGCGAAATAGTTAGTGATCATGTAGAAAGACAGGATTTGTCCGCGAGTCTTGTTGCTGGCGGCCTCGTTGAGCCAGCTTTCGGTAACCATGATCATGCCAGCCATGCAAAACCCGCCGAGCATGCGCAAAAACATCCACGCCAGCGGGGTCACAAAGATCGGAAACAGGAGTGCCGAAACCGACATCAATGACGCGAATGCGGCAAATGAGCGAATATGCCCGACCCGGGTAACCACGCGTCCGGCAAACAGTCCGCCCAGCAGCAATCCGGAGAAATACGCGGCGACGATAAAACCGACCGTGGTGGCCGAGAATCCCTCGACCTGGGTACGCACCCCGAGCAGGGTCGAAAACAAACCGTTGGCCAGTAGCAGCAAGCCGTAGCTGAGAAGAAGTGAAACGACGGTGCCGAGGGTCTTGAACAAGTAGGGTCCAGCGCGAGATGAAATCGGGTATTGCGAGTACTCTAAACCAATAACCGCAGGAGTTCATCCACTGAGTCGAGATATCATGCTTTATTCGTTGGCAACAGGCTTTGACAAAAATCCCCAGTCACCGTAACCTGTCGCCCTATCAGTGGTTAATATTCAAAGCAGATCATTCAACCGCCGCCATAAAAAATAGAGCCGGGCGGCAGGTTAAGGATACGTTAATTAATCACCAGATATTATAAATAGAAATATCCAACCTGAGGAGCGAAAATGAAGCACAATAAATCCAAATCCGAACTCGATTACAAGGATTTGACACAGTCCGACAAGGACCTCGTGGCAAAACTGGTAAAAGGCGGGTTCTCCCGTCGTGAAGTACTGAAACTATCGATGGTAACCGGCGTATCGCTGGTGGCCGCCGAACATTTGCTAACCGACGGCAAAGCCGTTATGGCCGCAACCCCGAAGAAAGGTGGCACGGTACGCATGGCGTCATCGCTGCATGGACCCGACGACCAGACCGACCCTCCCCAATTTACTTCGACTATCGATTACACTCGCGGACGTGCGGTCTATAACGGCCTGATCCAGCATGCCAATGACCTGACACCGCAACCAGAACTGGCCACTTCGTTCGAACCGAATGCCGACGCCACCGAGTGGACATTCAAGCTGCGCAAAGGCGTCGATTGGCACGACGGTTCGAAATTCACCGCCGACGATGTCGTCTGGAGTATGAACCGTCACCTCACCGAGGATTCGACTTCGGTCATAAAATCCGTCCTGGCGACGGTCAAGGAATGGAAGAAAGTAGGCTCGCACGAGGTCAAGGCCGTTATGCATTCACCGAATGCCGACCTGCCCACCCTGCTGGGCATGTTCCAGAACAAGGTCGTCAAAGACGGCACCAAGGGTGACTGGATAGGAACCGGCCCGTATACCATGGAGTCGTTTCAGCCCGGTGTGAAATCGGTGCATAAGCGCAACGAAAACTACTGGCGTGAAGGCGCCAATCTCGACGCAATCGAAGTTACCGGGATTACCGACACGGTGGCACGGGTCAATGCACTGATTGCAGGTGACATGCAACTCGTGGTGCAGATCGATCCCAAGGCATTCCGACAGGTTGAAGGCGCCGACGGCGTTACCCTGCTTTCGACGCCAGCAGCACTGCAACTCGGCATCTGTATTCTGAAAAACACCAAGCCGGGTGAGAGTGACGATTTCGTCAAGGGCATGCAATACATCCAGGATCGCAAGCGCATCGTCAAGCGGGTTCTGAAAGGCAAGGGCTCGCTGGGCAACGATACGCCAATTTCCGGCGCGCATGGCAACGACTGGTGCAACGAACTGCCACAGCGTGAATTCGATCCGGACAAGGCGAAATTCCACTTCAAAAAATCCGGTGAAAGTGGTGCAGAATTATTCGTCGCGCCGGTAACCCCCGGGATCGAAGACGCAGCGTTGCTGGCACAGGCCAACTGCGCCAAGATCGGCTTCGATCTGAAGCTGAAAAAAGTACCCAACGACGGTTACTGGGGCGCGGTGTGGATGAAGGAACCGATGAACGTGGTGACCTGGAACATGCGGCCAACGGCGAACTCGCAAATGGCGATCCAGTTCGGTCCCGGCGGTAACTGGAATGATACCTTCTGGAACAATGATCGTATGGGCGAACTGCTGAAATTGTCACTGGCGGAAACCGATACGGCCAAGCGTCACGCCATGTACTGCGAGATGCAGACCCTTATCCACGAAGGCAGCGGCATGGTTATTCCGGCGTTCTCCAACATCAACGATGGTATCGCGAATAATGTCATGGGAATGCCAACGGTACCACTGGGTCAGCTTGGCGCTTGTGAGTGGCCTGAGTTCATCTGGCTAGCGTAATCTAGGTAATCAGAGCTGTACGTAGACGAGGCCTGTATAAATTTTATACAGGCCTCTTTAGTTATTGACCACCAGATATTGTAGTCCAGGGACAAATCGGAAATTAACTATTTCGGATGGAACACTTTAAGAATAGAATGGACGCTTATAAGTTTATAAGAATTTAATGCAGGGGGAATAAGCTAATGATGTTACGAATGGTATGGCAACGGTTAGGAATCGGCCTTGCCACCTTGTGGGTGGTTTCGGTAATTGTTTTTGTCGCAACCAGCATTCTGCCGGGCGACGTGGCACAAATTATCCTCGGGCAAGCCGCGACCCCGGAAACGCTGGCGGCAATGCGCGCCGAACTCGGCCTGGATCAACCCGGGTACATCCGTTATTTCAGCTGGCTCGGAAACATGATGACCGGCGATCTCGGCATCTCCAAGGCCGGCGGCGCGACGATCTCAAGCCTTATCGGTGGCCGCATCGGCAATACCATGATGATGGCCGGATTGGTCGCGATAATATCGATTCCGATTTCGGTCGCACTGGGGCTCTGGGCCGCGATGCATCCGGGCACCTGGCTCGATCGAATCGTCACCTTTGGTACCCTGAGCCTGATCTCGGTACCCGAGTTTTTCATCGCCACGGTGGCGGTGCTTATCCTCGCGGTGCACCTCCACTGGCTGCCGTCGACGGCATATATGTCCGGTGACGAAACCTTCGGACAGTTGATGAAGGCGCTGGCGATGCCGTTGATAACGCTCGTTATCGTGGTCTCCGCGCAAATGATCCGCATGACCCGCGCCGGTATCCTCAACGTAATGAGTTCTCCCTACATCGAAATGGCGATTCTGAAGGGCGTGCCGCGCGGCCGCATCATCCTGCGCCACGCCTTCTTCAACGCGATCGGACCGATCATCAACGTTATCGCTCTGAACCTGGCCTACCTGGTCAGCGGGGTTGTAATCGTCGAAACCATCTTCGCCTACCCGGGCCTCGCGAAATTGATGATCGATGGCGTACAGACACGCGATCTGCCGCTGGTGCAGGCTTGTGCCATGATTTTCTGTGGAACTTACGTGGTCTTGATTCTGATTGCCGATGTCGGTTCGATCGTGTCCAACCCGCGCCTGCGCAGCCCGAAATAGTTGAGGGGATAAAAAAATGACTGCACAAACAGCAAGCAAATCCGAAACAGAAGTAATTGCGGATCTCGACGCATTTGCCGAATTGCCCGATGCCCCGCCGAAACGAAAATTCAGGTTGACCTGGGTCGGCTACACCTCTTGTGCGGTAGTCGTATTCTGGCTGGTGATATGTTTCATCGGGCCCAGCATCGCACCTTTTCATGAAATGGACATGGAAGGCGACGACAG
>JAAESG010000415.1 GCA_024229615.1 Gammaproteobacteria bacterium | reverse complement strand
TAGGGCGCATCCTTGACCACCTGCAGTAGCACCATTCGCCCGTTGTCGACCAGGTCATCGACCAGCCATTGGAAGTTGCTCTGCTGGTAGTACTTGCTGCGCGTTGAAATCACCACAATTCCTCCCGTTCTGGCTAGTCGCAACAACACCCGTAACGCCTCGGGTGGCACATGTCCGAGCGTGAAAACACCAATTGAAAGAACCGCATCATAGTCTGAGAGCGGATAACTCCGCGGTGCTTGCATCATATCGATACCACCGAGCACGCACTGGTAGCTACCACTGGCCGCGGCCTGTTCAGACATCGACTCGGAGAGATCGAATCCATCGATATTCTGGTAACCAAGCGCGTGCAATTCGATACCAACCTGCCCGGTTCCACAGCCCGCATCTAACAGCCTGCTGCCTAAGTCTGGCAAGTACCCGGAAAGCAGTTTGGCTGCAATCGCCGGCCCGCTGTAGCCGACGCTGCGTGTATCGAGGTTATAATTTTTTGCCCAGTCTTCGTAATAATCCCTGACATTCTGCGGATCGCCATCGAGTCGCAGCGCGGCCTCAATCGCATCGTTGTCTGAAATTTTTTGGTCACTCATCGAAACAGACTAGCACGAAAATTCCGCCAGTTCCGCTGGCAATATCCTTTGACAGGCATGCATAGACGCATTGTTTAAAGGTCGTTCTTGCTGCTAACATGAGGTTCATTCAGGCGTCTCGCGATAAGCATCATGACCAGCACCGACCCTTTGCTTCAACCGTTCCAGCTCAAGCAGCTGACACTGAAAAATCGTCTCATGACGTCTTCCCACGAACCCGCTTACACCGATGACGGCATGCCCAAAGAGCGTTACCGTCTGTATCATGCGGCGCGAGCACAAGCTGGGCTGGCAATGACCATGACCGCCGGGTCGGCACTGGTTTCCAGGGACAGTCCACCGGCATTCGGTAACATCCTGGCCTACAAGGAAGAAGTGGTGCCGTGGATGCGTGAACTCGTCGACAGCTGCCATGAATTTGACTGCAAGGTTATGATTCAGCTCACCCACCTCGGGCGGCGCGCGCACTGGAATCACTCCGACTGGTTACCCACGGTTTCACCTTCCGGAATACGTGAACCGGCACATCGTGCGTTTCCAAAAATTATCGAGGATTGGGATATCGAAAGGATTGTCGCCGACTACGCACTCGCAGCCGAGCACATGGAGGCCGCGGGCCTCGATGGCTTTGAGCTGCAGTGCTACGGACACTTGATCGACCAGTTCTGGTCTCCAGTCACCAACTTTCGCGACGATGACTGGGGTGGCTCGCTCGACAATCGACTGCGTTTCACACATCTGATTCTCGATGCCATTCGCGCTCGCGTATCCGCGGAATTCATTGTTGGTTTGCGACTGGTCATCGATGAACAAATGAAAAATGGCCTTACGCGCGAGGTCGGTATGGAAATCGCACGGCGCATGGTCGGTGGCGGAAAAATCGATTTTCTCAACGTGATTCGAGGACATATCGATACCGACGCCGCGCTAACCGACATCATTCCGGTACAGGGTATGCCGTCTTCGCCACATCTCGACTTCGCCGGAGAGGTACGCAGGGAGACGAGCTTCCCGGTGTTTCATGCGGCCAAAATAGCGGATATCGCGACCGCGCGACACGCCGTTGCGAGCGGTAAACTCGACATGGTCGGCATGGCACGCGCGCATATCGCCGACCCGTTAATCGTGCAGAAATTGAGTACGGGATGCGAACAGGATATTCGCCCCTGTGTCGGCGCAACCTATTGCCTGGATCGCATTTACCTCGCCGGTGAGGCTCTGTGCATCCATAACCCGGCCAGCGGCCGCGAAGCAACGATGCCACACCAGATAGTCAGCCGCAGCGACTCAGCGAAAAAAGTCGTTGTCGTCGGCGCCGGACCGGCGGGCCTGGAAGCGGCACGTGTCGCAGCCGAACGCGGTCATCATGTGACGGTATTTGAAGCCACCCCACGCGCAGGGGGACAAGTGTTGTTACTGACAAGGTCGCCTCGACGGCGAGAAATGATCGGTATCATCGACTGGCGCGTCACGCAATGTGATCAGGCCGGGGTAGATTTTCGTTACAATACCTACGCGGAAGCCGATGAAATTCTCGCGCTGACACCCGACATCGTCATCATCGCCAGCGGCGGCCTGGCGCATACCGACATCCTGGAAAGCGGAAACCAACTGGTGGTCTCGAGTCGCGATATCATTTCCGGTGAAGTGCTGCCGAAAGGAGATGTCCTGCTCTACGACGACGGCGCCGACCATCCGGGCATGCAGGCGGCCGAAATCATTGCCGAAAGCGGCGCAAAACTCGAGTACGTATCACCCGAGCGCCAAATTTCACCCGATATCGGTGGTACTAACCTGACTCCCTACATGCGCAAATTGCTACCACTGAATGTACGCTTCACACTCTGCCATCGCGCACTGACGGCAAAACCTGAAGATGGTCGCCTGCGCGTGACCCTGGGCAGCGACTATGTTGAGCTAAAAAGTGAACGCCTGGTCGACCAGATTGTGGTCGAGCACGGCACCATGCCGCTTGACGAGGTTTATTTTGCGCTGAAAGCCGATTCGAGCAACCTCGGCGAAGTCGACTATGACGCACTGATCGACGGCAGGCCGCAGCAAATCAGCCGCAATGCGGCAGGAACATTCAAACTGTTTCGTATCGGTGACGCGGTTTCATCGCGTAATATTCACGCGGCGATCTACGATGCCTTACGCCTGGTCAAGGACCTCTAGCCCGCATTTCTCACCACCGTTCTACTGCGACGACGCTATGTCGCAGGACAGTGCAGGTTGGCGCTCAGGGGGTGCAGCCGTCTTTGTTGCGTTTCATGGTTGGGGGGTGTTCCTGTTCATCCGGGAAGGAAGTGATCTCGACGCAATCGTCGACCTCAAAATCACGGCTTTCGTGAAAGATGGTAATCTGCCCCCCGTCTTGCAAATCAACCTCATAGCGCACCGGTTTGCTGTCGTCGTCAGCGGAGAAAAAAGGCGAGAGCAGGAAACCAAGACCGATTGAGACTCCACGCCCTGTCGAGACCGAAGCGTGAACACTGGTATTGACTCTACTTTCTGCTTCAACTTCATTCAGATTGACATCTTCCTTGGCGATAATCGCACCCGTGCGGGTGATAATATCGGCTTGGTTTTCATGTACCGTGCGGCTACTACAAGCGACTGCCAGCAATGTTATCGAGAGCAGTATTAAATGGCGCATGATCGGGACCTCCGCAGGGTTGTTTCGAAACAACAATCACAACTGAAAGCCAGGCGGTTGAAGTTCCCAGTTATTTGAGCACGGAGAGCCGATCAGGTTCAATCGGAATAACGTCATCCCCGCTGGAACGGGGATGACGTGAAGAGATCAGGCGTTGGCGAACTCGATA
This sequence comes from Gammaproteobacteria bacterium, assembly GCA_024229615.1. Lineage (GTDB taxonomy): Bacteria > Pseudomonadota > Gammaproteobacteria. The sequence continues at coordinate 9,608 of JAAESG010000415.1, read as the reverse complement.
CCCTTGCTGATATTTCCCTCGAGAGTTTCGCGCATTTCTTCGAGCAGCTTTTGCTCGTAGTCGCTCAATGCCGGCAACTCAGGGATAGAATCAACGCCGTTTTGACCCAGTACTACCGGTTGGGCGTGGAAACTGCTGGTATCGTCCCCCACCTGTACATAACAGCATTCGGTTACCGAGTCGCCATTCATCGCGGCGACCAGTGACATTGTGAAACGCGCTGCTGCCTGTGCCATCGACAAAGTGGCCGACCCGGCACCGGCCTTGGCTTCGACCACCTCGGTACCGGCCTCCTGGATGCGCGGCGTCAAGGCCTCGATATCTGACTGTTGCAGCTCCACCCCGGGCACGCTGGATAACAGCGGTAATATCGTGACGCCACTGTGGCCACCGATGACGTTTACGTTAACGTCATCGATGCTCTTGCCGACCGTTTGTGCCACAAAGGTATTCGAGCGGATCACATCCAGCGTGGTTATGCCAAACAGTTTGCGCTTGTCGTATACCCCGGCCGCCTTGAGTACTTCGGCGGCAATCGGAACCGTCGAATTAACCGGGTTGGTTACGATTGCGAAAAATGCATTCGGGCACGCATTAGCGCCCGCGCCAATCAGTTTCTTGACGATGCCTGCATTCATATTGAAGAGATCGTCACGTGTCATACCTGGCTTACGCGGTACACCGGCCGGAATGACGACGATGTCGGCATCCTTCATCGCGGCTTCGACGTCATCGCCGACATAACCGGTAACGCAGACATCGGTCGGGATGTGGCTTAAATCAACCGCTACTCCAGGTGTAAATGGCGCCACGTCGTAGAGTGACAATTCACTGCCTGCTGGCAGCTGCAATTTGAGTAGCAGGGATAGGGGCTGACCGATTCCACCGGCAGCGCCGAGTACACACACTTTCATGACGAACCTCGCAAGTCCTGATGTTTTAGACAACGCATCATAGCCATGCCGCCAGCTATGCACAAGGCAAACACTGGCTTCCAGGCAAGGTTTAATAGAGACTATTACCTGAATCCGTGGGTTCAAGGCGGATGCAGAGCGTAACAATTTGATTTCACAGTGGAATCAAAAAATATGAGCTTCACCCATAGGTTAAGCGGGCATTTTTTGAACCGCTGTGGAATCAAAGGCTTGCGTTATGCGCTGTCATGGACCCATGAATTCAGGTTTTAGCCACCTTTATTGAGTTGAATCAAAGCACCATGGATCAATCCAGGCAGGACAATCTGAAACTGGCCATCGCAGCTATATTAATTGCCTGCTGCGCGTTATCACTGGGTGATGCCCTGATCAAGCAACACAGCGCCTCCTTTGTGATCTGGCAAATTTTTGTCATGCGCTCGTTGATCGCACTTCCATTCCTGGTTTATATCGTACGCATTCGCAGCTGCGAGCTGCCAATCAAACCGACCCATCTGGCCTGGACCCTGCTGCGTAGCCTGATCCTGGTTTTGATGTGGATCTTCTATTTTGCCGCATTGCCACACATCGAACTCGCCATCGCCGCAGCCGCATATTACACCTTACCGATTATGATCGGTTTACTCGGCGCCGTGTTTCTCGGTGAAAAAGTCACCCGCGCCGGCTGGCTCTCGTTGTTCATCGGTTTCGTCGGCACCCTATTAATTCTGCAACCACAGGCAGATGACTTTAACGCCTATGCGTTGCTGCCCCTGGTTTCGGCATTTTTCTATGCCGTTGCAATGATTTTGACGCGAAGTAAATGTCAGAACGAAAAACCAGCCGTGCTTTCGCTGTGGTTGAATATCTGTTTTGTTGGAGTGGGCGCACTCGCATTACTGCTGATTAAAATATGGGATCCTGGTGAGAATGTTATCGCTGTTAATCCCTTTCTCTTCGGCAACTGGACACCGATGTGGCTCGATGAATGGAAAACCATGGCGATTCTGTCGATTGCCATCGTCATAGGCAGTACCGGTGCCGCATTTGCCTATCAAAATGGTCCTCCATCGATAATCGCGAGCCTCGATTTTGCTTACGTTGGGCTCGCCGTGGTCTGGGGGTTTGTGTTGTTTTCGGAGGTACCCGGGCTACTGGCGTCGAGCGGAATCGTGCTGATTGTAATCGCGGGCATTATCACCAGCTGGCGTAAATCAGTCTAGGGCCTGTTAACACGATTCGAAATATCGCAACTGGTGGCCATTTTTTGGCCAACCAGGAGAAGTGAGCACCGGGTAACTGCGCACTGCAAGCGCCTCCTGCATGACAAACGCGGCCTGATCGGTTACCTGTTACAGCACATTGTCTTCGCTGAACTGATTCGAATAGACTCCTAGCGTCAGTCCTGACATAAATATACCACCCTGTATCATGTATATTTTTGTGGTTTGTTTCACCGTCACTCCTGCGATTGCGATGTTAGGCGCACCGAAGATTGCATTGCCGTAGCTTACTGAGCAGCCTCAATACCCTGGCGATGTAATGACTAAGTCACTTTTTCGAATTCACCTAACCCTCACAGTAATATTTTGCTGAAAATAAAAATTTCAGCTGACTTTGGTTACATCGACCTGGCCTTCGCCGAGGCTGTAGGGATAGTAATGCTCGACCAGTCGCCGCTCATAATCGTCCTGATCAAACGCCGTTTTCCTGAATGCTGGCTGCCGCAGCATCGCTTCGTACCAGCGCCGGTAGCGCTGCCAGGCTTCGCCCTCTTCCGGCAAACCGAAATCGCGGTAAGCACCGAGCAATACGTCGATACGATAGGCGAACGGAATCAACGCTATATCGACGGCGCTGACGCTATCTCCGTTGAAATAAGGTCCGTCGACATTCATGGCTACAATCAGCTTGCTCAAGCCTTCGATCAGTTTTTCACGCGCCTCGTCACGCTGTTCACCGGCTCCGCTTACCTTCAGAAAGCGGTACAGGTAAGGCGTGACCTTGATACCGATTTGATCCATCCAGTATTTCTGCTCAGCGCGCTGTACCGGGTCCCGTGCAAATATTGCATTCTGATCCGGTGCAAAATCTTCCAGAAACTCGAGGATACGGTTGGATTCGACGATGGTGGTTTCGCCACTACCATCGGCATTAACCTGCACCACTACGGGTACCAGTTCGGCACCGCGCGAGGTTTTTACCCACCAGTCAGTTTTATTGTAGGGATCGACTTCGATGCATTCGAAGTCGATCCCCTTGTGCACCAGTGCCATCCAGGCTCGCTGGGCAAACGGGCAATACCAGGCGTTATACAGCTTCATCGGATTACCTTCTGTTGACGGTTGATCGGACACTATTTGAGCTTCACTGATTAGGGTAACAAACTATGCCGCAAATCGGTTGGCGAGCAGAACCTGTGCCTGCTGCCCCAAATAGGAATGGCGTTTACCGATGAACTCGAGCAACAGTGCCGGATAATCCTGTCCCACCGCTTTTACCACTGTATCGCGCCGCATCAAGGCGCTGGAACAGGGAATGGGCACACGGCTTTTCGACCATCTCCCCGATGGCTACGCGCTGACACCGGCCGGAGAAAACCTGTATCAGAACGCCCTGGTCAGGGAAGAACAGGCGCAGGCGATCGATCGCCAGGTCTTCGGACTGGATGCACAACTCAAAGGGAGTCTGGTTTTAACCGCTTCACACGATGTGTTCTCGCGCCTGGTCATACGACGACTTGGAATCTTCAGGAAAGCCTACCCCGGCATTCGCTTGCAATTGCTCAGCACCACGGGGCTGGGCGCTCGCCAGGCCGATATCGCGTTACGCCTGACGCCAAAGCCACCCGACTATTTAATCGGCAGAAAAGTCCTGCCGCTCGGAATGGGAATTTACGCCAGTGGCCAGTACCTCGAACAAAACCCGCAACCCGCTCATCTCGTGCTGTGGAACGATGAAATCGAAATGCCGGCCTGGGCAACGCAAAACTTTCCACAGGCCGAGGTGACCATTCGAGCCAATGATGTAACTACCCTGCTCGCCTGTCTCAACAACCATATGGGTATCAGCATGCTGCCCTGCTACATTGGTGGAAGCGCGTCCGAACTGTACCGCCTGGATCTGCCACTCGAGGCTTCCAACTGGAGTCTGTGGGTGTTAAGCCATGTCGATCTGCGCGCAACCGCCCGGGTACGGGCCTGTCGCGAATTTCTGGCTGACATCATCGAACAGCAGGAAACCCTGATCGCGGGGCTGAATTCCCGTTATTGGCCGGGCAGTCAATAACCTATTTCGCCGAATCCCCGGCAGCGCTTTGATCGGCCAATTTGCTGGGCTTCGGTTCACCCTTTGGCCAGGCGCCGAAGGGATAAGGCAGGTACTCACTGTTGAAGTTCATGAACTGCAGAATCTGGTAAATATAGGTACTCAAACCCTGACCCAGTTTGCGTAATCGCTCATTGGTTTCACCGCTAAATAATTTCAGCAGAAACTGGAAAATAATGACTGTGAAGAGAACAATTTCGGCGAGGGTATAAAATATCGCACAGAGCAGCATATAGAGGCCACGTTTCCACGTGGACTGACTTTTCAGATTATCTTTGACGTCGTTATTCATAACAATGGTGTTCTCGACTGGGGTGAATTCAATATACTCGTGTCGGCGAGAAAATCTAGCCAGGATTTGTCCGTCTCGGGTTGACCTGACTCAAAGTGCCGACGCCGACAACAGGCATAGTAGGCAGGCAGGCTAAGAATGCCGTTCAGGAGCGGTAAATTTAAACTTGTTAGGCTCATGGCATTAAGCAAGACTGACGAGCATCCGCGGATAAATTAACAATTAGGGAGATGGAATCTGAAATGGCATCAAAAAATGAAAAAACAAGAGTCAGATTACTGTTTTACGGCCTGCTCTTGATCGGTCTACAAGGATTTTCAGCGCTCAGCATAGCGACAGAGACCAGGCCGCCGGAACCGCGTGAACTAATCCGTGCCGCGATGGAACACTGGCGTGGCGTGACATCCTATTCCGAAATGACGATGACCATACATCGCAGCGACTGGGAACGCAGTTTTTCGATGCGGGCCTGGACCGAAGGCGACAAACTCTCGCTGGTACGGGTTACCGCACCGAAACGCGATGCGGGTAACGGCACCCTGGTCCAGGACCAGAGCATGTGGACTTTCTCTCCCAAAATAAATCGTATTCTCAAGCTGCCTTCTTCAATGATGAATCAGAGCTGGATGGGCAGCGATTTTTCCAACAAGGATATCAGCAAGTCCACCGACATCATCGATCAGTACGACCATCGCCTGCTCAAAACCGAAACCGTGGAGGATCACCTTCACTACACCATCGAATCGATCCCACACGAAGAGGCCGCAGTCGTCTGGGGCAAGGAAATCGTCGTGATTCGTGATGATTTCGTCATGATCCGCCAGGAATTCTGGGACCAGGACGGGATCCTTGTGAAGGAAATGGCCGCGCTGCAGATTGAGTCAATGGACGGTCGCAACATTGCCTCGCGCATGCGTATGCACAAGCTCGAGGCAACCGACGAATGGACCGAAATGATCGTCGACGACATCGATTTCGACGTCGAAATCGCGAGCAACCTGTTTACGCTATCGAACCTCAGGAACCCGCGCCAGTGAAAAACGTGACCCTGCGCATGGCCTGGCGCAACCTGTGGCGACACGGGAAGCGAACCTGGCTCACGGTCGGGGCGATGATTTTTTCGAACACACTATTGGTATTTTCGATCTCGCTGCAATTCGGCAGCTACGACATGATGATCAACAATAGCCTGCAGGCATTCTCGGGACATATTCAATTACAACACCCGCGATACCTGAAACAGCCCAAAATGCGCTACGCGGTGCCTGCAATCAATGCACGCGCGCAGGGTTTGCGCGAGCAACTGGGCATGAGCGCTATCAGCGCACGCGCCACCGGTTTTGCACTTGCTTCGAGTGAGGAGCGCTCGTATGGACTGCAGATCATAGGCGTCGATGCAAACCATGAACCGCTGGTTTCAACCCTGCCTGGTCTCGTCAAACGCGGCCGCTATCTGCAAGCTGAGGCGGTCGAGGAAATCGTCATTGGCTCGGTGCTGGCGCGAAATCTCAAGGTCGAAATCGGTGATGAGCTCACATTTATCGGCAGCGGCTTCGATGATTCTTTTGCGGCCGGTGTGGTCCGGGTCGTGGGAATTTTCGAATCCGGCATTTCCGATCTCGACCGCTCCATGGCCCAGGTTAACCTGGGTTATTTCCAGGACGTTTTTGCCATGCAGGGACAGGGCCATAGCATCGTCATCAGGGCCCGGCATATCGAAGATGTCGACCCGCTGATGAGCAGCCTTTCGATCACGACTGCCAACCTGGACAATCTCGCGGTACGCCACTGGGACGAGTTGCAGCCAGGCTTACGACAGGCGATCCAGGCAGATATGACCAGCGCCTGGTTCATGTATATCGTACTCATCGTACTGGTTGCTTTCAGTGTACTCAATACACAGCTAATGTCGGTGCTGGAGCGCACTCGTGAGTTCGGTACGATGATGGCGCTGGGACTGAAACCGGCTCGCCTGGCACGCCTGATCATGCTCGAAACCGGACTCATGACCGGACTCGGACTAATCATCGGAATCGGAATCGGCGCCCTGCTCACAGGCTACTTGAGCGTGGTTGGATTCTCCTACCCCGGTATGGCTGAAATGGCGGACAAGTTCAACCTGCCGGACCACATGTATCCCACGATATCGACGCTTTCGCTGATACTGGGCCCTGGCATAGTCGCGCTCGGCAGTCTGCTGGCGGCGATTTATCCGGCGCTGCGTCTGAACCGGTTACGGCCGATCGAAGCGATGCGAGCAGTCTGATATGGCCGTATTCAGACTCAACTTCAACACACTGCTAACCCTGTCCTGGCGTAACCTGTGGCGCAACTATAGACGCACCGGCATTATGCTCGGAGCCATTGCGATCGGTGTCTGGGCGATGATCTTCATGACCGCGCTAATGCGTGGCATGGTCGATGACATGCTCAACCAGGGAATTCGTAACCTGCCCGGGCATATTCAGATTCAGCACCCCGATTTTCTCGACGATCCCAACGTCGTCAACAGTATTGCCGAGCCGAGTGGCGAACTGCTGTTGGTGTTGAAGCAGTCCGGCACCAAACGCTGGGCGACACGAATCAAGGTGGCGGCGGTCATCGCCAGTGAACGCGAAACCCGCGGTATCAACCTGCTCGGTATCGAACCCGATGCCGAAGCTGATATCAGCGGGCTGCCGGCGCTGATTAGTGAAGGACGATTCCTCGAGACGAACCAGGACAAGGGTATCGTCATCGGGGCCAAACTCGCCGAACGACTGGAAACCCGCCTGGGTAAGCGCGTCGTCGTCATGAGTCAGGACCCGGACAACAACCTCAGCGAGCGCGGCTTCCGCATCGTCGGCATTTACCGGGCAAAAATGCCCGGCCTCGAAGAGTTCAATGTCTACACTGCGCGCGATACCCTGCAGCAGTTACTGCACATCGAAGGACGCGTGTCGCAAATTATCCTGGTCGATGAAGACTATCGCGAGATCGAACCGCTTTATGAAAAGATTAGCCAGGCAACACCGCCGGGCCTCGATACCCGGACCTGGTACCAAATAGATTCCTATCTTGCCGCAATGTTCAATATGATGGATGGTTTCGTGCTGGTCTGGGTCGTCATTATTTTCCTGGCACTGTCATTCGGCCTGGTGAACACACTGGTCATGGCAATATTCGAACGTATCCGTGAAATCGGCCTGATCCAGGCGCTCGGCATGCGCCCGGCGCTGATTGTTTACCAGATTTTACTCGAGTCGCTACTATTGCTATTGATTGGCCTGGCGATCGGTAACAGCCTCGCTGTGGCAACCGTAAAACCGCTGGAAAGTGGTCTCGATATCTCCATCGTTGCCGAAGGTATGGCAATGATGGGCGTGAGCAGCATGCTGTATCCGAACCTGACCCTGTACGATATGGTACTGGCCAACAGCGTAGTCATTATCCTCGGCATACTCACCAGCATCTTACCCGCCTGGAGGGCCGCCAGCCTGGACCCGGTGCGGGCATTGAACACAAACTGATAAACTCATGAGCGCTATACACTGCCATCAACTATGCAAGACTTTCAAGCAGGGCGATGAAATCATCACCGGTCTGGATCATGTCGACCTCACCATCGAAACAGGTGAATTCGTCTGCCTGTCCGGACCATCGGGCTCCGGCAAAACCACTTTACTGAACGCGATCGGAGGACTGGACACACCCGACAGCGGTGAAATCCACATGGGCGATATCCGTATCGACCAGCTCGAACGCGGTGCGCTCGCCGATATGCGCCTGCGCCATATCGGCTTCGTTTTCCAGGCATACAACTTGATCCCGGTGCTGAGCGCACAGGAAAACGTCGAGTTTGTCATGCAGGTACAGGGTGTGTCCGCACAGGAACGCGCCCGTAAAGCTCGCGAAATCCTGCAGGAGGTTGGACTCGAAGGCATGGAGGATCGCCGTCCGGCGCAATTGTCGGGTGGCCAGCAACAACGGGTTGCGGTCGCGCGCGCAATTGTTTCCCATCCGGACCTGGTCCTGGCCGATGAACCGACCGCCAATCTCGACAGTGTCGCCTCAGCACACCTGATGGGGTTGTTCGCGAGCCTCAACGAACATCACAGGATCACCTTTGTCATCTCGACCCATGACAAGCGCGTCATGGGTTATGCCAGACGATTGATCGGCATGCGGGACGGCAAGATCATCAGCGATGAAACACAATAGCCGGGTAGATCGGGGGCGGTGTATCCCTCGACAAGTTTACGCAAAGACCTGCTTACTCGCAGCCGTGCTAGGCCTTAATCCGGGTAACCTGTTGGCACTCGACCTGCGCGGTCATGTCAAACCACAATTCAGCGCAGCGAATATACCTGCAGACAGCCTGCTGCAGGATTTCAGCGATGACCCGGCCGTCGACAGCAATCTTGATCTACGACTCAATCTCTCGGCTAACAATAGTGCCTGGAGCTGGCAAATCGACTATCAATTGCTCATGCGTCAAGGTGACCAACTCGAGATGCAACAGCGCAATCCCGAGTCCGGTTTCCCGAACAACACAATCCCGGATGATGATCGGCGAGTATTTGACCTGACGCATCGAATCAGCGACCAGGATGACCGTGTCATCGTACATCGCCTCGACCGCTTCTACCTGAGTCATACCACGAACAAAACCGTACTCAATATGGGTCGACAGGCAGTCTCATGGGGAAACGGCCTGATTTACAACCCGGTTGATTTTATTAATCCGTTCGATCCGGCGGCGATCGATACCGAGTATAAAACCGGTGACGACATGCTCTATGCCCAGTACCTGCTGGACTCGGGTGACGATTTGCAAGCAGTCTGGGTGGGCCGACGCGATGACGATGATAATGTCGACAGCGCGGTTTCCAGTCTTGCCATAAAGTATCATCGATTCTCTGGCAGCAGCGAATTGGATATTCTCGTTGCCGAACACTACGACGCAAACATTGTCGCACTGGGCGGCAGTGTCGACATTGCCGATGCGATCTGGCGCGGTGACGTGATGCGCACCGAAACCGGCGATACGGATTTCACCAGCCTGGTACTCAACTGGTCTTACTCGTGGCGCAGCT
>JAAESG010000414.1 GCA_024229615.1 Gammaproteobacteria bacterium | reverse complement strand
GGGGCGCCTGCGGCGGTCCAAAATGCTCACGCATTTTGTCGAACCCTCGATACGTTGCCGTATACACACTTTCCAGGCGTGCTCCTTCAGCCACTCGGACATCTCTCCAAATCCTATTTACTTCAATTTTACTATCTAGCCTCTGTATCCCTCGCTAAACCTACATTTACAGTAAGAGGGATAGACTCAAAACGCGACTGCATTTCGCATTTTGACCCCTGCGGGGCGCCTGCGGCGGTCCAAAATGCTCACGCATTTTGTCGAACCCTCGATACGTTGCCGTATACACACTTTCCAGGCGTGCTCCTTCAGCCACTCGGACATCTCTCCATATTAACTTGATTGCTGCGGATATCTTTTCCGAGCAGGCGCGAAGACTACAGCAACCCGGTTGTGGCCGCAATATATTGGTAGCGACTGGATGGTCTCAGACCAGATCTGGCTAATCGGTGACTCGCTGCGGTTTTTTCAGAAAGCCGCGCAGGAACATCGGCGCGATGAATCCAAGGACGGCCGCAACCCACAAGCCGATCGCAATGGGTGAGGAAAACAGATACCAGCCGTCGCCATCCGAGATCACCATCGCACGGCGTAACGCGTCTTCCATGTTTCCGCCCAACAATATACCGAGAATGACCGGCACGGTCGGGATGTCAAGCTTACGCAGAACATATCCCAAAATACCGAAGACAATCATCAACAACAGGTCAAAATAACTACCTGATAGCGAATAAATGCCGATGAAGGAAATCATCGTCACCCCGGGTAACAAGATCGCCGGCGGTACCTGGAGCACGCGCACAAAAATTTTCACCATCGGCACGTTCATCAGCAGCAACACAAAATTGGCGATCAGCAGCGAGGCAATCAAACCCCATACGACCTCGGGGCGATCGGTGAACAGGGTTGGACCTGGTGTGATGTTTAACGTCATCAGCAAGGCCAGCAGCACCGCAGTGGTGCCAGACCCGGGCACACCCAGCGTTAACATCGGCACCAGCGCCCCACCAGCAGCAGCGTTGTTGCCGGCCTCAGGCGCTGCTATGCCTTTGGCCACACCAGTACCAAAGCCGCCCTTTTCCCCGGCTATGGACTTTTCAGTCATATAGGCCAGAAAGCTGCCCAGCGACGCCCCGGCCCCGGGCAGAATCCCGGCGATAAAACCGACAGCCGAAGCACGCAACATCACCCAGCGTGTCAGGATAATTTCCTTCCACGGAACGCTCACCTTTTCCAGCTTCACGCCGATCGACGATTCCTTGCCATGACTTTCGATGAAGAAGAACACTTCGGCGACAGCGAACAATCCGACGATCGCGACCAGGAAATCGACGCCGTCGTAGAGGTGCAGGTTACCCCCGGTCAGGCGCGGCATGCCGCTGGTGTTATCGACACCGATCATCGCGATGCCGAGGCCGATACAGGAGGCGATCGCAGCTTTTGCCTGGTTGTTGCTGGCCATGCCACCCAGTGTACAAAATGCCAGCAGGTAAAGCGCGAAATACTCTGACGGACCAAACAGATAGGCGACGCGAGCCAGCATTGGCGCCAGTAGCATCAGGCCGATGGTCGCCAGTAAGGCGCCTACAAATGACGCAACGCCGGAAATAACAAGTGCATCGCCCGCACGGCCTGCTTTTGCCATCGGGTAGCCATCCAGCGTGGTAAACAGGGCCGGCTCGTCGCCCGGTATGTTGAGCAGGATCGAACTGATCCGTCCCCCGTACATGGCGCCGTAATAAACTGCGGTCATTAAAACCAGCGCCGAGGTGGCATCGAGGCCCAGGGTAAAGGTCAAGGGTATCAGGATAGCCACACCGTTTGACGGCCCCAGCCCCGGTAATGCGCCAATAATCGTGCCCAGAAAACAGCCGACAACGGCCAGCATCAAGGTATAGGGTGACAGTGCGATCGAAAAACCCAGCGATAGATTGGTGAGAATATCCATAGCTTCGGATCGCTAGCCAGAAAGTCCCGCGGGAAACGGCACCAGACCCAATCCCAAAGCATATTTAAAGATCAGAAACAATCCACCCGAAAGACAGATGCCCGCGATCGCGGCATATCTGGGTCGTGGCGCGATCTGGTAACTGAGAACGGCCGCGGCGATCGCTGTGGGCAACAAAAAGCCCAGGGGTCTCAGCGAATAAGCGTAAAGCACCAGCACTGTCACGGCCACCGCCAGTGCGCCAAAGGTTTTCGCCGCCGGCCACTCCGGCTCGGGATCGGGGCGAAACACGAGGAACATCGAACTCAGCGCAGCAACAATGCCAATGATGATTGGGAATGTTTTGGGGCCTACCGGGTCCGATAAAAAGCTGACCTGGATTTGGAAAGCGCTCGCGATGTACGCGAGCGCCACAACTGCCATGACCAGACCGAAAATCCGGTCACTGGCCACTACTGGATCACACCGAGTTCTTTACTCAACTTGCGTACTTCGGCCACAACCTCGTCGATGTAGCTCTGGAAATCGCCACCGACCTTGGTGAAAGGAGCCAGTCCGTTAGCCGCCATCGCCGCTTTCCATTCAGCCGAATCCGCGACCTTCTGCAGGCGACCGGCCCAGATATTGAAGGTATCGTCGGAGACACCCTTTGGCACATAGAGACCGCGCCAGTTAACCGCAACCACGTCAAAACCCTGCTCTTTTGCAGTCGGAATACTTTCGAAACCGGGGATGCGCTTTTCCGTCAAAACAGCGAGAACCCGAATTTCGCCCGCCTTCAGAAACCCCACGACTTCGGACATGTCACCGGTCATCGCCTGGGTAAAACCACCGATGGTCTGCGTGATGGCATCGGCGCCACCGTCAAGACTGATATATTTAACCTTCCTGATATCGGTAAAACCGGCTCGCTGCAACAACATCAAGGGTTTCATGTGGTCGAATCCACCCGTTGCCGAACCACCCGCAAAGGTTACCGAGCCGGGTTTAGCTTTGATCGCGCCAATCAAATCGCCCAGGGAATTGAAGGGACTATTCTTGGCCACCACGATTACGCCCGGATCTGCGCCAATCGCACCGACAAATCGAACCCGGTCGGCGGTCATCCCGGCATAGGCATTTTGCGCCAGACGAGTCGAAGTGGCGGATGACGCCGCAACGATTAAATCGGCGTCATCGTTGCGTTCGGCAACGACGTGATTGTAGGCAAGCCCACCCCCCGCACCCGCCATGTTGGTCACCTGGACCGGTTTGTCGACCGCACCGATGTCATACATAATTTTACCGATTTGGCGACAGGTAAAATCCCAGCCACCGCCCGGATTAGCGGGTGCAATACACTCGGCAGCATGGGCTTTGATCGATACGCCAAGGCCTAGCAAGGCGCTCACAAGAAACAATTTAAAAATTCTGGCTTTCATGGATTCCCCCATTTTGAGACACGAATATATTCGCGCTTGATCGTTCGCACAGGATCACTGACTCTGTCGAGACAGGATTTCCAAATGATGACAAAGTGAGTCGTTGGCCCTGACAGATTATTTATTTTTCGCTCGACTCGCCTATTCCCGCCTCACCCAATTGCCGTCGATGTGATGTGGCGGTACTGGCTGAATTTTCCGGCATTAACCCCGGCTTTGCAACTCTTCCGACATGGACGATGGATAGAAAACCTGTGGTCGGGACAGTGCTGTTTATCCCTTGAGCTTGAGCATTTTCGGATCATACAGGGCCTGAAGCTGCAGTTCACAAGGCAACCGTTCGCTCGCAACTTCGAGTTCGTAGCGACCGGATTGAAGATAATCCAGATCAACACCGCCGGCGTTGCGCACGTAACCCAATCCAATATTGGTATCTACGCTATAACCCCATCCGGCACTCGATAACCAGCCGACTCTTTCGTCATTACGGTAAATCGTCTCGCGACCGAGCAGCACAACCTCCTTGTCCGGCAGCACAAAACTGACCAGTGACTTTACCAACGGTTTTTCTTTTTGCGCAAGAATGGCTTCACGGCCGATGAAAGACTTGCCGCTTTTGCAATCGACCGCCCAGCCGAGCCCGGCTTCGAGCGGGCTGTAATCCGGGCCGATATCGGCGCCCCAGGCGCGGTAAGCTTTTTCCAGACGCAGCGACTCGATCGCACGGTAGCCGGCATTGACGATGCCATGCGCTTCACCTGCCGCCATCAGCTTCTGGTAAACCATGCCTGCGAATTCAACCGGTACGTGCAATTCCCAGCCCAACTCGCCGACATAGCTCACCCGCAAAGCCCGGAGCATGGCGCCTTCGAGCGCCAGTTCGCGCATTGCAGCAAACGCAAACGATTCGTTGGAAACATCGTCTCGAATCAGGCTTTGCAAAACATCACGGGCTTTGGGGCCCATCAACGAGAGCACCGCCCAGGCCGAAGTGACATCGTCGATGCGCACATCATGCCCGGCAGGAATGTTACGCCGTATCCAGTCAAGATCATGGCTTGCGAAACCGGTACCGGTAACCAGGTAGAACTCGTCCTCAGCGATCCGGGTCACTGTCAGATCGCATTCGATGCCACCACGCGGGTTGAGCATCTGCGTATACACCACCGTTCCGCTTGCCACTTCGATGTTGTTCGCACACATCCACGACAGCGCCGCTGCCGCGTCACATCCCGAGACGCGATATTTGGCAAATGAACTCTGGTCGAAAACGGCGACCGATTCACGTACCGCGCGGTGTTCCGCACCGACGGCAGCAAACCAGTTCTGACGTCCGAAACTATAGTCGTCGAAGGCCTGCTCGGGATTGGCGGCAAACCAGTTAGGCCGCTCCCATCCCAGCTTCTCGCCGAAACAGGCGCCCTGGCCAAGCAAGCTGTCGTAAAGCGGTGAACGCCGACAAGGCCGGCAGGATTTGTTTTCCTCGTGTGGCCAGGCCATGGTGTAGTGTCTCGAATAAGCTTCCAGGGTACGGCGGCGTACCCAGTCGATATCGGCATGCGGTTTGCCGAAACGACGGATGTCGACCGGCCACAGGTCGAACGGTGGTTCATCGTTTAACACCCACTCAGCCAAAGCCATTCCAGCGCCGCCTCCCGAGGCGATACCAAAGGCATTGAAACCCGCGCCTACGAATACATTTTTCCGCTCGGGGGCCGCACCGAGGATAAAGTTGCCATCCGGGGTGAAGCTTTCGGGGCCGTTGAGCATTTGCTTGATGCCGGCATTGGCCAGTGACGGCACACGCGCGATGGCCTGTTCCATGAGCGGCTCGAAATGATCCCAGTCATTATCGAGCAGCGAAAAATGAAACCCTTCTGGAATACCGTTCTCGGCCCAGGGTATCGGGTTGGGTTCGTACCCCCCCATCACCAGTCCTCCGACCTCTTCCTTGAAATAAGTCAGTCGATCGGGGTCGCGTAGAGTCGGCAATTCGGCCGGAACCAGGGGTATTTTCTCAGTTATCAGGTACTGATGCTGCACCGACACCAGAGGGATGTTGACGTCGGCGAGTTTACCCAGTTGCTGCGACCACTGCCCGGCGCAAATCACCAGGCGCTCGCAGTCGATAGTGCCCTGATTGGTGTGCACCGATCGAATCGTATCGCCATCGAAGCCAAAGCCATTGACCTCGATTTCCTCGCAAATCTGTACACCGCCCTTACGCGCACCACTGGCCAGCGATTGGGTGATGTCGGAGGGATTGACCTGGCCGTCAGTCGGCAAAAAGGCGGCTCCGACCAGATCATCGATTTCCATCACCGGCCACAGGTCGAGGGCTTCCTGCGGTGTCAGCAAGTGCATATCGAGGCCGAAGGAATGCGCCGTGCTCGCCTGCCGCTTGACTTCGGTCCAGCGTTGCTGATTGCAGGCCAGACGCAGACCGCCATTCATTTTCCAGCCGGTGGCAAGACCCGTTTCCTGTTCCAGGGTCTTGTAGAGTTCAACCGAGTAACCCAATAACTGGGTGATATTGGCATTGGTGCGCAGCTGCCCGACCAGGCCGGCGGCATGAAATGTCGAACCCGATGTGAGTCTGTGCTTTTCCAGCAGAACGACATCGTTACAGCCCATTTTCGCCAGGTGGTAGGCGGTTGAGCAACCGATGATGCCGCCACCGACGATGACGATACGTGCCTGCTGCGGGATTGCCTGTGCTTCGCTCATTTTACTCGAGTCCGTATTCACGTTTACGTTTCGACGCCCAGGCGCCAATCATGCGATCCGCAATGATCGCGATAAAGGCGACACACACGCCTGCGATAATGCCTCGACCGGTATCGGCTTTAGTCAATGCGATGTAGACTTCCTGGCCAAGTTCGCGTGTGCCGACCAGCGCGGTAATCACCAGCATCGACAACGCCATCATGATGGTTTGATTCACGCCCAGCATAATGTGGGGTAAGGCCAGTGGAATCTGTACCTTGCGCAGCAACTGGCCGCGCGTGCAACCGGCCTGTCGTGAAGCCTCGATCAGATCGGCCGAAACCTGGCGGATGCCGTGATCGGTGTAGCGAATAATCGGCGTAATCGCATAGGCAATCACCGCCAGCATCGCGGCGAAATCACCGACTCGAAACAGCATCACGACCGGCATCAGGTAAACGAAACTGGGTAAGGTCTGCAAAGTGTCGATGACGACACTGACGATACGGTGCACGCGATTGTTGCGCGCCGCTAGAATTCCAATCGGAATGCCGATCAAACAGGCGATGATGACCGACAGACCGCACAGGTAAAGCGTGACCATGGCTTTGGTCCAGAGGCCGACGATAGCGATAAAACTGGTCAGACTGGCGGTCAGCAACCCCAGCCGCCAGCCACCCAGCTGCCAGCCGCCGAGGCCAACCATCGCGACTACCGCAATCCAGGGTAGAGAAATCAGGAACCGTTTGAACGGCACCATGATATTGAGCAACAGAAAATTCTTGACGCTTTCCAGGGCATCGAAAAAATTGATGTTGATATAGCGCACCAAATCACCCCAGAAAGACCCGGTGGTGACCTGCCAGCTCTCGGGATAAGTGTTCATCGCCGGCACGTAGATTCCAATTAGCCAGGTCAAACCCACTATTCCGGCAAACAGCAGGGCATGCGGATGCCGTACCCAGACAGATTGATTTTGCAGGCTATGCATCGGTGGCGATCGATTAGCGTATGCCTGGCTCAAACGATCGAGCGCAATCGCGAGCAAGGTGATCGCGACCCCGGCCTCGACCCCTTCGCCGATCTTCAAGCGCCGCAACGCGGTCAACACATCGTAACCGAGGCCACCGGCGCCGATCATCGAAGCGATGATGACCATGTTCAAGGATAGCATCACGACCTGGTTGACGCCGACCATGAGCGAGCGCTTGGCCGACGGCAGCTGCACCTTCCACAACAACTGGCGGCGCGAACAACCCGCCATGGCACCGGCTTCGACAATTTCAGAACTGATTTGCTCGAGCGCCAACAGCGTAACCCGCACCATCGGAGGCAAGGCATAGATGATCGTCGCGATCATCGCCGATACCGGGCTGAAACCGAACAAAAGCAGTACCGGCACCAGGTAGGCGAATACCGGTACGGTCTGCATCAAATCGAGAATGGGAATCAGAAACTGCCGGAACAGTGTGGAACGATGACCGAGAATACCCAGCGACATGCCACCAACAATACCGATCGGCACCGCAATGATAATCGAGCTCAGCGTAACCATCGCACTGTCCCATTGACCAAAAACTACGAGGTAGGCAAAACAGGCGCCGACCAGCGCCGCCAGCTTCCAGTCTTTGGCATAGTGACCGAGCAACATGACGCCCGCGAGCAGAGCGACCCAGGATACTCTCGGGAAGACCAGCACCGCATCGCTGCCGACACCACTGAGAAATCCGGTTGAGAGCATGCTTCTGACGAGTCGGTAGGGTTGCTCGACCATCCACGCGACCCAGCGGGTGAAATCCTTGAAAGTGAACAGGCCCAGGTCGAAACTGTTAATCAGCCACTTCATAAAGTCGCTGATCCAGCCGGCGAGCGGCAATTGCCAGGCACGCGGGTACTTGAAGGCCCAGGGCAACGATTCGCGCGCGAACATCAACAACAGCGTGAACACGATCATCCCTGTCCACAGCAGCAGCCAACGATTGACCGTTAGCGTGGCTGGTTTCATTACCGGCACCACGGCATTCATCAGCTTTTTCGCGGCGTTGTTGCCAGCAAATCGACCACGACTTCGCGCGTTAGAGCACCGATGGTTTCTGCGTGCTCGTTATGCACTGCAAATACGGCGCCCCGGTCGGCGTTAAGAATCATATCGAGCTGGGTCTCGATTGCCGCGCCGGCTTGCACCACGCCGCTGAACTCATCGTCATCGACATCACGCATCAGGGCTTCGACACTCAACACCTTGGCGCGAGGAATACCCTGGGTAAATTCCTCGACGTAATCGGTGGCTGGATTCAGCACCAGTTGTTCCGGCGTGCCAATCTGAATGATCGCTCCGTCTTTCATGATCGCGATGCGATCGGCGAGTCGAATTGCTTCTTCGAAATCGTGTGTAATGAAAATGATGGATTTGTGCAACACGTTTTGCAGGCGCATGAACTCATCCTGCATTTCACGCCGAATCAACGGATCCAGTGCCGAAAAGGGTTCATCCAGAAACCAGACGTCGGGTTCGGCCGCGAGTGAACGCGCGATACCGACGCGCTGTTGCTGACCGCCCGAGAGTTCTCTCGGGTAGTAACGTTCGCGCCCATCCAGTCCGACCAACTCAATGACTTCGAGTGCACGCTGTTCACGCAGCCCCCGTGAGATACCCTGAACTTCGAGCGGCAAAGCGACATTCCCCAGCACGGTGCGGTTGGGCAGCAGCGCAAAATGCTGGAACACCATACCCATCTTGTGACGACGCAGATCGATGAGTTCGCTCTCGCTGGCTTTCATCAGATCCTGCGATTCAAAAAAGATCTCGCCCGCACTGGGCTCGATCAGGCGTGTCATACAGCGCAGCAGAGTAGACTTGCCCGACCCGGACAATCCCATGATGACAAAAATTTCACCTTCGTAAACATCAAAGCTGGCGTCACTTACCGCGCTGATGTATTCACCTCCATCGAGCGCCATTTGATCAAAATGCCCGTCAGCAGTGAACAGCGACTGGACATCTTTACCAAACACTTTCCAGACGTGTTTACAGCTTAACTTGACTGCGGGTTCGGCCGCATCTGAATGGCTGTCCGATAAAGGCTGGGTTTCCGACATATTGGTAATACCGGGGTCGGCGGGTTTACTCATTGCATAGCAAAAGAGGACCGGGCATATATCCGGTCCTCCTCAATCGCCAACACAAACTACTTGATCCAGGATTGCCAGGTGGACTTGTTCTGCTTCATCCACTTGGCGACAGTTTCATCGACCGACTTACCGTCGAGATCGACTTCGACGATCATCTGGCTCATCGCCTTGTTATCGATGTGAAAATTGCGCACCGCCTTGTAGGCACCCGGCCATTTCTTTTCACCCGCCTTCCAGCCCACTTTCTTGATCCAGCCAAAAGGCTTGCCGCAGTCATAAGCCATGCTCTTGTTCATGCCCCAGCTCGGGTCTTCATAACAGGCATCGGTATACTCCGGAAATTCAACCCATTCGCCCTCATATTTGGCGACCGCCCAGTGCGGCGCATAAATCCATAAAAGAACCGGTGCCTTGCGTTGAACGGCGGACTCGAGTTCGGAAAACAATGCCGCGTCGGTGCCGGCATGGACCACTTCATAATCGAGACCCAGGGCTTCGACGCGCTCGTCGTCAAATCCGGCCCAGGTAACCGGACCACCGAGATAGCGGCCCTTGGGTGCTGTCTCGGCTGTCGAGAAAGCTTGCGCGCACTTGTTCAAAGCTTTCCAGTCGGGCAATCCCGGACAGCGCTCCTTCATGTACATCGGATACCACCACTCTTCCTTGGCGTCCATCCCGGTTTCACCGAGATCGACGGTCTTGCCAGTTGCCAGCGATGCATCCATAGATTGCTTGCCGGTGGTTTCCCACATTTCCATGGCAACGTGCAAATCACCGGATTCGAGCCCGGCAAACTGTGCGATATAGTCTGCCTGCACGTATTCAATGTTGTAACCGGCTTGTTTCAGGACTTCACCCATGATGTGGGTGGTCAGGTATTGTCCGGTCCAGTCGTGAATCGTCAGTTTTATCGGATCCTTGGACTCAACCGCGCTCGTGGGCATCGCCAGGGACAGTAGTAAACCGACCATCAGGGACTTCAGTAATACCAAATTGGTTATTTTGCTCATCGTTATTGTCGCTCCTCTGGTTATATGCGCACCGGTGGCTTTGACGGGCGCGTGCGGATCTTTTTCGCAAATTTCCCACACCATGTCAACGATATTTGATCCAAAACCCAATTATTATTACTATTATCGTGTTGTTTTGCGTGGTTATTCGATTGAAAGGCTCCGACTAGCTGGTTTCGAATTCGATGATCAGGCATCTTCAACCCGTAGCACACCTGAATCGGAAGCCATTTTATGCGCCTGCAAAAAAGACAGAACGATATCCTCACCGCGGTCAAATCCCGTGGCGCCTGCTCTATCGCCGAACTGGCGCAGGAATTCAAGGTATCCGATGAAACCATCCGCCGCAACATCAAGCCGCTGGTGTGCCAGGGTCTGATCGACAAGGTCCATGGCGGGATCGTACTCAGCCAGAACCAGGAACCGGAACCACCATTCGAGAGACGTATGCACGAACAGGTCGAAGAAAAAAAGCTGATCTCGAAGCTGGTAGCGGAAATCATCAACGACGGTGATTCGATCATGCTCGATACCGGATCGACAACCGCCTATGTCGCACGCGCGCTGGCAGCACACCGCAACCTGTCGGTCGTTACCAACTGCACCGAAATCGCGCGCACGTTGGCACGTGAGCCGAGCAATCGCGTTCATATCTGCGGTGGCGCACTACGTCCCGATGACTGGGCTACTTTCGGCTCGGCGGCGATCGACTTCGTGCGTCAGTTCCATGTGAATTATGCGATCCTGTCGATTGGAGGTGTTACCGAGAGCGGCAGTTTCATGGATTATCACCTCGAAGAGGCCGAATTTTCGCGTGCGGTGATTGCGCAGGCGAAAAAGACAATCGTCGTGGCCGACCACAGCAAGTTTGGCAACACGAACTTTATCAAGGTATGCGATTTTGCGCAGATCGATATGGTCGTCGTGGATAGCCAGCCACCGAGCGCCATCACCCATGGATTTAACGAGGCCGGGGTGGTCGTCATCAATGGGCAGGAGCAAACTTCAGTCGAGGACCATCAACGCCCTGTGCTTACTCGCCATCGATAGATTTTACGTGCCCGGTAAAATCTGGCGCTGTCATCAGTGTCTTGCAGCGCTCGAACCGACCGATCGAATAAGCCCAGAAATCCTCAGCGGGGTTGCCATCGCTGTGCTGGATCAAGCCCCACAAAGTCCATAGCAAATCACACATGGCTTTGTAGATGACCATGCGCCCAAGCTGCGCCTTGCTCGGTTCGCCATTACAATAGGCGCGCATCAATTCCACGTCCTGTTGAGCCGTGAATCCGGCTTCTACCGACAGATCTCCGAGATCCCAGAGTGGATCGTTCATCCCCGAATACTCCCAGTCCACGATCCACATACGTTCGCCCGAATCGAGAAAGTTTTCGCATAGAGGGTCACAGTGGCAAGGTGCCAGTTTGACCGGGTTTCGCTCGAGCGCCGCACGCACTGGTTGGGCGGATTCAACCACATCGGCATAACCCTCGGGCAACTCCGCTTTGCGCTCATCCAGAATCGACAGGTACTCGTCGATCATCGAAAACAATTCGAAACGGAATTCAAATGGTTCTGCCCAGTCGTGCATCTGTCTGAGCGCTCGACCGGCACGCGCCGCTGACCCTTCCCTGCGGGCGAATTCCCGCGCTGTCATGGTTACTATGCCATCGATGTACCTGGCCAGCATGACGCCGGATTCGATGTCGGCGTATACGACCTCGGCCGAGACTCCGGCACGCGCCGCTACCCTGGCATTATGAATTTCCACCTCGCGATCGATATACTCCTCGGTACCCTTACCCGGAATACGCAAAGCGTAGCGCTGATCGCCTGTATCGATACAAAACACGAGATTGGTCAAACCGCCGAGACGCTCGGCCGTATATGCGTTCGCGGCCAGGTTCTCGAAACCGGGTATCGTGCCCAGCACCTGGTGTACTTGTTGTTGCTGATGGTTCATTAATTGTACCCCTAACTATTGTTAATTCCCGCCTAAGCGCCTGTTTTCACGGCAGTAAACAACCCCCAACGGTGGTGTCCCGCCTTACAGCGATCCAGTTTCTGCAGCCAGCTTTGCTCAAGCTTGACGCGTGTGGCCTGCTCCAATGCGGATTCCCCGATGCGCACTAGATCCGCCTCCAGAATCTCGATAAACCTCGCACTGATGTCTTCGCCAATGACCCGCTCGAAACCCGCTGCGGAGATCAAATCGACATATTCCACGACGCTGTGCAGACAGTAGCTCCGGTCCTCGACATAGGCTTTAAAATCCTTGTCCCAGGACTCGGAACCACAACAGTAATCGGTGAAAAGCAGGATCCCGCCCGGGCGCAGTGAATCCCATAAAGTCGTAAACAGCCGCACCTTGTCATGGATATGCAGGAACACGTCACGACTGTATATCGCGTCATAACAATCGCTGCAATCCAGCTCCAGACAGTCGCCCCATCGCAAATCGACGCTGGCCGCAAGGCCGTTTGTCTGCAGCTTCCGGTTTGCCAGCGCCAACATGTTCCTGGACAAATCGATACCATCCACCTTCAGCCCAAATTCTCGCGCCATAACGAAGGCGCTACCGCCGAGTCCACAACCCACGTCTAGCACATGCGCCCCAGGACCGAGCGCCATTCGAGCAATCATTTCGAGCGCCATTTCACGACCGCCCGGACTGACGAAGTCCTGCCCGTAGACACTCTCATACTGAAGTATGGAAGTCTCCAGGTACTGTGCTGAATCCAGGAAATCCTGGGTTACCTGTCGTGAGTCAGTCATCTAATTCCCACCCTCTGCAAAGGCCGCCTGGTGCCGTGGCCCGATACTGAATTTTGTGCCAGATTCAAGCTGAATGCAAAACTGTCCGCTTGTCCGGTAATTGACGAGTTGCTAAGGAATTCACTTAATCTGCGAGGTAAATTTGTTACCATGCATGCTTTGTTTTTGAACCCGCGAATATGCTAACCGTTATTTCTCCCGCCAAGACACTGGATTTCGATACCCCGACGGTAACCGACTCATACACCCAGCCATCGCATTTAACCCAGTCCCGCAAGCTGATGCGACGCCTGCGTCAATTGTCGACTAATGATCTGTCGAAGCTGATGCAGGTCAGTGGCAACATTGCCGAACTCAACCAGCAACGCTTCAAGCAATGGAAAACCCCTTTCAAACCGGAGACCGCTCGTCAGGCCCTGTTTGCCTTCAGGGGAGACGTCTATATTGGCCTGGATGCCTACAGCATGACCCGGGAGAATGTCGATTTCGCGCAGAATCACTTACGCATTCTATCGGGGCTATACGGCGTCTTGCGACCACTCGACCTGATGCAGGCCTACCGGCTCGAGATGGGTACCCGGCTCGACACCGAACAAGGCAACAATCTTTACCAGTTCTGGGACGAACGTATCACCCGGTTTTTGAACCAGGAACTGAAGCGAACCGCCTCGGATACCCTGATCAACCTCGCCTCGAACGAGTATTTCAAAGCGCTCAAACCGAACTTGCTCAAGGCCGATGTAATTACCCCGGTTTTCAAGGATTACACCAAGGGCAGTTATCGGGTCATCGGTCTTTTTGCGAAGAGGGCGCGCGGCAGGATGGCACGCTACCTGATTGATCAACAAATCGATAATCCCGAGGCAATCATGGAATTCAATTGCGACGGATATGCCTATAACCCTGCCATGTCTATACCAATGGAGTGGGTATTCACACGCAGACAATAGTCTGCGTGCGCGTGCCTCCAGCCGATGGTAGAACTCTCCCCATTTGCCCATCGGGTCCAGTTAATATCCGGCTTCGTCGTCGCAACGGTGATTCTGGGTATTTTCATCGTGACTCCGGGCATCGACAAACAAGCCCTGACAACGCTGCAAAAGATTCAAAGACGCGGCTACATCAACGTGTTGACGTTGAACAGCGCGACTACCTATTATCAGGATATCGACGGCCCGAATGGGTTTGAGTATCATCTCGCCAACTGGTTCGCCGAGTCCATCGGGGTTAAAGCGCGATTCATTACGGTACCCAGTTTCGCCGATCTTTATCCAGAGCTGTTGTTCGGTAGTGGAGATTTAATAGCGGCGGGTTTATCTGAAAACGAATCGGACTTCAGCCGCTCGGTTGTCTATGGCCCACGCTATTTCGAAGTCGCCAATCAGGTGTTGTATCAGAAGTTTCACGCCGACCGCCCACGCAGGGAAATTGACCTGATCGATGGCTCGCTGAAGGTGATCAGTGGCACCGCTCATGTCAAACTGTTGCAGGAACTTCAGCAAAAATTCCCCAGGCTTTCGTGGATCGAAGTCGATGAAATCGCAACCGAGGAATTGATCGAGCAGGTTGAAAATGGGGAGACCGATTACATCCTCGCGGACTCGCATGAAATTGCACTGCAGCGACGCTACTTTCCGGAACTGCGTATCGCATTCGAACTCGGTGAACCACGCCAGTTACGCTGGGCATTCAATTATACGGAAGACGATACTCTGACGAAGGCGATCGAAAACTATTTCACGGAGATAGAAGCCGACGGCAGACTCGAACAGCTGGTACACAGACACTACAGTCACGTCGAACGCTTTAACTATTCGGACATCAGGACATTTTCCCAAAGGATCAAGAGCCATTTACCGAAATATGAAACCCTGTTCAGGGAAGAGGCGACGGCCGTGGGTCTGGACTGGCGCTTGCTGGCTGCTATCGGCTACCAGGAATCTCTGTGGGTCGCACGCGCCAAATCGCCGACCGGCGTCCGCGGACTAATGATGTTGACCCTCGCCACCGCGAAACAGATGAAAGTCAAAAACCGGCTGGACCCGGCTGAAAGTATTCGTGGTGGCGCAAAATATATCGCCAGTGTGTTAAAGAGGGTCCCGGGACAAATCACCGAACCCGACCGCACCTGGCTTGCGCTGGCCGCTTACAACGTGGGTTTCGGGCATGTCGAGGATGCACGTAAAATCACCGAGAGCCGGGGGGGCGATCCGAATCGCTGGATCGACGTCAAGGAAAATCTGCCTTTACTGGCCCGCAAGAAATGGTACAAAAAAACCAAGTATGGCTACGCACGCGGCTGGGAACCCGTCAAATACGTCGAAAACATCCGTCAGTATTTCGAATATCTCATCGGGTTTGAGACCCGCGCAATCCGTGACAAACCGGAAGTCAAACCGCCGCAGGAAATCGCGCCGCTGGCGCCGAGCCTGTAACTGGCAGGGCGGCCTTGACGGCCATTTATCCGCCTGGTTGACCACTTCCGGGACGCTTTATCATCGATGACCCTTCCACTCCTCGCACTTCTGCCAACAATAGAAAAGCCTGTAGCGCGAAAGGACAATATTGAATCCTGAGGTAAATGGCACTTACTTAAGCTCGCAACCATCGTCATACCAATCCAACCAGGGCCGGATAAACGGTGAAAGTTTTCGCGAATGCCTCGGCGGCTACGCCGCCTGCGGTTTACTTCGCGAAAACTTTCACCGTTTATCCGGCCCTGGTTGGATTGGTATGACGATGGTTGCGAGCTTAAGTAAGTGCCATTTACCTCAGGATTCAATATTGT
>JAAESG010000413.1 GCA_024229615.1 Gammaproteobacteria bacterium | reverse complement strand
GACGTCGCTCCAACCGAGCCTGGCCAGGTGGTAGGCAACGCTGGAACCGATAACTCCCCCACCGATGATGACCGCGCTGGCGCGTTGCGGAATTTGATTAGACATGAGAAAAATCCTCCTGGTTTACAAAATTCAATTATTTATCGCGACGGGTTTCATCGTTGATCAAAACCTTGTTACTGAGTCTCTTGAGTTCGCTAATTGCAGTCATGGAAATGTCCTGTGATCGTTAATTTGAATCTGTATCATGCGGTTCAGGCATCGCAATCCACCAGCACTTCGCCGTTCAGCGCGATCGACTGGCACAGTAACACGTAACCCGCATCTAGATCGCGTTGCGACAGCACATTGTTCTTGCGCATCTCGACATCCCCGCTGATCCTGACAACCATACAGCTGCCACAGTGCCCGTCCATGCACTGGAACGCAGGGTCGAGGCCTTCGGCAAGCATGCAATCGAGCAATACCTCGCCCGCCTGATAGGCGACCAGGTGTTCGACGCCATCGAGGATGGCAAGAAAGCTGGTGACCTCGTCTGTAGCAGTCATCGACTCAGTCGAGCAGGTAGATTTCATCGCCGGCGCTGACGGTGCCTTCGGTCAACACCGCCGCATAGACTCCTGCAAAACCATTATGCTTCCTGGCAATGTGTTTTAGAATCCGCGGCTGGGTTTCCGCCGTGTCCGGATCGATGGTGATAGATTTGCAGCGCGGATCGAGCTCGCGCACCATGATTTCGAGGCGTTCACCAATTTTTAAACGACGATTAACCAGTTCATTTTCATAAAAGCCATCGGCCGAATCCCAGTCGACGTAAAAGTTGGCACGGAAACGGCGTTTATCAATCTCGAGTCCGGTTTCCTGTTCGAGCTGCACCAGGGTTTGAAACGAAAACAGCGATAATGGTCGGCAATCGACTGCATTCTTTTGCGTAAAATGCAGGGTCAATTCCCCAGCAGAATTTTCGCGCAGGCTTGCCAAAAAGGCAGCATCCTCAATATCGTATACTTTGCCTTCCGGCGTCTCGACGTTAAGCGCAAAGGTTTCGGCCGACGGATACGGAGGATTAAGCGCCTCCTTGAAAGCAGCTTCCATCGCAGCCGGCTTTAGCGTGTCTGCAGGATTCCGGTAAGCAGCCCTGAACAGTATAAATTCCTCCTGTTCGCGGTTGGTATGCCACGGAAATTCCGGTGGTGCCTGCGCCGCCGCCAATGCGTAGAGGCGATCGCCCATGACCCCGGTGTAGGCGACAAAGACATCGTTTATCTGCTCGCCACGCATGCTTTTAACGGGGTAACGCCAGACGCTTTCGAGTTTTCCGATTCTGTTCATTTTTTTAACCTGTCTAAGCTTTATCCGCTTCGACCTCCAGAATAGAGTAAAACTTTTTCACATAGCCGCTGGTTTGCCATTTACACACTGTACCCATCGGGATAAAAAATGCATCCCCCGCCTCGAACTGCTGCTCGCTGCCGTCGGCCTCGGTAATCGTCACCTGACCTTCCAGCAACTGCACCATTTCATGCCACGGAAACGGTCTCATTTGACTATCAAACGCGGTGCTGTCCCACATGCCGATAAACATGTTGCCGGCATCGTTGGTGAACAGGATGTTGTCATGCTGTAGCGGTTTTTCACCGACGATGACCAGCGGCTCGGTGGACTCCATTTTCTGCATATCATGCTCGAGCTCAGCCGCGCGAAGCAGTCTGACGCCACCCTCGGCCGAACTAATCTCGGGTGTCGACGCATTCGGACCGGCGTAGGTCATGTAAAACTTGCGCAGGAAACCTTCCTGCTTCCAGCTGATCGGTATGGCGTTGCGAATACAAAAGGTTTCGCCCTGTTCGACCAGGGTTTGGTTGCCTTCACCGTCGACCATACGCACCTGGCCCTCGAGTACCCACATAAACTCATCACCGGGATAGGGGCCAAAGGCTTCCTGCATCGTTGTCGTGGTCCAGACACCTACCGATAGGCCCAGGCCTTCATCCTCGTAGTAGACATGGATGGTTTGCTCCGGTAAATCAGACTGAAAATCCGCTGGGTCGAGATCCATTTTCTTGAGATCGTTATCGGCCGGCCCTCTGGGTTGGAGTCGAATAACTCGTTGTTTTTCATTCACGCTGGTATCTCTAGGTTAAACGATAATCTGGATTTAACCCAGGCGCAACCGGCCTGAGTTACTGTATTCCCCAGCCGAAAAGTCTGACTGACCAGGCTATCAAAGTCAACAAACTGAATGACTAGTCAGTCAATTTATTTATATAATGCCCACCACATTACTTACCTGGCCAGGAAATAGAAACCAGAAATGACCAGAGATCCTCGCTACGATATTTTATTCGAGCCGGTTAAAATCGGCCCGGTTACCGCAAAAAATCGCTTTTACCAGGCGCCGCATTGCAACGGCATGGGACGAACCTTTCCGTCGAGCATGGCGGCGATGCGTGGCGTCAAGGCCGAGGGCGGCTGGGCCGTGATCTCGACAGAACAGGTCGACATTCACCCGACCAGCGACATCACACCGGCGACCGAGTGCCGACTCTGGTCGGACCAGGATATCCCCTACCTCGCACGTATGTGCGACGCGGTGCACGAGCATGGCGCGCTGGCGTCGATCGAGCTGGTGCACAATGCCAAGATCGCTGGCAACCTCTACAGCCGCGAGGT
>JAAESG010000412.1 GCA_024229615.1 Gammaproteobacteria bacterium | reverse complement strand
TAGTATATAATTCCGAAATTGCAATCGAGCAGGCGCGGAATGCAGGCTTTAAGGACCGATTCGACGAATTCGCTTTCTCCGAGTATCCGCTCATCGCCTTTCGTCCGCCCCCCTCCCTCTTTTCTTGATTTGAGTGCCATCCACCCGCCCGCACTGCGTATGAGCCCTCCTCCTGTCAACTCGGGCCTGCGACCCATGCCGATTCCCTCCTCCACAAACTGCCGGTAGCCGTAGCGTGCCGCTGATGGACGGTTTGCGAAAAGCGCAAGCACCTTGTCGGCATCCTGCCAGTTGTTTGGTTCCTTGCCCATTAAAGCGCTGTGGCCGCTGTAGCGATAACGCTCGAGTTCTTCAAGGCTGGTGACGATTTGTGCACGCAGCGGGTGGAGGTGAATATAACGGACCCACTCCAGCAAATACGGCTCTTCCTGGCAAAGGATCGATTGGTACCGGTTTTGAAACAAATGGCCGTGCCGTTGGTGTCGGCGATTATGGGTCAGCGCATAACCGGTAAGCAGCCTGCGCATTACCGTGACGATTGGAACCGCGCCCGTTACCAGCAACAGGTGGAAATGGTTCGATATCAGCGCCCAAGCAAGGCACGGTG
>JAAESG010000411.1 GCA_024229615.1 Gammaproteobacteria bacterium | reverse complement strand
ATTCTGGCGCTGGTGAAGATAGTTTTTAAACCGATCATAATCATCGAAAAAATAACCGCCCATGGCATCGTAACGTTCGAAACCGAGATTCACATCGCCGCCGCCCAGAATGACGACCTCGCTATTTTCGACCATATTGAAAAAGATCTCGGCATCATGACGCGATAGGTTGTCGCTCCAAAAAAAGACCCCGGCATCGAGGCCAAAAGGGGTGAATCGGTCGAAATACCATTTGAAGGTGCCCCATGAAAAATCCTGAGACTCGCGGCTTTCCAAACCAAAAGGCAAGTACAATACGCTTTTGTTGTGGTGATGGTCCAAAGCACGCTGGACGATCCAATTCCGGTGCAGATGCTCACAGCGGTTGTGGGAACTATAAATCAAGGCAGTCGGTTTAAGATTCACGGGCACCTCCTTTGGTGGAAGCGGCAGCTTCCAATCGTCGTTGGTCATTTTTCAGCAGAAACCGCAACGGCACCTGGACCCGGGCACGCCAAGCCGTTTCGGAGTGGGGATCGCCGGCGTACCAGTTGCCGAGCCAGTCTCGTCCGAACTCGTAGCCTCTATCCTTTAAGATATGTTCCACACGCTTCTGTCTATAACGGTAACCGGCATGATTGGCTTCGTTGCCGTAGTCCAGATATATTTTATGGTGTCCCGGTTCGGGCAGCCGCGCTTTCAGATATTTACTGAAAGGCTTGTGTGCAATCGGCCAGTGGGTTGAAAGACAGCCGGCCCCGCCGAATACCTGCGGATATTCACAGATCGCATACAACGAAATCAATCCCCCCATGCTCGACCCCATCAAAAAGGTAAACTCCCGCTCCGGACGGGTGCGGTAGCGGCTGTCAACGAAGGGTTTGAGTTCGTTGACGATAAATTGCAGGTAATTGTCGGAAATCGGTATCCCCCCGTAACGCTTTATCACCCGACTCATAGAACGTTGGGATTGATGGTTGCAAAAGGGCCGCTGCGGCAGGTATTCGCGCAATCTTTGAGGCGTGTTCCAAGTTGCGACCACAATGGTCGGTCGAATTTCATTCTCCCCACTAAGGGCCGCCAT
>JAAESG010000410.1 GCA_024229615.1 Gammaproteobacteria bacterium | reverse complement strand
TGTTTGCGCCGGCAGTCTATCCAGGGTTGCAGCGTACCAATATGGATCTTGTCGATATAGTGATCACCGATCCACGGCATCAAATTCTTGAGCCGGTCGATGTCGCTATGCAGGCTGCGTTTGTGCTGATTTTCCAGCACGAATTTCGCGGCTGCCTGTTCGAAAGCCCGCTGGGGCCTTACCCCGAATATTTTCGCTTGCCTTTGGTCTTCGACGATCTTGGCGAGGAACGCTTCTGCTTTTGCAAGTTCAGCGTATCCAGTGCTCTGGCAAATTCGCCGTCCGTAGACGTGTTTGTCGATGTGCCAGATGCCTTTACGTTTAAAGAGTCCAGGCGATCTTTTTCGTCCCATGTTAATTCTCCTCTGAATTTACTGGGACGTCCGTTGCGAGCCTTATATTGCTCCACCCAGGCGTCCAGTTCAAGTCGGTCGAAGGCGATTCCCTGTTTCCCCATGCGGATTTCAACGAGATACGGGCGTACCTCGGCGTTGAACCGGTTGCGGTCCATACCCAGGTAGCGCGGCGCATCCCGGAAGCGGATCAGTCTCGGCGTGATACGGCGGTGTTGTTTCATGAAGGCGATATTTGCTTCGAGTGTTTACCGGTGGTTGATCATAGCGCCTGTGTGGTCCGGAAATTAGCTCGAAAACTCGCCCTGTGTGTGCCGTTTTCGAGCACATTTCACGAGCAAACCGATGGCAAACTGTAGTGTTCACAAACCAGAACAGGAGAACACAGGCAATGCAAGATTCAGTCAATGTCAACGTGACAACGTTGGCGAACCAACTGACGGAACGCTTCGGCCTACTGATGTCGCATACACAACTGGCCGAGTTGCTAGGACGCTCGGTCGGTGGCTTGCGCTACAGCCTCAGTTACCCGAGTGACGCGAGTACGCGCGCCCTCAAGGCCTGTGGGCGCAAGATCGGCCGGCGAATGTATTATCCCGTGTCGGACGTTGCCCGGATCATCCTCGGCAGCGGTGAGGCATGAGCAATACCATCATCCGTGCCCCGCGCCGTGATCGGTTTGTCGTCATGGACCAGCGCGCCGTCGAGGATGATTGCTTGTCCTGGGCGGCCAGGGGGCTGCTGTGCTACCTGCTGTCCCGGCCGGATGACTGGAAGGTGCTGGTCAATGATCTGCGCAAGCGCAGCAACCTGGGGCGTGACGGTATCTACCGGCTACTCAGGGAGCTCCGCACGGTC
>JAAESG010000409.1 GCA_024229615.1 Gammaproteobacteria bacterium | reverse complement strand
TTCTAGGCGTAAGCATGGGACTGAATCGGCTTTTCCAATGGTTTTGGGAACCGATCTTTGTCGTGCTGCAAGCATCACCCGTGGCTGCGCTGATCCCGCTGATTACCTATGCCTACGGTATTGGATTAACCGCGAAAACAGTTGCGGTGATCATTCTGGCTGCGCCGATTATTGTATTGAATAGCTATAAGGCCGTGCGCCATGCAAGCCCCAGCCTGATCCAGATGTGTCAATCTTTTCAGGGTTCGCGATTTCAGCAAATCAGTATCGTTATAATACCGAATGCAGCGCCCGTCATATTTGCGGGATTGCGTCTGGGAGTCGCCGCCGGGTTTATCGGCGTTATTCTTGCCGAGCTTCTGATCACCCCGACCGGGATCGGAGACCTGATCTCCTACCACCGCTCCGTTGCCGAATACGATTACATGTATGCGGCGGTCTTCACGGTCATCACATTCTCTGCCCTCATGGTAACCTTGTTAGAAACTGCGGAAATAAATTATTTTCGCCCCGAAAAGAAAAAGGGTCAATAATGTCGAGTGCTACCGCAATAAACACGCTGCAAGATGCAGCATCTGGCGATCAGGATTACATCGCCGAAGTCCGCGATTTAACCAAGTTTTATGGTTCAGACATCCACGCGTTGTCTTCGATAAACCTTGGTTTCCCCAGGGGACAAATGACGACACTGCTGGGGCCAAGTGGCTGCGGCAAAACCACTTTGCTGAAAATCATCGCGGGCCTGTTGGAAACGACCACCGGTCAGGTTTTGGTCAACGGTAAAGAGGTCGTCGGTCCTGGCCCCGAACGTGCCTTCGTGTTTCAGGATTTCGCCCTTTTGCCCTGGGCTACCGTGCTGCGCAATGTCGCCTTTGGGTTAGAGCTCAACGGCGTTCCAAAAGCAGAGCGCGAGGAAAAGGCCCGTCACTACATCGATGAAGTAGGCCTCACCGGGTTTGAGAACAAGTATCCGCACGAGCTGTCTGGCGGCATGCGCCAACGTGTGGGCCTGGCTCGCGCGCTGGTGGTCAACGCCGATGTACTTTTAATGGACGAACCTTTTTCCGCTGTCGATGAGCAAAATCGACGCAAATTCCAGGAGGACCTGCTGCATTTGCTTGCCGCCGAGAAAAAGTCCGTGATCTTTGTTACTCACTCGATGGAAGAGGCGGTCTATATTTCGGACCAGATCGTGCTGTTGTCCCCGCGTCCGGGTCGGGTCCACTCGATCATTCGGCCTGAAATCAGTCGCGATGCAGATCCTGAAGCCATCCGTCGCCACAAGAACTATCTAGATACGATCGAAAAGATCTGGTCTGAACTGCGCAAGTATTTGGATTGAGGAACGTATTATGCTTGAATATATTAAACGTATTCCGCCGGTTTTCTCACTTTTAATCTGG
>JAAESG010000408.1 GCA_024229615.1 Gammaproteobacteria bacterium | reverse complement strand
CTGTTCCGGGCTGTACATACCATTAAGGGTTCAGCCGGAATATTCGGCTTTGACGACGTGGTCTCCTTTACCCATGTCGCTGAATCGGTAATGGGCAGGTTGCGCGATAAAGAACTCGGCTTGAATGACGAATTGATGAGTCTGCTGCTGGATAGCCGGGACCAGATCAACGATCTGGTGCGTCAGGTTATCGATTATCCGGGAGAAGCACTTTCGGATACCCTTAGAGAACGTGGCGACGGATTGCTGGCGCAGCTCAACCTGTACCTGAATTCTGAGCAGCCGGAACAGGCGGATAGCCCGCAGGCGACCGAAGCCGAGTCCGAGTCTGCGGACGAGGGCGCGATGGTCGGCAGCGACTGCTGGCATATTTCACTTCGATTTGGCCGACAGGTCCTCGCCAATGGCATGGATCCGCTATCGTTTTTCAGATATCTGAGCACGGTCGGCGACACCAGCAGCATGACCACCCTGGCCACCGAACTGCCGGACCTCAATAGTATGAACCCGGAAGACTGCTACCTGGGTTTCGAGATCGACCTGAAAACCGAGGCCTCGAAGGAAATCATCGCCGAGGTTTTCGAATTTGTACTGGACGACTGCCAGCTTCATATTCTGCCGCCGCGTTCCAAAATCGCCGATTATACGGCGTTGATCGATACGCTGCCGGAAGAAAACATGGCGATCGGCGAAATCCTGGTGGCTTCCGGCGCGTTGACCCACGAGGAATTGCGTGAGGCATTGCAGTACCAGGGAGAACACACCGTTATCGAAACGATCAGTGACGATGACCACCTTCCTGTCGAAATCGTCAGTAAGCCGCCACTCGGGGAGGTGCTGGTCGATAAAGGCATGACCGATACACGCCTGGTCGATGCTGCGGTCAACAAGCAAATCAAGGT
>JAAESG010000407.1 GCA_024229615.1 Gammaproteobacteria bacterium | reverse complement strand
TTCGTAGCCAGCGACGAACGTGGCAGGGTCGGTCGGTGGCATCGGTACCGCTGAGACGCTCATGCGGTTGCGGGTTTTTTTTTACGCGCCAGCGCGCGCTCGATACTCCTGGGATGCACCGTGAGATGAAACTGCGCCTGAATCAGGCGCGACAATGCCGTCGCCTTTAAGCTCGGATCGTCGTCCAGGGTTTGACGCACGAAGGCCATCACCGCCTGATCGAGTTTGTGGGCGCCTCTGGGCCCGCGTTTCTCCGGCATCAAGCTCTGGAAGCCGCGCTCGGCGAATTGCTGTCGAATCACGTAGAAATGGCGCCGCGAGAAGCCAAAATCCAGCGCGGCCCGGGAGACGGATCGTCCCTCTTTTTCGACACAGCGCAGCATCTCGTATTTGACTTGGACCAGATCGGCGCTATCGAAGAAACTGTGGCGCTGGAACAGCTCGTCGGTGACCCGCTCGGGATTGGGGTTCAAGGTGCCCGAGTCCTGCAGCAGTTGCGTCTTTTTGGGTGCTGGGTTATCGGCATTGCTCATGATGAAATGCTCCATTAATGAGTTATTAATTATGCCTATATATCACAAAAGGTCAAGAACGGCCCGCCAAATATGCCTAATTAATTCGATTTATCGAACATGAGGCGTAATTTACCTCTCAATAAGCGGCATAGTTTATCTCTCATGCGTGATTGCCTCACTTGTCTCAACAGTCAATCCTCGTGGCAGCCTATCAGAGCAATCAGTTCGCACAGCGCAATCAAGTCAGGGAGCCGAAAGAGTGCATCGGCATCGGCAAAGTGGGTGTAGGGATCTTCCGCTGCCAGCGTGGTGCAGCTTGCGGGCAGAGAGCGCTGTTTACCATCAGGGCCGATGAACTCGACACGAAGGGTGCCCAGGCTATTGAACAGCCTGATCGGATCGAACTGATAGCCGCTTAGGGGGTGACACGGATGGATGACGCGGTGCTTGTCAGCTCCATCGGGACGATTGGATGCAGTTTGCTCCAAACGCCTTGGCATTCAAGGCACTGCCGAAGCGCTGAATCAGCGTGACCGCGCCGGTGTGTGCCCTATTCGTGGTGAACCCTACTTTTTTGATCAGATGTGTGGCGATGGCCCGATAGACGATGCCCAGCACCTTGCCCATGACCGCAGGGCGACTTGCGAACAGGAAACG
>JAAESG010000406.1 GCA_024229615.1 Gammaproteobacteria bacterium | reverse complement strand
GTCCAGCTGATTTGAACCGCCGCATCTGTCGTTCGCGTTGGCGAGTCGGTTCATGTGATACCTCAGCTCGGTTGTTTTCGTACTGTTCAGTGCCGTGTGTAACCGAAGGCATTACTTCCCGGTGCGCAGCCGAATAGCTCTTCAGTTTATCTGTAATCATTCGCCATGGTGGCTCGTGCTGGCCCTTCAATAGCTTACGGAAAAACCGTTTGGCTGCCGCCTTGTTACGGCGTTTCTGCACCAGGATGTCAATGGTGTCGCCGTCCTGGTCGACGGCCCGCCAAAGATAATGCAACTCGCCACGGATCTTGATGAACACCTCGTCGAGATACCAGGTGTCACCTAATCGGCCTTGTCGTTTTTTCAGCTTTCGTGCGTATTCCGGACCGAATCGATTGCACCAGTGCCGAATGGATTCATACGAGACAGCAATTCCACGTTCGGCCAGAAGATCTTCCACATCCCGATAGCTCAGACAGAAGCGATGATACAGCCAAACCGCGTGACTGATGATTGTCGGAGGAAATCGGTATCCGTGG
>JAAESG010000405.1 GCA_024229615.1 Gammaproteobacteria bacterium | reverse complement strand
TGACGATCTGGGAGTATCCAAGCGGGATGTTAGCAATATCAATATCAAGGGCCGGCTTGAGATTAAGTTGCGTGATGGCCGAGAAGAAACCCGTTCGCTGAAAGCGTTTGGTAAGTACGCCAGGCCTGCCTGTCTTTACTGTATGGATTACGCCGCCGACAATGCGGACATTGGACTGGGTGGTATCGGACTCAATGGCTGGACATTTACGGTCATTCGCACGGAAGCCGGGCACAGGGCCTGGCAGGCCCTGCTCGAGGCCGACTGGGTGGAGACCAAAGAACTTTTGAGCCGTCTCTCGCGTTACAAACGCACCCGGCCTTTGCCCGCCTTGATGCCTACTCAATTAGAGCGTGAGCTGATTGGAAATCTCGACCCCAAGCACTATTACCGGGGTTGGGAGGACGGTAACTCTGTAAAGGATTGGCGGCCTTTGCCCCCGCCTCCCCCAAAAAAGAAAAAGGCAGCGAAGAAACAGGAAAACGATTCATGAGTGCGTCCCGACCACGGCTTGAGGATCTAAGCATCATTGTCTCGGGCCAGGGAGGCGATGGTTCGCTGACTGTTATCAATATACTGGCAGACGCCTTACGATCCGTCGGATTTCGTGCTTACGCAGAACGTGATGTGCTGTCGCGTATCAAGGGAGGCATCGTGACCGCGGCCTTGCGAGCATCTAAGGATGAGCACCTATCGATCGGTAGCCAGATCGATCTGATTGTGGTGTTTGATCAATCGGCGATTAAAAAAAACGCCCACCGGCTCAATGATCGCAGCATCGTGATTCACGACAATTCTGCTGGTGATCTACCGCCCAACAGTGGTGTGCCTGAGGGAGCACGGGTGATCGGCATTCCATTCAGCCGGCATGCAATACGGGCTTTTCGCCAGGATATTTACAAGAACAGTGTGTCATCGGCAGTCATTGGTCGCTTGATCGGATTGAGCGATGAGGATATGCACCAGTCGTTCGAGAAGCGCTTTACCCGTCGGGGTGCACAGGCGCTCAAATACAATCTTGATGCCTTGAGGCTCGGCCACGAACTTTCCGACGATGCTGGTCTGACGGCCGACAATGGTCTTTATGACATTGTTGGCGCCGATCCGCATCCCCAGATGCTGATTACCGGCAACGAAGCAGTGGCATTCGGTTTTATGGTTGCGGGGGGACGATTTTTTGCCGGGTATCCCATAACGCCCTCGACAGATATCATGGAGTGGCTTGAAAAATGGTTGCCCAAGTTCGGTGGAATCGTACGGCAGGTTGAAGA
>JAAESG010000404.1 GCA_024229615.1 Gammaproteobacteria bacterium | reverse complement strand
GTTGCCACTGCGGTGGGAGTCACAACATCTTAGCGTTTATACGCGGTGCTCTGCACTTCGTATAAACGCTAAGATATTTCATTGTAAGGAGTATTAGTTCGATGACTCATTACCAAGTTTCACTAAATGGCGAAAACTTTTGGCTTGAAAAAGAAGGAAAGCATTCTAGGATGGGTTTCTACGCGACTCGATATGTTGTGGCTGAAAACGAGCAAGAAGCTGAGAATAAGGTAAGTGCCATTGTATTTTGTCCCCGGATTATCCAGGTCACAAGAAACCGAAAATGGTCCATGAATCCTGATTCAATTGGGCGGCCATCTCACATCGATTCTTGTAATCTGACTCCGTTTTTACGTGGTTTTTCCGATATTTATGCGTTTTCCAGACCAGCAAATATCGCGGTACATAATTGCTTTACACTGGTCAGATACCCGCTGAGGGCCGTAACTCGTCCTAAAATCGCCAGTTTCTCGGGTAGTATGTGAACTGACGCAAGGAATTTTGGCTCGCTTTGCGTGACATTTACAGCATGCTGATATCGCCGCAACAAGACAATCTGAACAAAATCGTCATCCTCAACCCTAAAGGGGGTAGCGGCAAGTCAACAATTGCAACCAATTTAGCCGCCTGGTATGCGCAGCAGGGCAGGCAGCCGACCATCATGGACTTCGATCCACAAGGCTCGACGATAAAATGGCTGAAGCGTCGCCCGGGAGCTTTGCCAGCCATTCACGGCATAGCAGCCTATAAAAAATCAATGCAGGTTACCCGCAGCTGGCAGTTGCGCGTTCCCGACGACACGGTCAATGTGATCGTGGATTCGCCGGCCGGCATTCGCCCTGATGAGTTGCGGAAGATTACGCGGGACTCAACAAAGATTCTGGTACCCGTCTTGCCGTCGTCCATGGACATCGACGCAGCCTCGCGTTGCATTGCCGACCTGCTGTTGGTTGCGAAAGTCAATCGCAATGATCACAAGCTGGCGGTCGTCGCGAATCGCACCCGCAAGCATACCAAGAGTCTCGCGAAGTTGATGCGTTTTCTTAACTCGCTCGGCATCCCCATCGTAGCGGTGCTGCGTGACAGTCAGAATTACGTGCATTCGGCCGAGCAGGGAATTGGTTTGCATGAGATGCAACCATCACGAGTTCGCCCCGACCTCGAACAGTTTGAAAGAATTGCGCGTTGGCTTGATGGATGGTCCGAGCGACGCCAGACCGTTACTAATATTACGGAAATCCAGCGGCTGCCTTTCTCGAATGTATCGTTCTTTCGCAGGCGTCAGGCCGACTGGGCCTGATTATTTTCGGTACCGGTAACGAAGCAGGTATTCTATTCCCATACTACACTTTCAATTCGCGCAAAATGTTTCTAAGACAGCGGTTGTAGTCTCAGCGGTCGAGCTGGTTCCACCGAGATCCGGTGTCATGATCCCACGCGTCAGTGTTTGCTCCACCACATGTTCTATTTCACGCGCGATATTGACCCGGCTAAATGCATACTCAAACATCGTCGCAACCGACAGAATCGCTGCTATCGGATTGGCGATACCTTTGCCGGATATGTCCGGCACACTGCCATGGCTCGGTTCATAGATACTTCTGTTCACCGTATCAGACGTTCGCTGTACTGCCGGTCTGGACGAGGTACTCTGGTACAAGCATCACTGGGAAGCCAACTACATTATCGCCGGCAAAGGTTTACTTGAGGACCTGTCGTCTGGTCAGGTCTGGCCGCTGGAAGCGGGCACCATGTATATCGTTGGTCCAGACGATCGTCATAGTGTGGAAGCCTCTTCCGATCTTCATCTCATCAGCGTCTTCAATCCGCCGTTACAAGGCGATGAGCAACACGATGAAGAGGGCACGCTACCGCCGTCGGGACCATTGCCACCCGGGCTGCCTACGAGACCCTAAGGTTCCTCGGGCGTTGTCGGCTCCATTGTTTTGGGAATGTCGTGTCGGATTATTGAGGCGACCGATTTTTACCGATGTCTACACGAGCAATCCAGAGATTGGGTTCAACTGATTAAATTCCCCCATTCCCTGTGCCGAGTGATAAGGAGAGGGTGGCGAGTTTGCTTTCGGAAACCTTTGCTGCTGAATTGCCATTTTTTTATATCGGTCCGGTGCAGGTTCGTCTTGAACACCGGTCTAACTGTGCTTAAGATACCCTGAAATATCAACCTGTTCCAAGACTGCGGATTTAAAATGATACGACCTATCCCCAACTACCTGTCAGCCCTGTTTTTTATCCTGCTGTCTGGCGTCGGTACTACGCCCGTTATTGCAGAGGGTAGTAAACCGTTGCTGAATAAAGATCTGTTTTCAATCGGTGCAGGTGTTTCACGTAACTCGGTTCGTCATGACGATGAAACTGGCTTCCAGTTTTTTGCCGCTTATGATTTAAATGAGGTTAATGTGATGGACGGAGTCAGCAGCTCGGTGGAATTTGGTTTTATGGATTATGGTTTTTCGCACGATAGTACCGGGATATGGGGAAATTACGTTGTCAAAGGGCTTATCGGCGAAAAATTTGGTTGGCTGGCTCGTTTGGGCCTGGATATCGGAGACGATAGTGGCCTGATGGTCGGTGCAGGCGTGAGTTATGCTACCAGCGATCAAGTGGAACTTCGCGGTGAGTACGTCGTTCGTGATGATGTCGATTCTGTTCAGTTCAATTTCCTTTTCCACCTATAGTTAGCTGTCACCAGCCTCCTGCGATTTTTTGCGTCGGCGCGTTGGTTTCAAGGTTGTCAAATTGCAATCGCCCTTAAGGCGCGGTAATCGATATATCCCGTCAGGAATCCAGGCTATCAGGTATTGGGCAATAACAAGTTTCCAAAGTAGTTTAAATCCCGAATGGTTTTGCGCAATATATTGCGTTCGTTTCGAATTGATTCGAGGCTAATGTATTCGAAAAAATTGATTTTCCTGACGTCTCCAAACCACGAACCGATTCGCCATTCCTCTTCGCTCGTGACGCTCGGCTGGGAATAAATACTATGCGTATATTTGTTGCGTATCCTGCTGCACTCCTCGACACGATCGAATATCTCCGCGCTAAAACCCTTGTCTACATCGCTGTCATTGGTATCGTTGAGTAAATTTCTCAAGATGTCCATTCTTTGATTAAACCCGCTAACGCTGCCGAGTATCGCTTTGGATTCATCCCGACTGCTATCGGATAGTTTTTCAAAAACCACGAACATGTAAAGCTCAATCAATTTGTAGCAACTCAGCAACAGGCCGACTTCCGCTGCGATATCTCTATTATTATCCAGGGCCACATGCACTACGGTATTGGGGTGCTGCATCTCAGAATCCCGCCAGTTTGTTTAACAGGGAACGCGCCATTTATGGTCGTTAGGGCGCGACCCATTAACTTCTAGTTGTTAATTGGGGATTGTCAACTTTCTGGTATGTGGACAATATCATAGTTCTGCAGGATCAAAGAAAGCTCAGCATGAGTTTTCCTGGTCTGGCAGAGCACAAAAAACCCAACTACGATTATGCGTTTTGCAGAGATTCCCTAACCTACGTGAACACTATTAGAGACCAGGCGATAGTTGAGTAAGGGATTTTCACTGAATATTGAAACTGCTAGTTGGCCGAGAGTAGTTTGGCATAGTTGAAAGCGGTATGAACTATTTTTCGTTTTACGGACGCGGGCAGTGTAACCACGACATCATCTGAAATGTCGCGTAGTTCGGCGAGTGGAATACTGTCGATATTTCGATAACCGATGGCTTCGTCGTCGAGTGAGAAACCAATTCCGAGTCCCATGGCGACCGCATTGATGATCGCTTCACGTGACGATAAAACGGCTACTGGAGCGACCTTATGTCCCAATTTTGCCAAAGTTGTGTCGAGCAGCTTTTGAGTATTGGATCCCGTCTCTCGAAATAGCAGCGGTTGTGACAGCAGTTCCTTAAGGTGCAGGCTTTTGTTTTTAGTAAGGGGATGGTTATCGGGTAGAACAGCCGAGACCCCCGATTTACGAATGTGATACATTCGAACATGATCGTTGGCCTGATTGGGGATACCACTTTTGGCAATCAGCGCGATGTCCACTTCCCGCCGAATCAACGCATTCCAGCACTCGAGATTATTACCAAAGCGAATGTCCAGAGCGACACCGGGATGGTTGTGTCGAAAAAGGGTGAGTAGCTTTAGCGGTAATAGCGGTCCGTCGGACGCAATTTTCAGTAAACCGGTTTCGAGATTCTCCCCGCTTTGCAGAAAATTAGTGACCATGTTTTCTGCATCGAACATTCTACTGACCAGTAGTTGCAAGGCTTCGCCATCCTGCGTCAATTTGATTTTGGGGCCATTGCGCGTCAGTAGTGATATGCCGTGCAGTTTTTGCAGTTTTCGTAATGCGATAGATACGGCGGGTTGGGTCACATTGAGATGATCTGCGGCTTTACTGATCGATCCTGTCATGCATACAGAGTGAAATGATTTCAATAAGTTATAACTCATATTTAATATAAAATCTATTATCATAAATTAACTGAATTATTAATTATTGTACGCCAAATATGATGCTTATACTATGCGCATCGAATCGATGCACCATTTCCGCGAGGCAGATCAATGGAAAACAGAATCAAGATTGTCAGAACTGACCGCGAACTGGAGTGTCCCCAGGTCGATGAAGCACTCCTTGCGACTGGTGCCGAGCTTGTTTTGCTTGCCGAATCCGTGAGCGAGTCAGAACTCGTCGAAGCAGTGCGCGATGCCGACCTGTTACTGATGTGTTATACCGCCATTACTGCGGAGGTCATCAATAGTGCAACCCGGCTTAAAGCCATTATCAAGTACGGGGTAGGTATCGATGCTATCGACATCGAAGCCGCAAAGGCCCGTCGAATTCCGATTGTGAACATCCCCGAATATGCCGAGGAAACCGTCGCCGAAGGCGCCTTCTCGCTGATGATAGCACTGGCCAAGAAGCTCATTCCTGTTCACAACACAATGCAGCAAGACGGTTGGGCATGGCCAACCGCGATATGGATGGGGGGTGATCTCGCGGGTAAAACGCTTGGGCTGATTGGCGTTGGCCGGATCGGTCGCAGTATGGCGCGAATGGCCGGGTCGGGTTTTCGTATGCAGGTTCTGGGATACAGTCCTCATACCAGTACAGAGGATATGCATAACTTCGGCGTAACCAGAATTGAAGACCTTCGCGATATGCTTGTCCAGTGTGACTTCGTTT
This sequence comes from Gammaproteobacteria bacterium, assembly GCA_024229615.1. Classification (GTDB taxonomy): domain Bacteria; phylum Pseudomonadota; class Gammaproteobacteria. The sequence continues at coordinate 27,819 of JAAESG010000404.1, read as the reverse complement.
CTGTGCATTGCGTACTCAATGAAGAAACCCGTGAACTCATCGGAAAAGCAGAATTCAGTAGCATGAAATCGAGCGCATTTCTGATCAATACCAGTCGCGGTGCGGTGGTTAACGAGCAGGAACTGTTGAATGCCCTTAAAACCGGTCAAATCGCAGGTGCCGGTCTCGATGTTTTCAGCCAGGAACCGGTGACTCAATCCGGTCACCTGCTCAGTGAGCTGTATCAAATGGAAAATGTTATTCTGATGCCGCATTTAACCTTTTATACGCAGGAGTCGATGGCTCGCCTGGAAGCCGAAACACTGCAACGTTGCTTTGAGGCGCTGGATGGAAAGCCACTGCAGATTCGCTCGCAGGATCCGCGTCTGTTGTCTCAGCAACATGGCGTTAGTTTCGTGTCCTCGATCTGATATGCCTGACTGGCCTGCTCAAGAAAGCTGTATTAGAACTGAAATCTGACGGGAGAAATTTCTGATGTCCAACTCCACCGACCCCCTCATACCGGCTGGCGCAGAAGGGGATGTCAATCACTCCCCCCTGCGCAAGGCCTGGCAGGACAGGAACCTCGATGTGAAATCCCGGGAGTTGCTGGATCGAGACGCCAGTGCATTTCTGCATCAATCCGTTTCAACTCCTTGCCTGATGGGCGTCAGTAAAGTCGAAGGCTTGTGGATTGAAGATGTGTCCGGAAGGCGATACATGGATTTCCACGGCAACAATGTTCACCATATCGGCTACGGCCACCCCCGCCTGATAGAAGCCATTACCCGTCAAATGCAGGAATTACCGTTCGCGCCTCGCCGCTATACCTGCGATGTCGCGGTCGAACTGGCTGAAAAGCTGGCGGCCATTGCGCCGGGAGACTTGAGCAAGGTGCTTTTTGCTACTGGTGGGTCCGATGCTGTCGAAATCGCGATGAAAATCGCGCGCATTGCAAGCGGTCGTTTCAAGACAATTTCATTCTGGGATTCCTTTCACGGCGCGGGGTTTGGCGCCAGCAGTATCGGTGGCGAGCAAATGTTCCGCTCGCCGATCGGGCCTCCACTGGCAGGTGCTCTGCACGTGCCGCCGTTCGGCGATTATCGCAATGCCTGGAATGTCAGCGAGGGTAGCGGTGATCTTTGTGCAAACCAGATTCGCTACATTCTGCAGAAAGAGGGTGACGTTGGCGCTGTTATTGCGGAGCCCACTCGCGCGGTTCCCTACATCGCGCCTCCCGGCTTCTGGCAAAAGGTACGCGACGCCTGCAATGAGTTTGGTGCGTTACTGATTTTTGATGAAATCCCGACCGGACTGGGCAAGACCGGCAGAATGTTTTCCTGCGAACACGACCAGGTCGTGCCGGATATCATGGTGTTGGGCAAGGCGCTGGGCGGCGGCGTGTTGCCGATCTCCGCGGTCGTCTGTCGGCCGGAACTCGATGTGACGGGGCATTTCGCCATCGGGCACTATACCCACGAAAAAAACCCGGTCTGCGCGCGTGCCGCGCTGACCACGATCCAGATTATCGAGCAGGAAGGTCTGGTTGACAATGCGGCCCGGGTCGGTAATCAGGCCATATCGTTACTCACCCAAATGAAAGGCGCTCATCCATTGATCGGTGACGTACGCGGCAGGGGACTGCTGTTTGGTGCCGAGCTGGTGTTGGACCGCGATACCCGTGAAGTGGCCATAGAAGCAGCCGATAAAGTGCTATACAAGGCGCTGGACAGAGGATTGAGCTTCAAGACGACGATGGGTAACGTGCTGACGTTTACACCACCGTTGATCACCAACGAAACACAAATGGATCAGGCGATGTCGATTGTCGATGAATGTATTACCGAGGTTGAGCGGGAGCTTGGTATTCGATAGAGGAAAAGGGGGCGATGACAATCCCCTTCAACTCACCAGTATTGGGTTTTTATCGCCTCACCGAGATCGGCGGTTATCAAGCGTTGTCTCGCAGCTAACAGGTGCTCGACCAGTGAATGTTCGGTCTGTTTGTAGGCAACGGCATCGGGCACCCGCTTGACGACGACCCCGAGCAACTCGGTGATCGCATTGCCGATCGAATTCTGGCTGATCGTAACAATCCATTTACCGGCATCGTTTCGATAGATGAGCTGTTTGAAAGCGGGCTGCCAGCGAATCAGGTTGGCGTAACTGGCATTTTTGATGCACTGGTCGCGAACAATTTTTGCCGCACCCAGAAACTCGTTATTGAACAACAGCTTTTCGGTGACCTGCTCGGGGAAGTAGATATTGTCCGGAATCGGTGCGTTGCGCGTCGAAACCTGGCTGAAAAAGCTACGGTAAAAATCGATGAATCCTTTCAGGATGACGTCGTATTCGCGCCAGAATTGTACCGAGTTTATCGTTTCCATGCCGCCGAGAATCTCCCAGCATGGCAATCCCTGCGGATAACCGGTGAGCTTGATTTGCGATACCTTACCGCTTGTCTGTCTCAACAGGCTCAGGTCCATGGTTTCGAAAAACGCGTGGTAGACTTCGTGCATGTGGCTTTCGAACAGGCTGTGCTGACCGCCATCGGTGAGGTTGGGGCAATTCGGATCGGCCAGGCTAGCATTTGCCAGTTGCTGCTTGTCAAAGGCGATGAAATGATTATGCAGCATACGTATGCTGGGTACTCCGGGTGAAGTCATCGGCCAGGTGGCATCGAGGCTGGCCTCTCCGCAAAGAATCAGCTGTGCTTCGGGATCGGGGAAATTGTCCTGCATGTAGCCCATCAGGACCTGGTTCATGCGGTTCCACACACTGCGTACATTGTCAGGTACCTGGGTGCGGCGCACGGGCCTGCCCAGCGGATCCAGAATGACCTGGGATGTGTTATAAATGATCGAGGCATCGAAGACATTTGAGTGTCCCAGTGCCTTGCGGTAGTACAGCAGGTTTTCACTGTTTTGCAGGAGGCCGTTGTTATGAACCAGATCGTTCAGATTTTCCGTGCTATTGAAAAATTCATTGGCTTTCATGCCTTTGGGAACTTCCAGCGGAATCGGGCGGTAGGGTACTGATATTTCTCGTGGGCCGGTATGCATGTGACAGGTTCAGGGGTCCCGGGGTTTCAGGATACCCGAAGTGAGGTTAAGTTAGACTTCAATATAATTTTGCCTGGTATACATCCTGTGTATCGCGGCCTGCTCCTGTTTCGATTTGCTATACAGAATTCTCATTATTTTCGGAATGGCTGGTGATACTTTGGGCAGCGAGATCGGTAAGCCATTTTACGACGACGCTGCACTCGCGTTGTATCGTGGTTTTGGGTGGTTGTTTTAAGTAGTAATCCGTATACAAATGGCAGGGTTTGGCAAACACTTCCACCAGCTCCCCGGATTGCAGGTGATGGTCGATGAAGGGGCGTCGGCCCAGCATGACGCCATCGCCGCGCAGCGCGGCTTCGATGGCGATGAGTGATCCATCGACCAGTAACCCTTGAGACACATCGACATCCGTTTGCAGGTGTTTGTTGAACCAGCGGTGCCAGTCATCGTCGTAGCCGAGCACATGAATCAACCCGAATTTATGCAGATCGTCAGGCTGTTGTGGTCGTGCTGCCTGTACAAACAGAGCCGGCGAACAGACCGGCGTAATGGTCGAGGTCAGAAGCTTGACGGCATTTCGCTCAATGGGAGATTTGCCGGGCAGGTAAATCTCAAGTTCTGAGGTGGATAATTTGCGATGGTCATCGGCATGATCCAGCGTCTTCAGGCGCAGATCGATATTGCGATGTGATCGTTGAAAGGATTTGAGTTGCGGTATCAGCCATAGCGCCGCGACGCCTGCGGTGCAATGAAGCGTTACACTCTGGTGATGTTGTGCTGGAAACAGCTGGTCGGTAATCGTATCGAGGCGATCCAGGGCTTCGTGTACGGCCTCGAAATAAGCCAGGCCCGTGCTGGTCAAAGATAACCTGCGGTGGTGACGAACAAACAGCGGCGAGTTCAAATAGGCTTCCAGTTGACGCATTTGCTGACTGACGGCGGCCTGGGAGATTTTGAGATCTGCCGCAGCCTCGGAAAAGCTCAGGCATCGACCCGCCGCTGCAAAGGTTCTCAGAATATTTAAGCGTGGACGTTTCAAGCGATTTTCAAATAAGTTTTACTTATAGATACTGGCAGCAATTATTGTTTGACGCAAGATCGGGTGCTGCCTAAAGTTGGCGTAAATTAAGACTGCTTGCGGATGACGGCGCGATGAACTTCTTCTCCTACCTGAATAGTGACGATATCAGTTACGTACACCAGTCTTCGCTTGAAATTCTCGAGGAAGTCGGTTTGCAGGTGCGCAACGAAAAAGCGCGCAAACGTTTCGCCGAACACGGTGCAATCGTCAACCATGAAACTGAGATCGTGCGTCTGCCCGCAACCGTGGTCGAAAAATACCGGGCGCTGGTGCCCCCTACGATCACCCTTCGCGGTCGGGATCCTGCCTTTGATGTCACTTTTCCGCGCGAACTACCCGTGTTCGCGACGGCAAGCTCGGCGCCGGATATCGTCGACCCGGTGAGCGGGGTGACGCGCCGCTCGAGATCGGATGATATCGCGCGGATTGCACATCTGGTAAACGAGTTGCCGGGCTTCGACGTTTTTTCGATATCGACGCTTGCCGACGACGCGCCCAGGGATCAATTCAGCCTGACCCGTTTCTACGCAGCGCTGAAGAATTGTGTTAAACCTTGCCGCACCTCGGTTTACAACATCCGCGAGGCAGAGCAGGTGATCAAGTTGGGCGAGTTGATCGCTGGTTCGAAAGAAGCTTTCTGGGAACGTCCGTTCATCAATTTTGGTTACTGCGCGGTGGTTTCGCCGCTGACCATGGATTTCGACAGCACCGATACGCTGATGTATTTTGCCGAAAACGGGATTACGGCATATGGCACGATCGCGCCGATGGGTGGATTAAGCACACCGTTGACACTGCCCGGCATGCTGGTCATCATGAATGCCGAATGGCTTGCCGCGGCAACCCTGGCGCAGATGTCCCGTGCCGGCACCGCTCAAATCTACAATTTCCTGCCGGTGTTCGCCGATATGCGTGATGGTGCCTACGCGCCGGGTGCGATCGAAGTCGGCATGATGAATTCGGCGGTTTGTCAGATGGCGCGTTTTTACAATGTGCCCGCGGGCGGCTATCTTGGCCTGACCAATTCCAAGGTTGCCGATGCCCAGGCCGGTTTCGAAAAAGGTATGTCGCCGCTCATGGGCGCCATGTCCGGAGCCGATTTCATCGTCATGGGCGGTTTACAGGATGCATTGATGACTTTTGACTTCGGCCAGGCCACGATCGACAATGAGATTGCGATGATGATCAGGCGTGTACGCGAAGGGTTCGGTTTCAGCAAAGAAGCGGCTTCGGTCAAAGAGATCAAAGAGACCGGACCGGCGGGCATGTTCGCGGCCAATCCCGCGACCCTGGAACATATGCTCACGACCAGTTTTATGCCGGAACTGGCAGATCGCAAGCTGCGCGAGCACTGGGAACTGGAGGGTAGCTCTACGATTCAGCAACGCGCCCTGAACAAGGCCTACGATATTCTGTCGGTTTCGAATCCGGTTGCACTGGATCCCGATGTCGATGCGCGTATTCGTGCCGAATTCGATGGCCTGGTCGCGGGGGATGCAAAACTTCAGCAAGGATGGAAGCGACTCGATATCGGTAGTAATGAGCCACAACGTGAGCGGCGCCCCAATCGCCGGCGAAAGAAGCAGCGGCTATAGGGTCATCTATCAACCTCGCAGCAGGATTTCCCATGTCGAAAACTCTCCCGAACAGCGCAAGCTACGTCATTATTGGCGGTGGCGTGATTGGCACTAGCATCGCGTTTCACCTGACTCGTTGCGGAGTCAAGGATGTCGTGTTGCTGGAAAAGGCCAGCCTCACCGAAGGTGCAACCTGGCACGCGGCGGGATTGGTCGGTCAGTTTCGTTCGCAACAAAACCTGATGAGCCTGATGAGTGACAGCGTGCAATTGTTTGATGGGCTGGCCGATGAAACCGGTCAGGATCCGGGCTGGTGCAAATTTGGCAGCCTCAGGCTCGCGCAAAGCGGGGATCGCTGGAAAGAATTACTGAAGTCTTTTTCTGCCGCTCAAGCGGTTGGTTTTGAGATGCACTTGTTGACTCCGAGCGAGGCGGGTGATGTATTTCCGCTGATCGAAACCGGTGATCTGGTCGGTGCCGCTTTTATTCCAGCAGATGGCTACATCGATCCGAATAGCCTGACTCAGGCCTACGCCAGGGGTATCCGCGCCAACGGGGGTGAAATCTTCGAAGCCGTGATGGTCAAGGGATTGCGACGTGAGCGCAACCGTATCACGCAGGTGGTCACCGACCAGGGTACGATCGAGGTCGGTACCGTGGTCAATGCCGCGGGTCTGTGGGCGCGGCAGGTTGGCTGGATGGCCGGGGTCGAGATTCCTGCCGGTGTCGTTGAGCATCAGTACCTGGTGACCGAGAAGTCCGACAAGATCCCACCTGGCTTGCCAGCCCTGCGCGATCCCGATGGTGGGTACTATGCCAAGCCGGAACCGGGCGCACTCGCTATTGGTGGATGGGAGAGAGAAACGCGCAAGGTCAATCCTCGGGAAGGTTTCCCCTGGGAAAATGAACGTCATCTTTTTGATGCGGACATGGATCGACTGGAGGAATTCTTTGCACCCGCGATGCGGCGCATACCGCTGCTGGGTGAGCTTGGCATGCGCAGTATCGTCAATGGGCCTATACCGATTTCACCCGATGGCGAGCCCATCATGGGACCGCTCCCGGGTCTGGATAATTTCTTTGTGGCCTGCGCCTTCACTTCCGGCATAGCCGCGTCGGGAGGAGCCGGCAAGGCGCTCGCCAACTGGATGATGCATGGCGACCCCGGGCTCGACTTGTGGTCTTTCGACGTACGCCGCTTCGGCCCGTTGCATGCCGGTCAGCGCTTCCTGCACGATCGCGCGGTCGAGAGTTACAGCAAGTACTATGCGATTCACTGGCCGGGTGAAGAGCTCGAGTCGGCACGTGGGGTGCGCCGCAGCCCACTTTACCAGACCCTGAAACAGCAGGGTGCCGTATTCGGTGCAAAATTTGGCTGGGAGCGGGCTAACTGGTTTAGCTATGGGGATATCCCGCAGCAGGATGTGCATGGTTTCGACCGGCCACAACAGGAAATCACCGTCGGGCGCGAACATCGTGCCGCGCGTGAAGCGGTCGTGCTGATTGACATGTCATCGTTCACCAAGCTTGAAATCAGCGGAGCACAGGCCTGCGATTTTCTGCAGTACCTGTCGGTCGCCAATGTGGACCGTGAACCGGGTGGGGCGACTTACACCCAACTGTGTAACGAACGCGGCGGGATCGAAGCGGACGTGACTGTCATCCGCCGTTCGCAGGATTGTTTCTGGCTGATTACCGGGTCTGGTCTCGGTGTCCGTGATCGGCACTGGATCGAAAGCCATCTGCAAGTTGAGCGCTATCGTGATAACGATTTCGAAGTTTCCAACGACGAGCTATGGACTCGATCGGGCGAGCAATGGGTTCGCTCGGGTGAGGAATCGGGTCTACGGAATTCACCCGCGTTCAAGCAGGTGGAAATACGTGATATCACCTCTGCCTATGGTGTCATCAATCTGGCGGGACCGCTGGCGCGCAAAGTATTGCAAAAGGTTTGTGACGATGATCTGAGTCATGCTGCATTTCCATTCATGAGCGCCAGAGATGTCAGAATCGGGTACGCGCCGGCGCTTGCCTACCGTGTGACTTACATCGGCGAGTTGGGATGGGAACTCTATATTCCCTCTGAATATCTGCAGTATGTATACGAGGAACTTCAGCAAGCCGGCGGCGAATTTGGTATCACCAATATCGGCTATCGCGCGATTGACAGTCTGCGACTGGAAAAGCGTTATCTCGCCTGGGGCGCCGACATCACACCGGATTACAATCCGATTGAAGCCGGGCTCGATTTTCTGATCGACTGGAACAAGGGGGATTTCATCGGCGCCGAGGCGCTTGCAGAAATCATACGCGAAGGAGTGCAGCGCAAACTCGTCTGCCTCGCGCTGGACGATTCCTTGCCGGTTTTTGGTGGCGAAGCCATTTTTTGTGATGGCGAGGTGGTCTCACAAACCAGCAGCGGCAACTTCGGTTATACGGTCGGCAAGAGCCTGGTGCTCGGATACCTGCCGGTGGAACTGCTCGAGCATGAGAATTTCATGGTCGAAGCCTTTGGCGAGCGCAGCCAGGCCTCTATCGTGAAAGGTGCAATTTACGATCCGAAACGGGAAAAAATTCTGTGTTAGGAGCCTGCCGGATTAAGGGAATCGTAGCGAGGCGAGTGGGAAATCGAGTCCATTTTTTTGATCTTTTGAGACGCATAGTGGGAACTACGCAACGAAAAAGATCGAGAAAATGGGCCGTTTTCCTTCGTGCCCGAAGGGAGGGTTCCAGTTGGCGTGGGACTGCGTCGGGATGCCGTATCACTTGTCCCACACTAACTGGGACGCTTTGCACCCGTCATTATTAAATTGAAAGACCACTAGACGTAATAACTAGTGATTTACGCCAGAACGGGCCGACAGGGCGTTCAATCGGGGCGCCTTAGCAAGAGCCAGTGAGAGTGTGTGGTTAGTCGGCCAGCATCTGCTTGTATTCTTCGCGCGTAGCCATGAAGCGGTCGAACGGGAACTTGATCGGCACGCCCTCGATGGCCGCCATCAACATCATCAAATGCGCTTCCCAACCGGCACAGGTGCGTGCGATATCTTCGTCTTGCGGGCTACGCAGCGTCAGTGTCAGGCGGGTGCCGTTTTCGACTTTTTCAGTTTCCCAGCGTAGCGGTCTGAGCGGTTCACCTGGCGCGCTCCAGGAATATTCAAGCAAGCGCGGGGCTTCACATTCGCTGACGCTGCTGTCGATTACAATGCCGCTATCGACAAAGTCCAGCTTCGCGCTACCGCCTTTGTGCAGCTCGATTTCTCCCGGCGCAAGCCATTCAACAAATCGTGATGGAGCGGTCAGCATCGCCCAGACATCAGCCTGATCGTGCTCGATGACCCGTTGCAAGCGTGCCTCATAGCAACCATCAAGCAGTGCAATCGTTCCCAGTGCTTCGTTGTCGTCAGTCATTTTTAAAACTCAAAATTTCCGGAAAATTTCCACTACTTTAACAGGTCCTAGACCGCATTTCTCACCATCTTTTGCGGGGTTTCGAACAGCATGTTACGTGGATGCAGAAATTCGTAGGTCAGCAGGTCGAGTTTGCCGGGTGTCTCGGGTAATACTTCGCCAGGATCCATGTGACTGCCGAGCCCACGCCAGTGCGCGATCCAGCTCAGGTAAGTGATGATGTCCTCGCCAGCGAGTTCGCGTGCTTCATCCATCGAATCGGCGACGAACATATCGCGTACCAGCGAGATGCCTTCGCCCAGCGGTACGTCGCGCCCTTCGGCTTCACTTCGAGCATTGCGATAGACCTCGAAGCGTTCCTTCAGCGCTTTGACCGTCGGAATCCACATGATCGCGTTGGGCCCGTTACGGCCGGCCCAGTCGTTCGAGCGGTGGCCATCGACAACCTGCTACAGTGGCGGGTGGGGGTTGCTGCAATGGCCGTGGGGTCAGACCGATTTGCCTGAGCTGGTTGGTTTTGATGTCTACCAGTTCGGGGTTAGCCGGGCTCGTGTTGTGCTGCCAGGTAAAATCGGGCGCGGGATATTGATAAAATTCCCCATCGTGCCTGAACAACTCCTGGGCCCGGGCTTTTTTCATGATGGTCAGGCGACAGGGGAAGTAGAGATGAACTATTTCCAGTGCTCCGGATTCAGGTTGAGATGAATCCACGAAAGTCTTCAAGTACATCGTTGACGCTGGCCTCGAACAGGCGCGCACCCGCTTCTACTGTCGCCAGGGCCGGGTTTGAGCCGATGCGCCCATCGGCAAATTGGGTACGGTAATCGTCCGCATCGCGTATCGACCCGGTTGGGGCGAGTGTTGGTGACATGGGCGTGGACTTGACGTCGTCAGGGTAGGCATAAAAAGTCAGCGAGACTTCTGATGGCGTTGCGTGACTACCTTCCTGGTCGCCGAACAATTCCTTTGAGAGTTTTCCAACCGTGGGAGACATATACCAGTTGCAAAGCCTGAGACGCAAATCTGAAAGGCTGGCATCGCCGAACGTCGACTGGGCATAAATCTCCTGGAAGGCTGTGTTCACAGTGGCCACATTACCGCCATGGCCATTCAGAAAATAGACGTGGCGAAAGCCGTGACGATAGAGCGATCGCACCACATCCACGAGCACCGCGAGCAGGGTGCTGGGTCGTAACGCGATGGTGCCGGGAAAACCCAGGTGATGATGAGCTTGTCCGATAGAGAGGGTCGGGGCTACCAGCACTTGCATCGATTCGGCTACCCCGAAGGCAATTGTTTCGGGGCATATGGCGTCGGTTCCGAGCATACCGTTCGGACCATGTTGCTCGGTCGAGCCGATAGGCACTATGACAGCATCAGAATGTTCGAGATATGCTTCGACATCGGGCCAGGTTGCGGTTTGTAGACGCATTGAATACTCCGTGTGGTTTTTGGGTCAGGGCCTCAACACAGTACTATCGATAAATCCGGGCTGTTGAGATTTGACGCAGCAAGATTGAAACATCAGAAGAGCGCTGTCAATCCAGCAGCTCAGGCTTGTGATGTGTAAATGGGCATTACAGGTTGAGCCACTAGTTGTTGATCAGGGGGCACAGACTCGGTGATCGATAGAATGCGCGGCCCGGTTGACGGCAATCCCATGATAATAAAGGCCCGGTTTGGACTTGCCCCCGATACGACAAAAGAGGGATGATGCAAGCCAAGCCCATCCTTTTTACGATACAGAACTGATAGAGGTGACTATCTAATGGAATTTAATCAGCCCATCGGGGGCAATGAATTGCCACGCTTTGCCGGCCCGGGAACGATGATGCGCTTACCCGCGAATGACAGTGCCGAAGGTCTGGATGCCTGTTTTGTCGGCGTACCTTTCGACCTGGGTACGTCGCATCGAGGCGGGGCCCGTTTCGGGCCGCGTGCGATACGTGCTGAATCGACCATGATCAGACCCTACAACATGTGGACGCGCATCTCGCCGTTCGATTCACTGCAAATTGCCGACCTCGGCGATGTCGCCATCAACACCTTCAACCTGTTGAAGTCGGTCGATATTATCGAAAAGGCATACGATGAAATTACGCGATTCGGTGCGGCGCCATTTACGCTGGGTGGCGATCACACCATCGTGCTGCCGATACTGCGGGCATTGGCGAAGAAACACGGGCCGGTGGGTGTCGTTCATGTCGACGCGCACGCCGACGTCAACGATTTGATGTTTGGTGAAAAGATAGCCCACGGAACGCCGTTTCGGCGCCTGGTCGAAGAGTCGCTGGTGAATCCAGGCCGTGTGGTGCAGATAGGGCTACGCACGACGGGTTATGCCGCTGACGATTTCGACTGGCCGCGCGAGCAGGGGTTTCGGGTCGTGCAGGCGGAAAATTGCTGGCATAAATCCCTCACACCGCTGATGCAGGAGGTCAGAGATCAACTCGGAGACGGACCAGTTTACATTTCATTTGATATCGATGGCTGCGATCCTGCCTATGCGCCCGGTACCGGAACGTTGGAACCGGGTGGACTGACCTCGGCGCAGGCATTTGAGATTGTGCGAGGTTGTCGCGGGCTCAATATCATAGGCGGCGATCTGGTTGAGGTTTCACCGCCTTATGATCACGGCGGGATTACGGCGTCACTGGCCGCAAATCTGCTTTATGAAATGCTGTGTACCCTTCCCGGTGCGGTGGCGAGAGATGATTGAGATTAACGATCGGATTTTATAACGAATTGTTTGAATTCTGACTTACCTGGAAAAAATCATGACTACAGATGTCGATTTAGCCAAACAGGCTTTGTACAACACCACCTTTGATACCTACTGGCTGGATAGCCTTGGGCCCGTCGAAGACGAACCTGCGCTGGAACATGATATCAGCTGTGAACTGCTGGTTGTCGGCGGTGGTTTTTGTGGTCTGTGGGCCGCGATTCATGCCCGCCAGGCGAATCCTGAACGGGATGTGGTTTTGATCGAGGCACAATCGGTTGCCAATGGCGCCAGCGGGCGACCTGCGGCAATCATGTCGACCTCGGTGATGCACGGTATCGACAATACGGAGCGAATGTTTCCGGGCGAAGTCGAAGAACTGGAAAAGCTGGGACGCGAAAATATGGATGGATTCAAGGCAACCGTCGAAGAGCACAACATCGACTGTGACATCGAATGGGGTGGTGAAATGAAGGTGTCGATAGGGGATCAGGGGCTCGCCACCGTCGATGAAGACTACGAGCTCTATGTCAAGTACGGGCACGATGCGCAGAAGATGAACAAGGCGGAGATACAGGCACAAATTAACTCGCCAATCTTCCATGGAGGGGTCTGGTCGAAGCAACGCAGCGGCATTGTTCATCCCGGCAAGTTGGTGCGGGGACTCAAAGCTCTGGCACTGAAGCTCGGTGTCAGAATTTACGAAAATACGCCGCATGTCAGCAACGAGTACAATACTGGCAGAGTAAAAGTTGAGACACCTCGTGCCCTGATAGATGCAGCCAAAGTGCTGTTGGCGACGAATGCCTGGAGTGCGGGTCACAGGAAAATCAAGACCCGGGTCGCGGCCATTCGGGACCGGATTTTGATGACCGAACCGTTGAGCGAGGCTCAGATGGAAAGTGTCGGATGGAAAAATCGGCAGGGGATTTACGACACCCGAACCCAGTTGAATTACATGAGGCTGACTGCCGACAACCGTATTCTGTTCGGTGGACGGCTGAATTACTTTTTTGGCAATAACACGGATCCGGCGCTGGACAAAACACCGGCACCCTATATACGTCTGGTGCAGTCTTTCTACCGGACATTTCCGCAATTAAAAGAAGAAATCAAATTCTCTCACGCCTGGAGCGGACCGATCGGGCTGACCACCCGTATGGCGGTGCATTACCAGCGCTACCACGGCGGCAACATGGTCTATGCCGGTGGATATTCGGGTTTCGGTGTTACCGCTTCCCGATTTGGCGCCCGTATCGGACTGGCCATACTCGATGGAATCGATATCCCTGAAACCAGACTGTCCTTCGCGAAAACTGTCCCCAACTACATACCGCCGGAACCGTTTCGCTGGATAGGCGCCAAAATCACCATGTATGCCCTGGATACGCTGGATGAAAAAGGTGGTTGGCGTAAACCATGGATCTGGATCGTGCAGAAAATGGGATTTCCCATTACCCTGTGAGTTTGTCATGTCGTTTTTGTTGTTAAGGCATTGGCAACCATGCGAACGACAAACTGTCAGTGTAACTCGGGATAATTGATGGTAGTTTGGCGCCTATGACCTACGATCAAACCATGTCGCCGTTCGCCGCCGCGGTTTATACCCCCGAAACGGGCGATCGCATGGCGCTGTTGAAATTCGTCGACAAGCAAAAGACGTTGGATATCCATATTGGCGGGGTTCTGCAGGAAGCACTGTTCAATGCCAACGGGGAAATCGTCGGGCTCAATGCCATCGATGTTTCAAACGATCACCGTATTCCGATTTCGCGCCCGGCGCAAAGCGACGATGAATGCGGCCTAGATGTTTCGGCACTGACTCAAACCACCGCTATCCTGCTCAATGCGATCAACGATCGATGCGAGCTGATGGTGGTGGAAAAGTTTGGTGAACTGGAACAAAGCGGTAAGGGATTGATCGATGAAATTATGCAGACTATTGTCGAAGGCATCCCCTTGTTGATATCGGTTCCCGAAGCGGCTCTGCCGGTGTGGCAGGAGAGAAGTGGCGAACTGGGTAGCGTGCTGCCTTTTACCGAGCAGGCTTTCCAGCAATGGTGGCAAGACGTTAACCAGATCAGGTGAGTTATTCTTGCCAGGCATGATTCAGCGTAACGAGATCACTATTACCTGAACCTGCGGATTCAGGTATTGGTCGAGTCATCCCGTCATTCCTCGGCGCCCAGGTTCGGTTTGAGCTTGACAGTTTTCCGTGTATTGAGCACAGTCACCGGCAAAGGAGCGGCCATGTTTTTTTTTCCTTATCGAATTGACGCGAGTAGAAGTGGATTGCCAATTCTGACGCTGCTGATCTGTATCCTGTGCACATTTGTTTACTGGCAACAGCGTTCAATCGATCAGCAATACTTTCAGGCAATAGAAAAGTTTTGTGTGCAGGACCTGAGCAGGCGGGAACTGGCCTGGTTGCACCGTGTGCCCGGTGAAGGGGAGGGAAACCGCTGTGCGATCATACTCGAATCGATTCGTGATAGTGAAGACGCCAATCAGACGATCGATCGTCTGGCAAGGCTGGTTAAACCGATCAAGTTGTTTACTTCGGTCGAAGCCAATCTTGAGCATGTCGAAAAACAGCTGTCAGATATTTACCGCAAGTTTGAGCGCGATGTGCCTGAACACCTGACCAGTGATCTCGCATACAACCCGCACGATCTCGACATAGTTAAAATGGTAACTTCTACTTTCTCCCATGGAAGTGCGATGCATCTGGCGGGCAATTTACTGTTTTTCTATATCTTTGCCGCTTCGGTAGAGCTCGTATTCGGCAGCCTGGTTTTTGTCCTTTTCATCACCATCGCAACCCTGGGTACCAGCCTGGCTTACAGCTTCGCCATGGCGGGTATCGAAAATGCGTTACCCACCATAGGATTATCGGGTGTGGTTATGGCGGCTGTTGCCGCTCTGGGGGTGATGATGCCGACAGTGAAGATTCGTTGTTTTTTTTGGTTTTTCCTGTTTTTCCGTATTTTTCGAGTCCCCGCTTTGTTGATTGCCATCTGGTATGTGGGTTGGGATGTCTACGAAATCAGTCAGTTGGACAACAATTCCTACGTAAATTACGTGGCCCACATCAGCGGTGCTGCGATAGGAGTCCTGTTCGGAGCCTACTATCTGGTTTTCAGAAGTCGCTTGCTGGAAGAAATGGCCGTTTGAGAGCGGCGATCCCCAATTTCCTGTAGCGCTTGACCTGGCATCGCGTGGTTAAGGGTTAGGCTTGTAATGATGTTCAATCGATTTGGCATAATAGACCACCAGTGCCAGCTTCTCCGGGTAAGCTGAAATGATGCGAGTGGCTGGTGAATAAAGATGGTTTCATGACAGACTTGATCGGGACATGCAGGCCAAACCTGATCTGATTGAAGTAAGGTGATAATATTGTTATCGGACTGGTTTCGATCTGAATGTGCCGTAAAATCGGGCTGATCACTCTGCAATAAAACTATCGACAGGTGTCATCATGACCAGCATATATAACCAGACCATTAAACTTTTCGGCTCGCAGCCGGAACCGGGTTTCGAGGATGCAAGCCAACAGCATTCAGTTTGGGGCAGGCAGTGGGGTTGCGATAATGATGTTGGACAGATCAGGCTGTGCCTGATGCACCGCCCCGGTGAGGAAATGAGTATCATCGATCCCGCCAGGCGCATCGAGGAGGTTGGATCTTTCGGCGACCTGGAACAGGGCTGGTATTTTCAGAGCGATGTAATTCCAGACTGGGACGAGTTCCGCGCCCAACACGAGATGCTGGTTCAGACCCTGCGTAGTGAAGGCGTGGAAGTTGTTTTCCTCGATAGTGTGGAGCCCGACGGGATCAAATCTGTTTATACCCGGGATTCATCGTTTGCGATCAACGGAGGTGCGATCGTAACGCGTTTGGCACGCAGTATCCGACGTGGTGAAGAAGCGCACGTTAGCAAGACGCTAGCCAATCTTGGTATGCCGATAATGCGAACACTGCATACCACGGCAATGGCTGAGGGAGGCAGTTTTGCGTGGCTCAACTCGAAAACTGCGGTCATCGCACGATCGATCTGCGTCAACGACGAAGGTTGCGACCAGATTGAACAAGTACTGAATGCACAGGGAGTGGAGTTGATACGTATCGATATGCCTGGATACGATATTCATATCGATGGCTTGTTGACCATGATTGATGTCGATGTCGCCATCGTCGACCCCGACCACTTGCCTTATTCATTCCTTAGAAGACTCGAAGAAATCGGTATTAGAACGGTGGAAATCTGCGAGCAGGACGATCCGTGGATTATCAACTGCCTGGCGGTATCACCGGGCCGAGTCATCATGCCGCGTGGTATTTCAACCCAAACCGCGACTGCGTTTGCCGAGCTTAACATCGAAACCATTGAAATTGACTACGACAAGGTTCAACTCAATGGTGGTGGTATCCACTGCTCGACCTGTCCGCTGGTACGCGATTCGGTCGGTTAGGCGCTGCCCTTAAACCAGACAGGAGCGCTCCCGTATTTCTCACCACCCTCCTACTGCGACGACGCTATGCCGCACCCTGCCTGCATTTGGCTCGGTCAGAGCGCAATATACAGGCAGGGCACGACCTCTCGTCGTCTCACTACGAAAGGTGGTAAGAAATGCGGGCTAGCATTTTGATTCTGAGCTTTCACCAAAGAGGAATTGCCCGTGTCCGAAAGTGATAATTTTTTTAATATCGATGCCCTCGAGCAGGGAATCAGCCGGAAGTTGGCCGATGGCATGACAACGCGTGTTTTCCCCGGACAGGACGCCATGATTTCGATTGTACGAATCGACGCAAACAGGTCTGGAGAAATACATTCACACCCACAGGAACAATGGGGATTTTGTGTCCATGGTTCGGGTTTGCGTACCCAGGGGGAGGAACAAACTAGCGTAACTGTCGGCGATTTCTGGCGCACCCCCGGAAATGTCAGACACGGCTTTACCGCGGGGCCCGAAGGCGCTGTGATTTACGATGTCTTTGCACCACCCCGAGAAGAATACGTCAAACCGGGTTCGGGTTTTAAGTAATACGGCGGAGAGGCAGTTTCTCTCGTTTAGCGGACTACAAGTACCGAGCAACGTGCGTGGCGCACAACCTTGGCTGCTGTCGAACCGAGAAAGTAATCCTGCAGGCCTGGTCGGTGCGAGGCGATGATGATCAGGTCGGCGTTTTTCTCTTTGGCTACATCGAGGATAGTATTGTAGGAATGGCCGGTACGAACTACCACGTCCATTTTCATGCCGCTCGCATTGGCGATTGCCTTGAGTTCGGTCTGTGCCGCTTCGATCGATTTTTCGAGCAGGTTTGCGGGTAGTTCAACGGCCGCCCAATTTGGAATGTCTTCGACAACATTCAGCAAAATGACCTTTGAGCCCCCGGTGGCATGTTTTGCGGCAAGATCGATATTTACCTTACCTTCGGCGACGTGAGCCATATCTATGGGTACCAGAATTGTTTTATACATGTTGTTTTCCTTTGCCTGGCGATTGATATAACCTGCCGTTATTCGACTATCCTAACATTGATTCCTAAACCTGGTCGAGGTATTGATCCACATCAGCATCACCTTGAAAGAGCACTAGTTATTTGCAAGATTAACAATGACTGGTAATCCAGCGGGCAGCTTACCCCCGGTTTTAAACTTGACCAGTAGTGAAACCGACGGGTGATTGTTATCGCCAACGTTAACCTGACTGCCGATCTCAACTACCTCGCCTTTGAAGATCTGTTTCTGAAAACGGACCCTGGCGGAGCGCTTCAGCAATGAATTACTCCACAGTTCAAGCGGCAATGTTGCGCGCACGATCATCGAGGAACTATCCACGACGGTCAACAGGGGTTGGTACCCGTCACGGGTGTTGATGAATTGCCCGGCAAAGCTATCGATGCTTAGCACGACGCCATTAATCGGTGAACGCAATTCAGCCTGTGACAGGTGGAACAGCGCTCGCACCAATCTTGCATTGGCGGCTGCCAGGTTGGCCCCGGCAATGGCATGGTTTTGTTCTGCATTGCCTAACTCGACCAGAGCCAGTGAATCGCGGTCGAACAGTTCCTGTGCCTTCTCCAATTCGGTTTGCATTTTTTCCAGGATCGGTGCCAGCGAGTGGACTTTTGCTTGCGCGATATCGACGTTGGCCTGTAACCCGGTTGATACCAGAGTCAATAAAACTTCTCCCGCCACAACCTGATCTCCTGCGGCGACATGAATCGTTTTGACCCTGGCGCTGATACTGCTGTTCAGTGCCATGCGTTGTGCGAATTCCGTATGCCCGTTGAGATCGATGGCGATGGCCTGGGTCGAAACGAAGCATAACAATAGGGTTAGCAAAAAACGCATATCAATCTCCGTTATTGCGTTGAGCTGAATTGATCGAGAAAATCGATGCCGACCAGTGAAACAAGCCTTTGATAGGCCAGTTCGAATGCATAGAGAGCTCGCAAGCGCTCGGTATTACTGCGCGAATACAAAACCATTGAATCACCGAGATCGGTCTTGAATTCGAGTTCGTACTCTGCGCGACTGCGATCGAGGTATCGGTCTCGATAGTCCTGTTCGACGATTTTGCCCTGGATCTTGAAACCCAGTTGCTGGATCTTTTGCCACAGGCCGAGAACCTCGAGACGCAAATGCGATTGCAATTGTTGTTGGTCGGCAATTGCCTGTCTGTAACGCGCCTTGGCAAGGTCGACATTATTTCCGGGGGAGCTGGAATAAAGTGGAATCTGAAAATAGAGGCTGGCCCGCCAGTCGTCACGCAGGCGGCTTTCGCGTTCATAGGAAGATACTTGAAACTCCAGTTCGAGACTCGGATTATCGGTCGCTTCGGCAATGCCGATGGCAGCCCGGGCCGCCTGTGTGTTGGCAGACACCACCCGCGCTTCCTGACTGCGTTGCAGAGCCTGCGCGACCAATGCCTCGATGTCACCCGATAGTTTGCGCCTGGTGTCAATTTGAGGTATATCCAGATCGGAAGGCAGTTGACCCGGATAACCCATCGACTCGGCCAGTATGGCGCGCGTTAAACGCTGCTGGTGTTCGGCGAGATAGCGCTTTTGGCGTATAACCTCATACTCGGATTGCAGCCGCACAACCTCAATTGCTGCCACCAGCCCGAGCTCCTGATCTTGCACTGCATTGTCATAACGGATAAAGCCGATCGCAAGGGCTTCATTTTCACTGATGAAGTCATTGTCGGCATTCAATACTGCAAAATACTGTTCCATGATGCGCAGGCGGCGTTGCTCGATGACCAGGCGTTTTTGTTGCTCCAGGGCCTGAAGTTGAAGCTCAAGTTGCGTTTCACGAGAATTCTGCAGACCAAAGTCGTAGAGCGGTTTGGAAAGAATCAGACTGGCGGCGCTATCGTTGCTTTCGTCATCATCGTCAGCCGCATCGGAGAGGCCAACCTCGCGAATACGGCCTACCAGATCGAGGCTGAAACCGTTGTCGCCCTGTTGGATGCCCATTTCGGCCCTGGCCGCTCGTAGGTGCTGGTCGATTTCAACCAGGTCAAAATGTAGCGGGTTGTGGGAGGTTTCCAATGCGGCCTCGAGGCTGAGCGGTTCGGGTAACGATTCGCCCGATGCCATGAAAGGAAACAGTAGGGTCAGCATCGATATCATCGGCCATCGGCTTAAGATTTTTATTATCATTGTTTCAACCGATACTCTGGGGCTGTGGGACAACAGCAGGAATGTTAGCGCAATTTTACTGAGTCGCTAAAGGGTTTGTTTCTTTTTCATTTGTTTGAATCGCGTAAAACGAATGTTGCGACCCGAATCGTCTTTTTGCAAATAAACCTGGTTCACGATGTATTCGCCCATCCAGATGAACTCCTGCACCCCGGAAGCGGCACCGGTGTACTTGAAAATCCGTTTTCCCTGCAGATCGTAAAACGCCATCAGAGGGGTGGCGCGTACCCGGTTTTGTCGCGCGAACTCTTTTTGCGTGGTGTCCTGCCCATCAAAATCGACGATTTCGATGTCACCCTCGATATCGATTGTGATCGAGTGGAAGTGCTGGCGAAAGAAATCCTGTACCTCGGGTTGGTTGAGTACGGTTTGCTTCATGCGATGGCAAAAAGGACATTCGTCCATCTCGAAGAAAACAAAAACGCCCTGTTTTCCGGATTCCCGTGCAATTTCGAGCTCCTCGCTCAAATCGCCGAGCGTTTGCTCGAAAAAGTGCTGGTACGGATCTCGCGGTGTCGCCGCGTACAGGAAGGTGGGTAAGATGCAGAGTAGAAGCGCAAATATGGGAAGCTTTTTTGCCATCGTCAAAAAAATTTCTTTGAATCAGGCATCCGAGCTTCCCATTTTCGCGTTCACAATTCAATCATTTAGTTATGACTACTGAGCCGGTGCCTCGGGTTGTGCGGGAGCCTGAACCTGTGGTGCCATCATGTTGGTCCATGCATTCGGGTCAAAGAAGTTGAAATCTGCGTTGGGGTTTGCATAACTCGCGGTAGCAGCGCCCGGGACGTAGGCATTCGGATTCATCCACGACATGTAGGTATTTGGATTCATGTATACCTGGTAATTGGCCGGGTTCATAGCTTGCATGTAAGTATTGGGATTCATGAACTGCATGTAGCCCATCGGATTCATCATCTGCATGTAACTGGCAGGATTCATATAGGCGCTGTAAGCGGCCGGATTCATCCATGCCATCATGTTGTTTGGATCCGCAAATTGCATGTAAAACTGTGGCGTCATGAACTGCCCGTAAGTAGCCGGGTTCATGAATTGGCCATAGTTCATCGGGTTCATGAATGCCTGGTAACCCTCCGGACGTGCCAGGTTCATCTGCTGAGCATTAGGAACACCTGCGTTCATCATGCCCATCCAGGCCATCGGGTTAATTGCTTCGGCTGGTTGAACGGTGCTGGTAGCCGGCGCTTCGGTGGCGAAGGCGGTACCGCTGCCCAGGCCCAAAACAAGTACGAATGTTAGAAAAACTTTTTTGATCATGGTTTGATCCCCCTGAAATTGAAACGCCATTGTATTAGTAAAAGCTAATATACGAATAACTATTCTGGGATAGATTGTGGGGTTATCGGATATATACCCTCCTAACCACATGCGTATGTCGGGTCGTTATGTGGCTGTACTGTTTACAAAATCTGCAATATAGATCATGAGGAGGGGGTAGTCGGATATTTGCGAGGGTCCAGGAGGTGGAACTCCATGCCGATCGCAGGCCAGTTGGTGAAGCCCTTACAGTATTTGGGATCGGTCTTCTCGGTACGAGGCGAATCATTTGAGATCGGAGTGATCAAATCCAGATAGGGTTGGCACCTGGCAAATTCACCGATAGGCTTTGAACCGAGAATTGCGGTAATGAAATGCTGGTTGACGTTGTTCAGTCTGCAATTGTCCCAGCCCGGCTCCTGGTAGTGCGATTCGGCCAGCGGATACGCCGGATTGAACACGATTTCGTGAATCACGCTTTCGTATGCCTGCTGTAGGGCCTACCCGAATTCGAATTCCACCTAGTACTCCTTGAAGGAGTACTAGCCGGCGTGTTCGAATCGCAGCATGATGAAGAAGCTGCTGTAAAGATTAAGGTGTGTTGAGCATTTCACGGCTGGCTCGTTGCAACATTGTGGTGGCATCACCACGGACAGTTGGATCCAGGTTTGGTATTTTGAGTGCCACTTCAAGCCACAGTGTCATCGGCGAGAAAAATACCAGATCGGGATCGAGCTCGTGATCGACTTTGACCGCGATAAAATTCTGGTTCAGGATCATCGCAACTTTATCGTTCTGGTAAGTCTCTCGGTGCATGACATGGCACCAGTGGCAGGAGAAATAGCCTAACGATACGAATACCAGTCGGTTGTGTTTTCTGGCATCGTCAAAAATGTCGGCTTGCCAGGGACATCAGTCTACCGGGTCTTCGGAATGCATTTCGAGGTAATGGGAAGGATGATTTGCGAGTCGATTCGATGCAATTGCTGTCACCGACGTCAAAGCGAAAAGCACGAGGAATAAAATCTTTAAAGCCGCGGCGATAGCCTGCATTTGTGTCCGTCATCAAGAGGCAGGTCCTTACAACGCTGGATAATACCTCTATGGTAGTATTGAATCTATATTAGAAAATACTAATATAAGCATTTTGAATTATCCACCGCAATCAATCTGGAGTCATATTATGCAGTCTTTGATTAAATTCTTGGCCATCGGTTCCGGCTTGATAGCGATTTCTGCAAATGCAGCCGGCCCGCTTCAATCTGTCACTTTGCAATGGGTGAAGATGCCGCTCGAGTATCACCTGGACGGCGTTGTCGAAGCGCGTCAGCAGGCCACAATATCAGCCGAAGTAGCCGGCAAGATCGAAATGGTGAATTTCGATATCGACGATTTCGTCGAGCGGGGAGAAATCGTGCTGAAAATACGCGATCAGGAGTATGTCGCGCAGCAGAAAAGGGCCCTCGCTGCACTAGATGAAGCAGATGCAAACCTGCAGGATATGCAACTGGAATTCAGGCGCAACGAAGACTTACGCAGTAAAAAGCTGATATCCCAGGCGGTATTCGATAAGACCAGGGCCAATCTGAAGGCGGCACAGGCTCGAAAGTCCTCCAGCCTTGCCAATCTGGCTCAGGCGGAGGAGCAGCTGGGTTATACCGTGGTCCGTGCGCCTTACAGCGGCGTGGTGGTAGAAAGGCATGTCGAACCCGGTGAAACGACCAGCCCGGGTCAGCCTATTATGACCGGATATGCGCTAGGACAGTTGCGAGTCAGTGCGTATGTACCGCAGTCGATTATTTCCGGGTTACGTACCCACCGTAGCGCTCGTGTGGTTTTGCTCGAAGACGGACGTTCGCTCGAAGTGGGCAAGATTACGATCCATCCGTTCGCAAACCCGCGAAATCACAGTTTTCCCGTGCGTCTGGATTTACCTGAGATGAAAAACGACCTGTATCCGGGCATGCTGGTTAAGGTGGCTTTGACCATCGGTAGCACCGAACGCATTTTGTTACCGCAAAAGTCGCTGGTATCGCGTACGGAGGTTAACGCGGTTTACGTGCTCGATGACGCGGGTCAACTTTCACTCAGACAGGTGCGACCCGGCAATCTATTTGGCGAGCAGGTTGAAATTCTGGCCGGACTCGATGCCGGTGAAAGCGTTGCACTTGACCCGGTACGTGCCGGGATCGAGCATAAACGTCAGCTGGATAGCGGTTTATGAGTCGGCCTCTCGGTCCGTCCGGGTGGGTGGCGAAGACCTTCCTGCAATCGGAGATTACGCCGCTACTGGCGTTGATTGGAATCTTGCTGGGGATTTTTGCGGTGCTGATTACACCGCGCGAGGAAGAACCGCAGATCAACGTCACGTTTGCCAATGTGTTTGTCCCATTTCCCGGCGCGACGGCCTACGAAGTGGAGCAGGTGGTCAGCACACCCGCCGAGCAGGTATTGTCGGAGATTGTCGGTATCGAGCATGTTTACTCGGTTTCGAAACCGGGGCTCGCTATCATGACGGTTCAATTCGAGGTCGGTGAAGATCGTGCACAGGCGATTGTGCGGCTGTATAACAAGGTCTTTTCCAACGCCGACTGGTTGCCGCAAAATATGGGTGTGGGTCAGCCAATCATCAAACCGCGTGGTATCGATGATGTACCCATCGTGGCCCTGACCCTGTGGAGCGAGGATCCAGCACGTAGTGGGGTTGATCTGCTGCAGGTCGCGCATTCGCTCGAAGCAGAGTTGAAGCGGGTAGCCGGCACACGGGATATCTACTCCCTCGGGGGCACCGGGCAGGCAGTCAGAATTCTGTTGGACCCGGTTAAACTTGCCGGATTTAATATCGACCTGGACCAGGTCAAGGCGGGCATTATCGCTGCTAATCAGTCGCGCAGCGCCGGCAGCCTGGTGCGTGATAATCGTGAAATTACACTGCAGTCCGGTACTTTTTTAAGCGAAACCGCCGAAATCGAGAGCCTGATTGTCGGCTTATCTGATGGCGTACCAGTATCGCTGGGCGATATCGCCGTGATTGAAACCAGGCCGTCGCAGGCCGATCAGCTGGTCTGGTTTGGAACCGGTCCCGCGGCCGCTGATAAGGGGATCAGCGCGCGAGGTCAGTATCCAGCGGTTACACTGGCGATTGCGAAGAAGCCCGGTAGCAATGCGATCCAGGTGGCGGATCAGGTCATTGGTCGCATCGATCAGCTTCGCGGGATCGTGATCCCGCAAGGCGTCGAAATTACGGTGACTCGCAACTATGGCGCGACCGCTAATGAAAAAGCCCTGACCCTGATCCAGAAGCTGGTGTTCGCAACCGCGGTCGTGGTTTTACTGGTCGTGTTTGCCCTGGGCCTGCGCGAAGCGGTAATCGTCGGTGTCGCGATTGTGGTCACGCTGGCGTTGACTCTGTTTGCATCCTGGGCCTGGGGATTTACATTGAATCGTGTGTCGCTTTTCGCGTTGATTTTTTCAATCGGGATCCTGGTCGATGATGCAATTGTCGTGGTTGAGAATATCCATCGCCACATGCAATCCGGCAATTCAAGTTTGGTGGAGGCGATACCGCGTGCCGTCGATGAAGTTGGGGGACCGACGATACTGGCGACTTTTGCGGTGGTTGCGGCGCTCTTGCCCATGGCATTCGTAAGCGGTTTGATGGGGCCTTACATGAGCCCAATCCCGGTCAACGCGAGCATCGGTATGCTGATTTCGCTGGCGGTGGCGTTCATCGTGACACCCTGGCTCAGCCTTAAGATGCTGTCACCCAAACAGCATGCACAGGCCGCAGACTCGTCAGCTGCTCAGATCCTTTACCCATTCTTCAAGCGCGCCTTCGAACCGTTGCTCGACGATCGAAAGGGGCGGCGCAATCGTTGGTTACTACTGCTGGCGATCGTTGTCCTGATCCTGGGTTCGTTGAGCCTGGTGGGATTTAAACTGGTGGTTCTGAAAATGTTGCCGTTTGATAATAAATCCGAGATCCAGGTCGTTGTTGATATGCCTGAAGGCGGCAGCCTCGAACAGAATGCACGCGTCATCGCCGAGCTCGGCGAGATGATTGCGGGAGTGCCCGAAGTGACCGATTACCAGGGTTATATCGGCACGGCGGCGCCGATTAATTTCAATGGACTTGTGCGTCAGTACTATTTGCGCGCCGCTTCCAACCTGTCTGATATCCAGGTCAATCTGCGCCATAAATCGGAGCGTGATCGGAAAAGCCATGAGATCGCTTTGTCGCTACGCGAGCCGTTGCAGCGCATTGGTCGCAAATATGGCGCAAACGTTAAGATTGTCGAAGTGCCACCCGGGCCTCCAGTGCAGGCACCGTTGGTTGCGGAGATTTACGGAATCGACTACAACGGTCAGATGCAGGTGGCGCGGGATCTGCGTAAAGTGTTTCAACTGACCCCCGGAATTGTCGATATCGACGACAGCAGTGAATCCGAATCCGAGCGTTGGGTATTTACAATCGATCGGGAAAAGGCGACGCGCCTCGGTTTGAATCAGGCCAGTATCGCCAATGCGATTGCGACTTTGGTCGGTGGCGAGGATATCGGCTACCTGCATCGCGATAACCTGAAGTATCCGATTCCATTAAGACTCGAGTTGAGCGAGGGCGACAAGGCTGAAATCACCCGTATTCTGTCGCTCAAGCTGCGTTCCGCCAGTCGCGGGCTGGTGCCGCTGTCTGAGGTCGTCACATTACGGAAAACCGGTAACGAAAGTAGCATTTATCACAAAGACCTGTTGCCGGTGGTGTTCATTACCGCCGATATGGCCGGTGAACTGGATAGCCCGTTATACGGCATGTTCGAAATGCTGGCGAAGCTTAAGTCTGAACTAGTTTCACCCTTGCTGGATAAACCCATCGAGCAATATATGATCAGTCAACCCGACAATCCCTATCAATATAGCCTCAAGTGGGATGGTGAATGGCAGATAACCTACGAAACCTTCCGCGATATGGGGCTCGCGTACTCAGTCGGGTTGTTGATGATTTACCTGCTGGTGGTAGCGCAGTTCAGGTCCTATTCGGTACCACTGGTTATCATGGCACCGATACCACTGACCGTGATAGGTGTATTGCCGGGCCACGCACTGTTCGGTGCCCAGTTTACCGCGACATCGATGATCGGCATGATCGCGCTCGCCGGTATTATCGTGCGCAATTCGATCTTGCTGGTCGATTTTATTAATGAGCAAGCGGCTGACGAAGTTCCCTTCAAGGAAGCCGTGATTCAGGCCGCGGTAGTGCGTGCGCGCCCGATAACGCTGACCGCGCTGGCGGCTATCATGGGAGCCTTCTTTATTCTGGACGACCCGATCTTCAACGGTCTGGCAATCACCCTGATCTTCGGCATTCTGATATCGACTCTGCTGACCCTGGTGGTGATACCGGTGGTCTACTATGCGTTGAAATATTAACGGCAAGCCACGGATAATTCCGAATAGACGAGTTGCCGGCCATATTGGAAGTGTTGCGTAACCTCGAACCGCCGTTTCGGGAGTGCGAGTTACATTGCTGTTCAGGCAGGCAGGGTCGCAATAGGTTGGGGTAGGGAGCCGATGATCAGTCAGGTGTCGATAGTGGGTAGACATAAAAAAACCCCGCACGACGGCGGGGTTTCAAATAAAAGCGAGGACTGAGGGTTAACTCATTTTCCTGCGCCTGGACATACCAACAAAGCCCACCAGTGCGGTACCGAATAACCAGATTGCCGCGGGAACCGGGACGGGGTTTAGATCGAAGCGCACCCGCTTGTCGAAGTCGCCAGTCAGGTCAATCGAGGTAGCTCCGTCGAAGACCCACCAGCCGTCGAAGTCTGACCAGCTGCGGCTGTCGAACTCTGCGAACAGCGACCAGTTGTTATCCAGTGCCCCGATCACGAAGCCGTCGGTGCAGCACGCAATCCACCTGTGGTCCGTCTCGAAATGGTTTGGGCCACTACCGGTGCCTATGATGCCCTCACTGGGGTCATCCCTTACAAGAAAGCCTGCGGTATCGCCGACAAGATCGAGCGTCATATCAGCCATTCCACCCAAACCGTCGTTCGGTTTGTCGTGCACGAAAAATGCCGACAGGCCATCCGGGCCATTGACGAAGAAGGTATGGGACTTGTTCGAAGTGAGCGTTACGTCCCGCGCACCATCTTGGAAAGAGGCAGCAATGGCGCCATAGTTGTAGTAGTCAACCGCGCTTAGCAGCGAATCGTAGGCGAATATGGAGCCCAGAACATAGTCATCGAAGTCTCCGAGACCTGCGGCGGATTCTTGTGAGACGCGAATCAGTGCGGATTGCGCCGCAAACGACAGGCTCAGCAAAATGGTCGCGAAAACAAGCCTTTTTGCAACGATTTTTGGGATTCCCATAATATTCCTCCCCCGTACTCTATTAATTTCCAAGAGTGAATTTAGATGCATAATTTGTATGCGAAACCTAGGGTAATGACTGTTTGTTGGAAAGTCATCACCCAAATGGGGTAAATTACGCGTTAATCCCCCCTTTTTTTGCTTGTATTTCGTATGCCATATTCGGAATTCTAGTACCGTTCGTGCGGGCTAGTAGCGGTTCTGATCGTCAGGATCGTTCACTGACGACGGTCCTCCAGCAATCAATGCCTGATTTTGAGGAGCTTTCTTTGCAATGCACTGCATTAGTGTGGACTGAGGAGCAATTGCAAGATTGCGACGTTCGCAGCGCCGGTTTCTGAGGAGAATTCGAAGAGTTCAGGGTTGGGGCAGGTAATGTTTGCCGTTACGGGCGATAAAATTCCACAGTGCCTGTGCAGAAGGTAAAAAACGTTTTTGGCCGTGCTTGACGACAAACCACTTGCGATTAATCGGTAAACCCTTGACGTCGAGCGCGACCAGTCGTTTTTCCCTGATTTCGGCGGCGACGGTGTGTGCAGAGATTACCGCGATACCCATGCCCACCATGACCGCTTGTTTGATGGTTTCATTACTGCCAAATTCAAGCCCCTGCTTGGGTGGG
>JAAESG010000403.1 GCA_024229615.1 Gammaproteobacteria bacterium | reverse complement strand
TGGCGCCAACATGACCGATGTACCGCCCTACGAGCGACCGGCCAACATGATGTTTCAGAGCTATGCGTTGTTTCCGCACATGACCGTCGAGAATAACGTCGCCTATGGATTAAAACGAGACGGCCTGGCTGGCAGTGAAATCAAAAAGCGGGTCGAAGAAATGCTTGCGATGGTAGAATTAACGCCGTTCACCAAACGTAAGCCACATCAATTATCCGGCGGACAACAACAACGCGTCGCACTCGCACGCGCATTGATCAAACAGCCTAAGGTATTATTGCTCGATGAGCCATTGGGCGCGCTGGACAAGCGCCTGCGCGAACAGACTCAATACGAGCTGATGAACATCCAGGATCAACTCGGAATCACATTCATCGTCGTGACGCATGACCAGGAAGAAGCGATGACGCTGTCGACCCGCATCGCGGTGATGGATGACGGACGCTTTCAGCAAATCGGAACCCCGACCGAAATATACGAATTTCCAAACTCACGCCAGGTCGCGAATTTTATCGGTAACGCCAATATGTTTGAAGGTCGCGTGAGCGAAAACGGTCCCGACCATGTGCGCATCGAAAGTCATGATCCGGAGTGTGAGTTTTATGTCGACCACGGCATGTCAATCCAGGAAGGCTCAAAGGTCTGGATCGCGCTACGGCCCGAAAAAGTCAATATTTCAAAAACGCCACCTGCCGATGGAAAATCCAACACCATCAAGGGGCTGGTGCATGATATCGGTTATCTCGGCGGAACCTCAACCTACCGGGTTCAGATCGAGGGTAACCGCATCGTCGAAGTCACATCACAAAACCAGATGCGCCCGAAGGATACCCATCCACCGATCGACTGGGATCAGGAAGTATACTTAAGCTGGCAACCGTCAAGCTCTGTAGTACTGACCAAATGAGTGCGGTGATAGCTTCACCGCAGAAAACATCACAACACTGGATTAGCCAGCTACTCCACCACAACTGGCGAACACTGGTGCTGCTGGTGCCGTTTATCTGGTTGCTGATTTTCTTTCTTGCACCCTTTTTCATCGTATTCAAGATCGCCCTGGCGGAAGCAGTCATCAAGAGCCCTCCATTTACGCCGATGATCGAGTGGGTCGATGAGGGTGTTATGAAC
>JAAESG010000402.1 GCA_024229615.1 Gammaproteobacteria bacterium | reverse complement strand
TGATCGAAGATCGATTCGCAACCGAAGATCTTGCGCCCCACCTTCGGATTGATAAAGTCATCGAGCGCCACCACCACGCGCCCATCGGTCAAAGGCGCCGGAATCAAGCCCCAGAGCGTCCACCACAGCCGATCCCAGGGCAAGGTTGGCGAGGCCATGAAGGTATAAAAGCGCTGTGAATCCGGCGACAACCCAAATAGTGTGTGCAGGGTGCGCAACAGGTTCGAGGTCATCGACGAAGTGAAGGGTACGACGATCGAGAGTAACGTATAGATGAACCACTGAGCGCGTTCGCGACCGAGCCGGGTATCGGAGAAAGCGCCTTGGAGGGGCGGGAGAAGATCGCGTAGAATGAACATTGAACGAGGGCCTCTTTTTCCGTGTTATCAATGGCTTAGCACCACGAATAATACCAGAAAACGAGCCCTCGTTCATCTTTATATGATTGATATTTAAGAAAATTTCCTCTATCGGGCAGGCCGAAAGGCAAACAGCATGACTGATTTCCACTTATTAGGCATTGCTTATATTGCCCGCCCGTAAAACGGTGGAAATTCAATTGTCCTATGCTGGGTATCACAGAAGAGT
>JAAESG010000401.1 GCA_024229615.1 Gammaproteobacteria bacterium | reverse complement strand
TTCAACTTCAACTTCTTCAACGCTTCACGGCAGTCTTCGTAGTCATCTGCGCTGACGGGAAACAGACCTGCAAATACGCGCGGTTGAACCTGCTTAAAATCTGCCAACGGTTTGTCGGCTGGTTGTTGAGCCAGCGTAATGGTGTCCCCTACCCTGGCTGATTCGATATCCTTGATGCCGGCGATGATAAAACCGACACTGCCAGCCTGCAGCTGCTCGGTATGCTTGCGCTTGGGAGTAAATATACCAACTTTTTCAACCAGAAAATCAGTTCCGCTGGACATCATTTTGATTTTTTGTTTTGGCTTGATCTGCCCTTCCATAACTCGCACCAGAACGATCACGCCGACATAACTATCAAACCAGGAGTCGATTACCAAGGCCTGGGTCCGGCTTTCTTCGGATCCGTTCGGTGGCGGAATCTTGTCTATTATCTGCTCCAGTAGCGCTTCGATTCCGACACCTGTCTTGGCACTGATCTCGATGGCTTCAGAGGCATCGAGTCCAATGATTTCCTCTATCTCGAGCTTCACTCGATCCGCATCGGCGGCGGGCAAGTCAATCTTGTTCAAGACAGGAATCACTTCGAGGTCCAGATCGATTGCGGTGTAACAATTGGCAACACTTTGCGCTTCTACGCCCTGCGACGCATCGACGATCAATAATGCGCCTTCACAGGCGGCGAGCGAGCGGGACACTTCATATGAAAAGTCCACGTGGCCCGGTGTATCGATAAAGTTAAGAGTATATTCGCTACCATTTCTGGCACGGTATTTAAGCGATACACTTTGCGCCTTGATGGTAATCCCGCGCTCACGCTCCAGATCCATCGAATCGAGTACCTGTGATTCCATCTCGCGTTCACTCAACCCGCCGCAGAGCTGAATAAATCGATCCGCCAGGGTCGATTTCCCATGATCTATATGAGCAATAATCGAAAAATTGCGTATTAACTCCATGCGCATGAATGCAAGCGGCCCCGACCTCGTGATTTCGCTAGATGATAGAATCGCCGGCGTCTCGAGGAGCTGGCTATTGAAAAAATAAAACCCGCGAAGTTTACGCTAAAGCTAGCGCCGCTTCCATCGCCGATTCATCAAAAAAAAAGTGGCAGATTTCCGAGTTTTTATAGCACAACACGGGCACACGCGCGTCATATTGTCGAATTAACTCGACATCTCGATCGATGTCTACTTCTCTCCAGCTAAGCGAGGGATGGTTGCGCGAGAATACCACGAGTGCTTTGCGCATGGCATCGCACAGGTGGCATTGTTCGCGGTAATAGAGGACTAACTCCAATCGGCCGGTACCAACTACGAGTCTTCCGGGCGGATCGCGAGAAATACCGGCCCCGCGCGCCTTTGCACCAGCAGCGCCACGGACTTGCCGGACTTCAATTCGTCGGTCACCACTTCAAAATCATTGATTGAGTCAATTTCACGGTTATCGATCATGGTGATGACATCACCCTTTAAAATTCCGGCATCGCTGGCCGGACTCGCGGCATCAACTTCGACGACCTGTACTCCACTCGAGATCTTGAGCCGTTTGCGCGCATCGCTACTCAATTCCTCGACCTTCATTCCCAGTGCCGATTCTTCTTTCATGACATCGTCTTCAGGATTGTAGGCTGCCTGAGTTATGGCACCCGGCAATTCTGCAATCTGCACACCGATATTGCGTCGCTTCTTGTTTCGAATCACGGTTACACTTGCTTTCTGACCCACTTTTGCGCGTCCCACCAAAGGCGGTAACCCGCTTGAACGCATTACTTTTTTACCATTGAACTCAATGATTACATCACCCACTTCGAGCCCCGCTGCAGCAGCCGGACTATCATCGAGGACCTTTGCGACCAGAGCTCCGTGTGGATTTTCCATACCAAAGGACTCTGCCAGCTCTCGCGTGACTTCCTGGATCAATACGCCTAGCCAGCCGCGCGAAACCGTGCCGGTTTCCTTGAGCTGACTAGCGACATCCACCGCCATTTCAATCGGAATCGCGAACGACAAACCCATGAACCCGCCCGTTCGACTGTAAATCTGTGAGTTAATGCCGATGACTTCACCATCAAGATTGAACAGCGGGCCACCAGAGTTCCCGGGATTTATTGCCACATCCGTCTGGATGAACGGTACGTAATTATCACTCGGTAGACTGCGTCCCTTGGCACTGACAATTCCAGCGGTTACGGAATGATCGAAACCGAAAGGCGACCCTATCGCCAAAACCCATTCACCAACCTTAATCTCGTCCGAATCGCCAAACTTCAGAACCGGCAGGTCATCGGCGTCTACCTTTAACACCGCGACATCAGAGGCTTCGTCCGAACCGACTATCCTGGCCACGTATTCCTTACGATTTGACATCCGCACAATGACTTCGTCAGCGCCAGATATAACGTGGTGATTAGTCAGAATATAACCATCATCCGAGATGATGAATCCTGAACCCAGGGATTGTGCATCACGACGTCTGCGTTCCAGATCATCACGATTAAAAAACTTTTCGAACAATTCTCCGAAAGGTGAACCTTCGGGAAGTTCGGGAATATTGTATTCTTTATGTTCGCTGGGCTTTGCCCGGGTCTTGGTACTGATATTAACGACCGAATCCTTCGCCTGGTCGACAATTACGGTAAAATCGGGCAAGGCAGCCTGGGCTACCAGGGGCATACCGAGAAGGATAACGATGATTGTCTGATAAATGTGTCTGCTTATAAGTTTCATTGGCTGCTTCCAAATGTGTCAAATACAGTTTTATGACCCCGCAGTTGTCCCCGGGTTCACCTCAATTTCTATGATATGTGGCACCAACAGGTCTTGTTCAAGTTTTTGTGTCAGATAAGTCGCGAATTTATAACCACAGAAAAATCCGATGATTGCGATCAGGACGACCAGAATTTCGGCTGCTGAGGCCAGAACGGCCAACAATCCGGCGACCACCATCCCCAACAGGGGTAAACCATAAATCGTCAGACTGACTTTTACCAGTGCGGATTCAGGCAAGCCGAGTAGCAAACGATCACCGGGTGCATATTCATGCTCGGTGTCGATGATCAGGGGTTTACGTCTCTGTCCCAGCAGTCGGCCAAGAGCACCAGTACCACAGGCCTGGTTTAGGTCACATCCAGCGCAAGTAGACCCCCGTTGCAACTCGAGTTCAACCTGCCTGCCGTCGCAACGCTTCACAACTGCCGCTTCGGTAATCACCTCTTAAATCTCGATAAAAGTTACAGATCAGCGCAGTTTGATGCGAAAGCGGAATGATCGCAAGTCGCGAAACAAAACCAGCAACGCGGGCAGAATTTCAGCAATACTCACTGCGCCTGATAAGAAACCGATTCGGCAAGCTGCCTGACGGTAATAGCCGGTACTTCACCAATGGCCGTTACAGAGTGATTATTCAGGATTCGGATATAGGCATTAACCGCGCCCATAGACGAACTCCCACCTTTCGTATCAAGCGTCTGACGCTCGATAAATACGGAAAGCGAAGCCAGACCATCGGTAAACACCATTTGCTGGACAAATTGTTCGGACCCCGGAATCTGCCGTTTAAATACCGAATCTCGCCAGAATCCTCCCGGTGCCTGCTCCAGTTTCCAGGAACGATCGGCATCAAATGACTTCGAACTATCACCACTGTGAAAACGTATCATGGTAAAGCTGTCATCGATCGGTGGCATCGTGTCAATAACCAGTTTTTCATCCCCTTCGTATACCTTCAAACTGGTAAACATGACTTCCTCAACGACCTTGTTGTCTTCATTGATCAGGCTTGATTTCATCATTAAGCCATTCTGTTCGTTAATCCAGAATTTCATGCCGTATCGAAATTTATCCCTGGGAACAATATGTACAACCATGACGCTCATATCGGCGACCCGATCCTTACCCAGCAACTTCATTTCATAGAATTTTTCGAGGCGAACGATATCTTCGGGAATAAATATCGGAGAGAAATTGTTTTTGCGCGACATATCGATGACGACTTTGCGACTCGAAGGCCAGATACAGGTCAGGTTTTGATTGTCACGAATCACCTCTCGCGCTTCACCATTGAGCGAAATCAGTCGCTCTTTCTCGCCATGCACATCGCGGTAATGTGAGATCCGCATACTTTCGAGCTGATTTTCATGCAAATAGACGAAATCCCCGCGATAGTTCAGATTGCGCATCGCATCGGACATCTTTTGCACCCACTCCATCGCCGGACCGGCGAACACGGGTGCGCTGATCAGCGTTGGAAGCAGGATTGGGAGTAATCGTTTCGAAAGAAAATTCAATTTGCGTCCCAAATCACTGCTGTGTATCAAATCCGGCTACCCGGGCCTGCGGGATCAATCCTTGCATCGAGCTGGAGTACTCGGTGTGATTGACCAGATATGAATTCAACTTCTGCTGCAGCCCCGGTGTTTCACTTTCTAGCTTCCAGCGCATACCTACAGGTTGCACTTTGGTGGAAACAGGAACCGCATTAGCCTGAATCTGCTGACCGGCAAGCTGTTGTATCTTCAACTGCTCCGCCGAGACAACGCTGTCATCGCTCAAACCCGATTCCTGCTTGATTGGCTGCCACAGTAAAACCGTAACTACGGCAACACTCGCAGCTACCGCCAGACCGGCAAATGGCTTCAACCATGCCCAGCTCAGAATAGAGTTTGCACTCTGCGCGTTATCCGGCACCGACGGAGTAGTGTTTTGCGATTCGGCCTCGGCACGAATCCGCTGCATAACATTGCTATGAAATTCGGTGTCAATGGCATCGGGCAGTTCGTGGCGCATAACCTCGCCAATCATCTGGTAGCGACGCATGCGGTACTGTAAATTGACATCGCCAATTACTTCATCGAGGTTCTCATCGGCGTTTTCAGCAGGATGGTCATCCAGCGGGAACGCTAATTTGTCATCTAAATCTGTCATTTCCAAGTCTCGTATTCAGCCTAGGTTTATCTTGCGGCTATTAAAATCTTCTACTTAGTCACTCTAACAGGGGTCTTAGTTCCTTATCGATTACGTCTCGTGCACGAAATATTCTAGATCGCACCGTACCGATAGGGCAATCCATAACGTCCGCAATTTCCTCGTAACTCAATCCATCGATTTCACGCAGCGTTATCGCCGACTTCAAATCCTCGGGCAATTTTTCAATAGCACTGAAAATCGTCGCCCTGATTTCATCGGTCAGCAGCAGGTTCTCAGGTGTGGAATATTCCTTTAATCCGGATTCACCCTCAAAATGCTCGGCATCTTCGACATCGATTGCATAACCGGGCGATTTACGCGCGCGAGACGCCAGATAATTCTTCGCAGTGTTGGCAGCAATTCGATAGAGCCAGGTATAAAACTGGCTATCGCCCCTGAAGTTGTTAATTGCGCGGAACGCCTTTATAAAGGAATCCTGAGCAATGTCCTGGCACTCAGCATGATCGGATACAAACCGGCCAATCAAGTTGATAACCTTGTGCTGATATTTTTGTACCAGAACATCGAAAGCACCAAGATCTCCAGCCTGTACTCGTTTCACCAACTCTGCATCGAGCAGATTAGTCCCCATTGATAACCCTGATCCGTTTATAATAGTCGGAGATAATAAAATCTTATCTTCCGTTCTCCGAAATAAAGACTGATTATATCCCAAAAAGTTCTCCCAACCGCGACCTTTTGGGATGCGAAGGATTTCACTATACTAGGAGTCTGTTGAACTTGGGGAAATCTACTACGACGACTCCCCAAATCCGACAGGCTCCTGGGGAGCCTCTGATTAATTCTGGGTCATTCAGCTGCTCCCCAGGCCGGATTTTTTCGAATGGGACATAATATAAGACTTTCATGAGCCACCAAT
>JAAESG010000400.1 GCA_024229615.1 Gammaproteobacteria bacterium | reverse complement strand
TATGAGCCACACCGCACACAATCATCGCATCTCCGTCGATGGAGACCGTGCATCGGCTGATAGCTATTTCGAGCTGACTGCCCGCGATGCCAATACCTCGGTTCCGATGACTGGAGCGGGCCGCTATTTCGATGAGTTCGAGCGGGTCGATGGCGAATGGCGATTCAGTCAGCGCAAGGCTGATATCTTCTACATCGTGCCATTGAGTCCGGGTTGGTAATTATCGTCAGCGCTCCTTTATGCGTCCACTGGATCGACCTGCTAGGTTGACTTCAGCGACACTGGCGCCGACGACCGTGTTTTGTTGCGGGGGAGGATGATATGACTGAGCAGACACAGGAACTTCGTCGCCTGAACGAGGAGGTCGAAAGACTCAGCTCGCGGATCGAGGAGCTTGACGCAGTAAATGCTGTGCGCGAAACATTGCTGGACTACGCGTTCTATCATGACCGCGGACTTTCCGATCAGCTGGCGGAACTGTTCACGGCCGATGCTGAACTCGAGATCATCGGGTTTGGCGAGGGTCTCGACACAAGAATTGAAGGACGCGAGGCAATCCGTAACATGTATCGGCAGATCGACGCGGGTTTCGATGGTCCGCCTCCGTGCAAGCACGTGATTACCAACCTGCGCATCGATATACACGGCCATCAGGCGGTGGCTTCGAGCTATCTGTTGGATTGGGGTGGCGCCGCCACCGATCGGGGTCCGGGAGGCAGCGTGTACCATGAGCGATTGATCAAACAAGCGGATGGACGTTGGCTGATCAAACGCAAGCGGATTGTCTGCACGGCCAACCTAACGGTGGATGCCGTGC
>JAAESG010000399.1 GCA_024229615.1 Gammaproteobacteria bacterium | reverse complement strand
GTGGGAGGTAAGAAATGAAGAAAAATCAATCTGGTTTTACATTGATCGAATTGATGATCGTCGTGGCGATTATCGGCATCCTGGCCGCGATCGCTGTTCCTCAATACGCGGATTACACCCAGCGCACCAAGGTATCTGGCGCAGTTGCAGCATCTGCCACCTGGAAAACTTCAATTTCACTTTGCGCGCAAGAGCAAGGTGCAATCACTAACGCGCTGTGTGGAACTCCCGGCACCAATGGTGTCCCAAGTGATATAACTGTCGGTGATAATGGCAGCACTCTGAACTATGTTGATGGCATAGTCACTACCGGTGCCGGTATTGTTACCATCACTTCTACCGGCGTGACTAGTGCCCTTGTTGCGTTAGTGGTCGTGATGACTCCAACGTTGACCCCTTCAGGTGTTAATTGGGCTTCAACCGGCAACGGCTGTTCAGCGACTACCCCTGATCGTGGAATTAACTGTAACCCCTGATCGTGGAATTAACTGTAGTGGCTTCTAGCCCGCATTTCTCACCAGCTTTCTACTGCGACGAAAGCTGGTGAGAAATGCGGGCTAGAAGCCAGTCGAACTTAGGGAGAATCTGCGGCGATGATGGGAAACCGCGCGGCCCATTTTCCCGATATTTTCGTTGTGGAGAGTGCCCACCATGCGCCTAAAAAGGCCGAAATAATAGACTCGATTGCCCACTCGCCTAGTTACGACTCACTAAACCCGACAGACACCTAGGATTGCATTATCTGGCACTCCAAAACAGGTGCCAAAATCTGGATACCCGACAACCTTAGTATCAGTGCACACAGCTAAATAGCTATCTTTGCTAACACGGGTCACCGGTTGTTTATTCCCCCCGACAATCGCAATGAACACAGCACTAGGTGAATATACAATCAGGATTTAGGTGGGAATGAAGATTCTCCAACAACCCTTGAACGTGATATCAGCTGTGTTTAACTGCCACACATCTGATGTATGCGCACCCTTGATAAAGCTATGATATCCAACTATTTCTCTTGTTTACAAACTGATTTACATACTTTTGGTAAACAATTGATTTAATGCAAAATATACAAGATGTTATATAAGGGTAGCGATACTCTGAACAGATGCTCAAATTGGTGGTAGATTTCTCAACAAACCCAAAAAACTGTAATATACTTATGCGAAGGATTCCACTTTCATAAATCAAATATTTCTCCTATGGCCGCCACCAATATGAATCTCACCGGGATTGCCAGAAAGCTGGTTCTGGATAATCATCTGGATGAATCCGCAGCCATCGAAGCGGTCGAAAACGCCAACAAGGAAAGTATCCAGCTCACCAGCTACCTGGTCAAAAACAAGATTGTCGCGTCGAACATCATCGCGATGATTTCGTCACAGGAATTCGGCCTGCCGGTGTTTGACCTGACCGTCATGGATACCGAGTTGGCCGCCTACAATCTGGTGCCGGAAAAACTGATCACCAAGCTCAACGCGGCACCGCTGTTCAAACGTGGCAACCGATTGTTCGTCGCGATATCCAGCCCAACCAATACCCAGGCACTCGACGAATTCAAATTCGCCACCGGTCTTTCGACCGAAGCGGTGCTGGTGCAGGAAGACCAGCTCATCGAATTCATCGACAAGGCCGTCAGCGCGATGGATACCGGCATGGGTGACATGCTCGACGACGATCTCGAAGACCTCGATATCGGCGGTGAAGAAGAAGAACAGGAAGGCGCCACAGCCGCTGACGCCGAAGATGCACCGGTCGTCAAATACGTCAACAAGATCCTGCTAGACGCAATCAACAAAGGCGCCTCGGATATCCACTTCGAGCCCTACGAAAAACGCTATCGCGTGCGCTACCGCATCGACGGCATACTGTCAGAGGTCGCATCGCCACCGATTACGATAGCACCCAAGCTGACTGCCCGCGTCAAGGTCATGTCGCGCATGGACATTTCCGAGCGCCGCGTACCACAGGATGGTCGTATCAAGCTCAAACTGTCGAAAAAACGCGCCATCGACTTTCGTGTCAATACCTGCCCCACCCTGTTCGGGGAAAAGGTCGTGCTGCGTATTCTCGATCCGTCGAGTGCTCAGCTCGGTATCGACGCGCTGGGTTACGAGCCGGAACAGAAAGAACTCTATATGCAGGCGCTGGCAAACCCCTATGGCATGATCCTGGTAACCGGACCCACCGGTAGCGGTAAAACGGTATCGCTATATACGGGTCTGAATATTCTGAACGTGCCGGAAACCAACATTTCGACTGCGGAAGATCCCGCGGAGATCAATCTCGAGGGGATCAACCAGGTCAATGTCAACGACAAGGTGGGCCTGACCTTCGCAGAAGCCCTGAAGGCATTTCTGCGTCAGGACCCGGATGTCATCATGGTGGGTGAGATACGTGACCTCGAAACCGCCGGCATCGCGATCAAGGCGGCACAAACCGGACACCTCGTACTGTCCACATTGCACACCAATGATGCACCGCAAACCCTGACCCGCCTGATGAATATGGGTGTGCCGGCATTCAACATTGCCACATCGGTTAACCTGATCATCGCTCAACGTCTCGGCAGGCGCCTGTGTGGCGACTGCAAGACCCAGGACGATCTGCCCAGAGACATATTGTTGGAAGAAGGATTTACCGAGGAAGATCTGGGTAAAGATTTCAAGATTTACAAAGCGGTGGGGTGCGATAAATGTACCGGCGGCTATAAAGGTCGAGTCGGTATATACCAGGTCATGGGCATTTCCGAGGAAATGGGCCGATTGATCATGGGCGGTGCCAATTCGATTGATCTTGCGGATCAGGCCCGTAAAGAAGGCATCGATGACTTGCGCCGATCTGCAATGAAGAAAATTAAACAGGGTTTGATCAGTCTCGAAGAAGCAAACCGGGTTACAAAGGACTAAGTAATGGCAGCGAAAGCAGCAACAGCAGAAAAAGTCGAATTCACTTACGAAGGAACCAACCGTGGCGGCTCCAAAGTCAAAGGTGAAATTTTCGCGCTTAGCGATACCCTCGCAAAAAATGAATTGCGCAAGCAGGGCATCAATCCACTCAAGGTCAAGAAAAAACCGAAACCGTTATTCGGAGGTGCAGCCAAACCGGAACCGTCCGATATCGCGATTTTTGCACGTCAGATCGCAACTATGATGCAGGCCGGTGTTCCCCTGGTTCAGTCTTTCGAGATTATCGGACAGGGTAATGACAAGCAGACGATGCAGAAGTTAATATTGGAAATCAAGACCGAAGTCGAAGGGGGTGTGTCCC
Organism: Gammaproteobacteria bacterium; assembly: GCA_024229615.1. GTDB lineage: Bacteria > Pseudomonadota > Gammaproteobacteria. The sequence goes on along the minus strand of JAAESG010000399.1, from coordinate 12,138 downwards.
TGGCCGAAGCCCTGTCCAAGCACCCGCTTTATTTCGACCCCCTGTTCATCAACTTGGTCAATGCAGGCGAACAATCGGGTGCGCTTGAAACCATGCTCGATAAGCTGGCAACCTACAAGGAAAAGGTCGAGGCACTCAAGGCAAAGGTGAAAAAAGCACTGTTTTATCCTATCGCAGTCCTGGTGGTTGCCTTCATCGTCACCGTCATACTGCTGGTCTTCGTGGTACCGCAGTTCGAGGAATTGTTTAACTCTTTCGGTGCCGATCTACCCGCGTTGACAAGATTTGTCATAAACCTTTCGGAGTTTATGCAGCAATGGTGGTGGGTCATTGCGGGCGTTATTGCCGGTGGCGTGTGGCTGCTACTCAGAATCAAGAAGACTTCACCCAAGATGCAGGAGTGGTTTGATCGCACTGCCTTGAAAGCCCCGGTTGTCGGAGAGATCGCGACCAAATCCGCTATCGCCAGATTTTCCAGGACCCTCGAAACCATGTCGGCTGCCGGTGTACCGCTGGTCGAAGCGATGGATTCGGTCGCAGGCGCATGCGGTAATATCATCTACTACAAGGCCAGTATTAAGATCAGGGACGAGGTTTCACAAGGTACCCAGTTGCAAACCTCGATGCGCAATACCGGTCTGTTCCCGAATATGGCGATTCAAATGGTTTCGATCGGTGAGGAGGCCGGTTCGCTCGATGCAATGTTGGCCAAGGTGGCCGATTTTTACGAAACCGAGGTCGACAACGCGGTCGATGCATTAACTTCATTGCTCGAACCAATCATCATGGCAGTGCTCGGCGTACTGGTCGGTGGTTTGATCATCGCGATGTACCTGCCTATCTTCAAGCTGGGATCCGTGGTTTAAGGATAGCTGTTTGTTCGAATCACTTATTTCCCTGTTCGAGCAACAACCGGTTCTATTCCTCGGCACCCTGTTCGTTTTCGGCGCGGTCGTTGGTAGTTTTCTGAACGTTGTCATTTACCGCTTGCCGGTAATGATGCAACGTGAATGGCGACAGGATTGCCTCGAATTTCTCGAACAACCCGCTGCGGTCGAACTGGATAAATTCAATCTGAGTGTACCGCGTTCGCGTTGCGGTCATTGCGGGCATCAAATTACCACGTTGGAAAATATCCCGATGATCAGTTACCTGGTTTTAGGCGGCAAATGCTCCAGTTGTAAAACCTCGATCTCGGCGCAATATCCCCTGGTAGAACTCTTTACCGGTCTGGTTTCAGTCGTCGTCGGCTGGCATTTCGGCGTCAGCCTGCAAACCCTGGCCGCACTGTTTTTGAGCTGGTGTTTAATCGCTGCCAGTGGAATCGATATCGGCCACAAACTTCTCCCCGATAACATAACACTACCCTTATTGTGGCTCGGTATACTACTGGCGTTGTTCGATGTATTCGTCAGCCTCGAGGACAGCATCATTGGCGTCATCACGGGCTACATGAGCCTGTGGTCTGTATTCATGCTCTTCAAATTGATAACCGGCAAGGAGGGCATGGGCTATGGCGACTTCAAGCTACTCGCAATGCTGGGTGCCTGGCTAGGATGGAAACCATTGTTCGTCGTCATCCTCACCTCCTCCGTGGTTGGCGCCAGCGTCGGTATCAGCATGATCTTGTTAAAGAAAACGAGCCGTAGCACGCAGATACCTTTTGGTCCTTATCTCGCCGCAGCAGGTTGGATTACGCTACTCTGGGGTGACCAGTTAATGCGTTTTTATCTGACTGCGTTCGCACTTTAATCAGATGTTTTCAGTCGGTCTAACCGGAGGAATCGCATCAGGGAAAACTACGATTAGCGACTTGTTTGCCGAACTGGGCGTTCCGATCATCGACACCGATGTCATCAGTCGGCAGCTACTCGAGCCAGGTGAACTTGCCTTCGACCAGGTCTGCGCTCATTTTGGCGACGAAATTCTGGACAACAACGATATCAACCGGGCTCAGCTACGCAAAATTGTGTTTACCGATACGAGGCAGAAACACTGGCTCGAAACCATGTTACATCCGCTCATCTATAAGCGCAGTCACGAGGCAATTTTGGGATACTCGAGGGCAAAATATGTACTGGTGGTGGTTCCTTTACTCTTCGAAACAAATTTCCAGTCACTTGTCGATCGGATTCTGGTGGTCGATTGCCCCACACAAAAGCAAATTGATCGTTTGCTGAAACGGGACCAAATAGATGAAACTCTTGCACGTCGCATGCTCGCACAGCAATTGAGCAATACACAGCGTTTGGCGAAAGCCCACGACATCATTGACAACAGCGAAGATGGCAAGGATTTAAAATCACAGGTAGCAAACCTTCACCAGACATACCTGACGCTTTCGCAATGCTAGTACTCCTTCAAGGAGTACCAGGGCCGGTTAACACTATTTGTAACCTCGCTATTGCCGTACACTCCCGATCGACATGTATAATGCGTTTTCGGCTATACTTTAATCGTTTTGCAGATCTCCAATAATAATGTCGCCCAGATACCAGACTTTTGAGCAACCCCTGAACGAACGCATTCGCATGTGTCTGCGCGTCGAGACTTTAATGAATCGATTTCATTACTTCGAGTCGTTAAAAGGAGACTGGAGTGCATATAGCGCGTTGCTCACCATCCTCGAAATTACCGCCCTGCTGGAACGCGGTGATCTAAAACAGGAATTAATGAAGGAACTGGAGCGCCAGCATGCTGCGTTGAAGGCATTATCAAAACACCAGGGCATCGATCACTCCAAGCTGGAACTGATCTTAAGCAAACAAAAGAATTCTCTCGATCGCCTGCATCGACTCGATGGCAAACTGGGTGAACATTTGAAACGGGTCGATTTTTTACTCGGAATAAAGCAACGTACTTCGATTCCCGGTGGATCCTGCGATTTCGACCTGCCACAACTGCGCTACTGGCTCAATCAGACTCACGAACAACGCCTTAGAGATTTGCAAAACTGGGGCGCGCCTTACCTCGAACTGGAAGAAGTGATCGGCTTGATTTTGACCAGCATTCGCGATAGCGATACCACGAAACCGACTGTCGCAGAAAAAGGTTTTTATCAGCAGTCACTCGATACCAGCCAATCAACCCAACTGATTCGAATCAGCATCGAAAGCGGTAAACTGATTTACCCTGAGATCAGCGCAGGCAAACATCGGTATTCGGTTAGATTCATGCAGGTGAACACCGGCGACACCCTGTCCACCCAGGTCAAGGGGGACGTGGAATTCATGTTGTCGCGTTGCACTTTATAGCTTCGAGAATCGGAACATCCGCCGGTGGAAATCGATATGAGTCAATTTGCGTCAGCTCGATCCAGGCAAGGGCCTGTTGCTCACAGGGTTTAATTTCACCCAGGTAATCTTCCACTAACCAGGTGTCGAGTAAAATATTTCGATCCGGATATCGGTAATACACCTGCAGATATGGCACAGCGCTGGTTGGCCTGATATTGATTTCTTCATGGAGTTCGCGCCGTAGCCCCTGCCACGGAGACTCGTTGACTTCAAGCTTGCCGCCCGGGAATTCCCAGTAGTCCTCGAGGTGCCTACCCTTCTGCCGTTGTGCTATCAGAAACTGCTGCCGATTCTGCCGATGCCAGATCAGTGCCGCTACGACATGAATATAATCTTCGTTGATTTCAAGCGGGTTGATAACGGGATTATCAGCTACGGTACTCGGCATTTATCTTGACATAATCGTAAGACAGATCAGAAGTCCAGATTCTGGCATTTTCACAACCCTGGTTCAAATTAACACGGATGTTGACTTCCTCGTCAGCCATCGCGGCCTGCCCCCTGGCTTCCGTATACCCGGTATCGGGCATACCATTTTTCAATAAACAGGTATCACCAAGATAGAGGTCTACCGACTCTATATCGAGATGATCAATCCGGGCACGACCTATTGCGGCGAGGATACGCCCCCAGTTGGGATCCGACGCAAACAGTGCCGTTTTGACCAGTGGGGAATGGGCAATGCAATAGGCGACCTCTCTGGCATCTTCGATACTGAGAGCGTTTTCTACATCCACCACGACAAACTTGGTCGCACCCTCGGCATCACGAATTATCGACTGTGCCAGGTGTTCAAAAATCTCTGTCAGCGCAGCGATGAGTTCAACATTGTCACTCCCGACCGACACGCCACTGGCGCCAGTTGCAATCAATACGCAGGCATCGTTAGTCGAGGTATCACCGTCTACCGTTATCGAGTTAAATGATTTCGCCACCAGCTGGTTGAGCAAAACCTGCAACTCGCCAGCATCGATGGCAGCGTCAGTTGCAACAAAGCTCAACATGGTCGCCATATCCGGCTTGATCATGCCCGAACCTTTAGCAATTCCGGTAATCGAAACAGTCTGCCCATCAACCCTGACCTGCTTGCTGAAGGCCTTTGGTAGCGTATCGGTGGTCATGATACCCTCGGCGGCCTGCAACCACTTATCGGTCTCCAGGGAGGACAGCATTGACGGGACTGCATTGATTATTTTTTCACAGGGCAACGGCGTTGCGATCACCCCGGTAGAAAACGGTAGCACGGCGCTGGGTTCCACCTGAGCCACATCCGCCACGGCAGCACAGGACCGGGCCGCCGCATCCAGACCGCTAGCGCCGGTACCGGCGTTAGCATTGCCCGAATTAATCAGCAAGAATGCACTCGCTTGATTTTGTTGTAAATGTTGGCGTGCAAGCGTCACCGGTGCAGCACAGAATCGATTTCGAGTAAACACGGCTGCGACATTCGCGCCCTCTCCGATTTCGATCAAAGTCAGGTCCTTTAGTGTATCATCCTGTTTGATCCCGCAATGTGTCGCACTCAGACGTATGCCTTTGACAGGATGCAGCTGGGCGGGCGGTTTAAGTCCTACTGCCATGCAAGCAACCTCTACAATTTACCATGACATTGCTTGAACTTTTTACCTGAACCACACCAGCAAGGCTCGTTTCGCCCGATCTTACGATCCTTACGCACATAAGGCTGCGCCTGCTCTTCATCATGCTGCTCAAGACTCAACGGATTGTTCGCACTGGCATGCTCCATCTTGATGTCCTGGTCGGGCTGATGGCTTTGTTCCAGTGCTTCTACCTGTTCTTCATCCCGAATTTGCACCCTGGCCAATGCCTGTACCACTTCATAGTTGATACCATCGAGCATGTCGGTGAACATCTGGAAGGATTCACGCTTGTACTCCTGTACCGGATTCTTTTGTGCGTAACCGCGCAGACCGATGCCCTGGCGTAGATAATCCATCGCCGCCAGATGTTCCTTCCAATGTCGATCCAGTATCATCAATGTAATTTCTTTTTCCAGGCGTACCATTAGCTCGTCGCCCAGTGTTTCTGCCTTGCTCTGATAGACTTGCTCGAAATTTTCCGCGATTCGATCGTAAATATCTTCGCCGGTGATCTGTTCTTCATTATCGAGCCAGTTCTGCACCGATAACTCGACGCCAAATTCATTTGCGAGCGTCTGTTCCAGGCCTTCGATATCCCATTGTTCATCGAGCGTGTTGATGGGCACATGTGCGCGGAACATTCCCTGCAACACATCCTTGCGCATGTTCGAAATCGCTTCCGAAATGCTTTCACTATGCAGCAAATCGTTGCGTTGCTGATAGATGACCTTACGCTGATCATTGGCGACATCGTCATACTGCAACAACTGTTTACGGATATCGAAATTGTGTGCCTCGACCTTGCGTTGTGCGTTTTCGATGGCCCGGCTCACCCACGGATGTTCGATCGCCTCTCCCTCTTCCATACCCAGTTTCTGCATTAACCCGGCAACCTTCTCGGATGCGAATATGCGCATCAGGCTGTCTTCCATCGACAGGTAAAAGCGCGTCGACCCCGGATCACCCTGACGTCCCGACCGGCCACGTAACTGATTGTCGATACGTCTGGACTCGTGCCTTTCGGTACCAATGATATGCAAGCCGCCGGCACCAATTACCTCGTCGTGACGCAGCTTCCATTCCTCGGTCAGCTTACTGCGTTGTTCAGTCTGATCTTCAGGAATTTCCTTCAAATCCACGTCCAGATTGCCACCCAGCACGATATCGGTACCACGACCAGCCATATTGGTGGCTATCGTAACCGTAGCCGGTATGCCGGCGTCTGCGATAATTTTGGCTTCACGTTCGTGTTGCTTGGCGTTCAGAATCTGGTGCTCGATATTTACCTTGTCGAGCAATCCGGAAAGATATTCTGAGGTTTCTACCGAAGTGGTACCGACCAGGACTGGCTGCCCCCGGGCAACACAATCGCGTATGTCGTCGATGATCGAATCGTATTTCTCGCGCGCTGTCAGGTATATCAGGTCGCCTAAATCATCGCGCACCATCGGCTGATTGGTCGGTACAACAAGAACCTCCAAACCGTAAATTTGCTGAAATTCGAAAGCTTCGGTGTCTGCGGTACCGGTCATTCCGGCCAATTTGTGGTAAAGCCTGAAATAATTTTGAAAGGTAATCGATGCAATTGTCTGGTTTTCGTGCTGAATACTAACCCCTTCCTTCGCTTCGATCGCCTGGTGTAGACCTTCCGACCAACGCCGGCCCGGCATGGTCCGACCGGTAAACTCATCGACGATGACAATCGAGTTGTCCTGCACAATATAATCGACGTCCCGGCTGTATATCGAATGGGCCCGCAGTGCTGCATTGAGATGGTGCACCAACGCAATATTGGCTGCATCGTACAGACTTTCGCCTTCATTCAGCAGTCCTGCTTTGACCATCAGTAACTCTGCCGTATCGTGACCTGATTCGGTTAGAAAAGCCTGCTTGGATTTTTCATCGACACTGTAATCCCCAGGACCATCTTCATCCGCGACCCTTGTCATACTCGGGATAACACTGTTGATCCGCGTATATAGATCAGAACTATCGCTGGCCTGACCGGAAATGATCAAAGGCGTACGCGCCTCGTCGATCAGAATAGAGTCAACCTCATCGACAATGGCATAATTCAATTCTCGCTGGACTCGCTCTTCCAGTGAGAAACACAAATTGTCATGCATATAGTCAAAACCGAACTGATTGTTGGTGCCATAGGTGATGTCGGTACTATAGGATTCACGCTTCGTATCGTAATCCATCGAACTCAATACAACGCCGACACTCAGACCGAGAAAATTATATATTTTCCCCATCCATTCGGAATCACGCTCGGCCAGGTAATCATTCACGGTAACGATATGCACACCCTTACCGCTCAGCGCATTGAGATAGGCCGGTAAGGTCGCGACCAGGGTCTTACCCTCACCGGTACGCATTTCAGTGATCTGATTGTTGTGCAGAATCATGCCACCGATCAGCTGTACATCGTAGTGACGCATACCCAGAGCGCGTACCGAAGCTTCCCGGCATACCGCAAAGGCTTCGTCCAGCAATTGTTCGAGGGTCTCCCCGTTATCGAGACGTTGCTTAAACTGTTCGGTTTTCTGCTTTAGCTGTGTATCGTCGAGAGCCTGTAATTCCGGCTCGAATTGATTAATTTGATTGACACGTTGCTTGAGCTTCTTGACGATTCGGTCATTACGACTACCGAATACCTTTTTTGTAATTTTAGACAACATCAGACGACTGCTTTAACAGGACAACTATCAGAGGTGGAGGTTACTTGAAAAGTTTCAAGCCGGGTGTTGAAAAACAACGCCCAGATCAATTCACTGCACGAATGAAACGTACCGGGTTGACTTCGCGACCGTTCTTGATCACTTCAAAGTGTACATGTGGGCCGGTCGACCGACCCGAAGATCCAATTTCTGCGATCTTAAATCCTTTTTCAACCGTATCACCGACCGAAACCAGGATCTTTGAGTTATGTGCATAACGAGTCACGTAACCATTACCATGGGCAATATCGACGACCTGCCCATAGTTGTATCGTTTTGCGGCGTATACGACAACACCCTTGGCTACGGCAATGACAGGCCCGCCCATTTTACCCGCGAAATCAATCCCTTTGTGCATTTCACGACGCCCGGATATGGGGTGAGTGCGCATACCGAAGTAGGAAGACAGCCAACCTTTCAAGATGGGACGCCCTCTGGGTAACACTTCCTTTTGCAGATTTTCGTTCAGTACCAGATTCTCCAGCACTTGAAGCTGGTTCTCACGCTTGCCTAGCTCCCTGCTCAGATGATCGATAGCCTGCGAAACTTCACTCGGTTCCAGTCCATTGTTGCTGTCCGCCTCGGGGCCACCGATAGCCGGGGTACTGTCAAAATCGAATTCTGTCTTGTCGATACTGGCCATCTGTACCAGTTTACGTCCGAGGGCATCGAGGCGCATAACATGTGCCTGCAACAAGCCAATCCGGGAGGACAGCGCATCGACATCCGCATCGGCCTCTTCACGAATATTCGTTAACTGAACCTGTTGATGGTGCACATCCGCTTGCCATTCGTCGATCAGGGCCTGGTTATCCTGATTTGGATTAAGGGTGTACCCCAGATATACCGAGGCCGACATAAACGCTCCAAGCATCCCAACCAAAGCCAACAAATGCAGAGGCTTGGCGAGATTCAAGCCGCAAATTTTGCCTTTATTTGATGACAGGAAGAGTATATTCACATCGATACCTAAACGGTTGCTTCTACCGGCTGGGCATATGAAATTGGCGCGGTCGAAGCATCCTCAAAGGTGACTTCTTCCCAGGCGTCAGAGTCGCCAAGCAGGGTCAACAGTAAACGATTATTCAGCGCATGCCCTGATTTGTAGCCCGAAAAAGCGCCAATCAGGCTGTGACCTAGCAAGTAGAGGTCGCCGATCGAATCGAGTATCTTATGTTTTACAAACTCATTGTCGTATCTCAACCCATCTTCATTCAGTACCCGGTAATCATCGAGCACGATTGCATTGTCCTGGCTGCCACCGAGAGCGAGATTGTTCGCACGCAAAAACTCGATATCCTTCTGGAAACCGAAGGTTCTTGCCCGACTCACTTCCTTCACGAAAGAAGTTGTGGAAAAATTGATATGACAAGTTTGCTTTCGCTTGGTAAATAGCGGGTGATCGAAATCTATTTCGAAACTGACCTTGAACCCGTTGAATGGTTTGAACTCAACCCATTTGTCCCCATCTTCAACTCGAACAGGTTTCTTGATCTTGATAAATTTCTTGGCCTGGTTCTGTTCGACGATACCAGCTGACTGAATCAGGAAAACAAACGGGCCCGAGCTACCATCCATGATCGGTACTTCTTCCGCGCTGAGATCAATATAAGCATTATCGATACCAAGCCCGGCAATCGCCGACAACAGGTGTTCGACTGTCGATATACGGACACCTTTTTCCATCAGTGTGGTGGATAAGTTGGTATCGCCAACCTTTTCCGGACGCGCCAGAATTTCGACTGGATCGTCCAGGTCAATACGACGGAAACGAATACCGGAGTCAATCGGTGCCGGACGTAAGGTCAAATATACCTTTTTCCCTGTGTGCAAACCTACGCCCATGGCGCGGATTACATTCTTCAACGTGCGCTGTTTTATCAAGACCGCTTCCCAAAAAAATGTAACAAAATCAGATACTTGGCTTTGGTAGTTATTATACCGCCAAGGAGCCGCATATGATGGCCGATTTCAAACCGAAAATCAATCCAATTCAAGAGATAGTTCCAATAAATGACTGAAATTTCAGGCAGTTTTCACTTCAAAAAATATCGGGCTCATAGTTCAGACGCTGTTTACTCATGTCCGTTGTTGTGCCTGATTTTCCGCTTTTGCAACTCTAGTATGTATGAGTGTAGTAGATTTTCGGCATCTTCGTGAATTTCAACAAAACTACAACGACACAGGTCAGCTTGTTTGGCGACAACCTCCAGAACGACCGGAAAAATCTTATCCTCACAGGGCAATCGAATGGTCGCCGCGGACTGGGTCCCGACGGTGAAATTATGCGACCTGAAAGCGACGCCGGTACCACTGACATTGAGCGCATTGAAAGAATTTCCCATGATCGAAATGATCACCGGCTGCGTGAGATCCGGCGCGATACGGTAGGCCGCTCGATTGTCGCTGTGACGCGCATCGAGCACGACATCAACTTTCTTTTTCTTTTTCCAGAACAAACTCAACTCTCCGGTTTCTAGCCCTGTTCTCGACACTGTTGTTGTCTACCAGGGGTAAGTAATCGGCATAACCCGTCGCCGTCATTCGTTCAGGATCTATGCCCTGTTGAATAAAAAATCTGAGCACCGTGGTGGCACGCACGGCTGAAAGTTCCCAGTTTGAAGGGAACTGGGTTGTTTCGATATTTCGATCATCGGTATGACCGCGGATCGCGATACTGTAGTCGGCATAATCGCGAAACATCTGACCAAGATTGGCGAAAATGAATCTGGCTCGATCCTTCAGTTCTGCCCGACCCGATTCGAACAGGTAACGCCCGTCAATTTGCAGATTAATTTTATCGCCGTTGTAGGTGAGATCGACGCTATCCGCCAGATCCGTGCTGTTAATCATGCTTTCCATTTCTGCCACCAGTGCCGGCTTCAGATTTTGTAGCGGAAGTTCACCCGGGTTCATGCCTAGCATGTCTTCGATTGCCTTGAGTGGTTCGGGGTTCCTACCCTTGCGAGTCGCAAAATCGATCACACTCACCTGATTGCCATCTCCGTCTATCACCTGCACCGATTCGACCAATTCCTTATAGGCTTCATCCTCGAAATCGGCAAGCGTATACAAGAGTATGAAGAACACCAGGATCAGGGTCATCATGTCAGCGAAGGTAACAACCCAGGCGCCACCACCTTCTTCGTCATCGAAAGTACCACTGAAGGAACGCGCTGACATTAGTGGTCTCTCGGACCAGATGCGGTGGATTTGGAAACCACTAGCTACGCTGCCTCAGTTTCTGCATGGGTTTACGTTTCTTTGCGGGTACGAACGAAGACAACTTTTCATAAACCGATAGCGGGTTATTGTCCTGCAAAATACTGACTGCTCCTTGAAAAATGATTTCAAAATTCATCACTTCGAGCAATGTTCGAGAACGCAATTTTCCGGCGATGGGTAGAAAGATCGCGGTCGACAACAAGGTCCCGTAAAAGGTAGTCAACAGGGCAATTGCCATCGCAGGTCCGAGATTATCAGGGCTCGCCAAAAGCGACAGCATCTGAATCAGGCCGATTAACGTACCGAGCATACCAAAGGACGGTGCATACATTGCCATTTTGCGAAACACATCCTGCACGATGAAATGGCGCATTTGCATGGATTCAATTTCAGTGCGCATTGCCGATCGCAACGTATCCTCGTCGGCGGCATCGGCAATTAAAGTACAGACCCGTTTTAAAAAAGGCGAACTGGTTTTGACATCCATCAGGCTCAACAATCCCTTGCGGCGGCTGATGGTACCGATTTTAATCATGGTGTTGATCAGTTCCTGTGAATCCTGCTTGGGTGAGGAAAATACGAAATACGCACTTTTAAAGGCAGTCAGCACATCTTTGAATTGAAAGGTCAGTAAAGTAGCCGCCATGGTTCCTCCCATGACAATCATCATTCCGGGCATGTTTAGAAAATTGTGCATGTCGCCGCCAAGTATGATCGCAAAGACAATCAGCCCGATGCCCGAAATTATGCCAATGAGTGAGGCCAGATCCATAGAATACCCGGTTGCTTGAAAAAACAGTGTCGCCTGTATTGATCGGCCAAATGCGTGGGATCTTTAAGCCTAAAGGCAAATTCAGAACGTTATCGATGAACCCCGGAAAGGCTTTATTTCGAGACATGTTGATACGTTACTTTTGCGCTTTGCAGAAGAGACGATTTTACTGCACTCCGAAGCAGGGCAAGAAGCCAGAATGTGTTGATTGAAATCATCAACCAGGCCGTGGACGAAGTTGAAAAATTATGCACCACAACCGGGTTCGACGAAGATTTCAAGGGTGAATCCAATATCATCGTCGCCCCCGTGTCGGAAGGACCGACACGCTTGCTATCCGCTAAATACCGATAAGTATCAGTCTGCTGGAGGTGACTGGCAAGAGTTCCTCGATGGGTTGTGAAATACCGATCAGCGCAGCAGTCCGTACAGGTTGTTGTGGGAGATGATCCATGAAACACACGAGCATGGGTATCTGACTTTGGGCAAAATGCCCTAGGAGCCTGTCGGATTTAGGGAAT
>JAAESG010000398.1 GCA_024229615.1 Gammaproteobacteria bacterium | reverse complement strand
GCGTCGGCGGCGTGGGTTTCTTCCGAGATATCCAGGTCAGGCAGGTAAGGCGTGGCCCCGGTGGCAATGATGATGGCATCCGGTTTTTCGGCCTCGATCAATGTCATGTCGACCATCTTGTTGAGTCGAACATCGACGGCATTCAGCTCCATTTCATGACGCAGGTTATCGACCATGACGCCGAACTCGGCGCGGCCGGGTAAGGTTTGCGCCAATAGTGTCTGGCCACCCAGGCCCCGGTCTTTCTCGCACAGGATGACGTGGTGACCGCGTTCTGCGGCAACGGCGGCCGCCTTCATGCCAGCGGGACCGCCACCGGCAACCAGGATCTTGCGCGCTGTTTTTGTTGGGGGTTGGGTGCCCAGTATCAACTCACGACCGGTAACCGGATGCTGTATGCAGGAGATGCGAACCCCCTGGTGGTAGTGCCCGATGCAGGCCTGGTTGCAGCCGATACAGGCGCGAATATCGTCAAGCTGTCCGGCACGGGCCTTGTTGGGCATCTCCGGGTCGGAAATCAGGGCCCGCGTCATGCCACACATATCCGCCTGCCCCTCGGCCAGTACCTGCTCCGCCAGTTGCGGCTGGTTGATGCGTCCGGTGACCAGCACGGCTTGTGGTACCTCGCGCTTGATGAGGCCCGCCTGGGGTGCGGTATAAGCGTGATCGATAAACATCGATGGCACCACGTGGACGGAACCCCCGAGACCCGTCATGGAGCCGACGGTGACGTTCAGATAGTCCAGTTCCCGTTCGTCGCCCAGGCGGCGGCAGATATCCAGCCAGGCCGACTGGTCCAGGCCATCAGGCTCCAGTTCTTCTGCCGAGATGCGCAAGCCGATGATGAAATCGTTGCCCACGACCTCGCGGGTCGTGGCAATCATTTCGGAGACAATACGAAACCGGTTCTCGCTGGAGCCGCCGAACTCGTCCTCGCGAAAGTTGGTTTGCGGGTTCAGGAACTGGGCGATCAACATGCCGTGACTGGCGGTCAACTCCGCGCCATCGAGACCCGCCTCCGCCATGCGCCCGGCGGCTGCGGCAAAGGCGGTGATGATTTTCCTGACATAGTCGGTGGACATGACCCGCGGCATACAGTGGAAGCGGTGGTCCGGCACCATCGAGGGCGCGTGCGAGACGATTTGCATGCCTTCGTGGGTATAGGCGATGCGCCCGCCATGGTTGATCTGGCCAAAAACCTTGCAGCCATGTTTGTGTACCGCGTCTGCCACTATGCCATAGCCCGGAATACAGGCGTCTGTGCTGGAATCGATGTAGTAGCTGGCGGATACGTCGTCGGAGTAGGGACGCGAGGACTCGAGGATAATCAGCCCCGCCCCACCACGGGCCCTGGCTTCGTGATAGGCAGCCATTTCCATGCCGGGCGATCCGTTTCGCGCGAGAATCGTTTGATGGGCTGAGGAGAAAATGCGGTTGCGAAACTCATGGCCCCGAATCTCGTATGGGGTGAACAAACGATTTAATGACATATATTTACCATTTAAAGGATAAGCGGATTCATCGAAAAAATACAGATTCGATGATGGCACCGGCGGCGTTTGCGAGCAAGTTTCACGGGTACGATTGCATCAGGTCGGCTCAGGACCCGGGCGACCCTCCTGGGCTTTGGCGATTGCCTGATCGAGGACTGCGGGCAGATTCCAGCCCTGCGCCCCTCACTGAGCGGTTGGACAGAAAAACCCGAGACACGGGCCTCCTTCAAAGTTCCGTCAGCCCGCAGTGTCCGGGTCAACCAGTCACTGGTCAGCGCTTTAACAGTAGCTGGAAAAGTTGCTTTGGTCATCGTGTGGTTTCGATTAGGATGTCGAGGAACTTTAACAGGATGACTGGGCAATACCATGGCAAAAACCCGCGAAGAGTATACCCGCGCCAACCGTGTCGCATGGAATGAGGCAGCGTCGCGACACGCCGCGATTAATAACGACGAATTGTTCGAGGCTTTCAAAAATCCCGATCACGTCACCTTCGAGGATGAAATCCTGGAAACACTGCTGCGGGTCGGCGTCAAGGGCAAGAGCGTCATACAGGTCTGCTGTAACAATGGCGTGGAGACCCTGTCGCTGCGTAACATGGGCGCGTCACGTTGCGTCGGGGTTGACTCGGCCGAGGAATTTCTGGCGCACGGCAGGCAGATGATCGAAATTGCCGGGGCCGAAGACCAGGTCGAACTGATTCAGAGCGATGTTTATGACCTTCCTCGGGATCTCGAGGCGTCGTTCGACATCGTCTTGACCACGATCGGGGTGCTCAGCTGGATGCCTGACCTGGAGGCCTTCTTCCGGATCCTGCAGGGCCTGCTCAAACCCGGCGGCAAACTGGTCATGGAAGAAATGCACCCGATCCTGTTCATGTACGAACCGGGTGTCGATGGCGATAAATCCTCGATCCAGCACTCCTACTTCGATGACCACGTCTGGGAGGAAACCACCGGTCTCGATTATTATGGCGGTGAAGAATACGAATCACAGCCAAACTTCAGTTTCATGCACCGGCTCGACGCCATCCTGATGGCGGGCATCAACAGCGGCATGACGCTGCAAAGCTTCAAGGAACTGGATTACGACATTTCGTTTTTCTGTTCAGACCTGGAGGATAGCCCGACGAAGCCCCCGTTGGGATACGTCATGGTCATGGAGAACGGTAAGTCCTAAGGTAAATCCTGCCAGCAGATGAAAACCGGATCGAGCACGCGCATGTAAACCGCGTCGTGCGCGTCATCGGTGGTGCCGACATGCTGCATGATGTGGTCATAGGCGGCGTTGACCTGAGCGCGGTCGCGAAACGACATGACGGCGAAGTACTGGTGATCGCGCGCGTCGTCGGTATCCATCGGTGTGTCGTTCTGACGCCGGCCGACCGGGCCGCTGGATTCGACCAGGTCGACTCTTTTCATTTCATCGACGAAGCATGTATAGGCAAAACGGAAGGATTCGATGTCCTCGCCGGGTTTGAGATTGAAGCAGGAAATCATGTGGAACATGGGACCGGATCGAGACTATTCGGGTTGGGTGTATGGCCAGTAAATCCGCAATTCTATTCCGGATCAAGCAGCTTTTTCTTATCCTGCCGCGCTTTGACCTGCTGGCGCTTGCGAACGCTGCAGTAACATTCGTCGGCGACGGTCGTCGGCGACAGGTTACTGTCTGCTGGCGCCCGGGCCTCGGGTTCCGCACAGGCCATCAGGCCGAACACTGTCAACGCCATGACGATGCCCCTGCGCATTATTGTGATTCGCCCAGGTAGCTCAGCAATGGCGCCGTGCTGTCGGGCTCTCCTGCCAGCTCTTTTTGCGCGAATTCGATGACCACCACCTCGTGCTCGGTCAGGCGCTCGAGCGCCGGCAAATCCTCGGGTGGTGCCATCTTTTCCAGTGCCTTGAAATCGTCGAGGTAGTCCGGATAGCGTTCGACGATGTAGGCCATGAATTCGTGCCAGGCATAATCGCGGTGACGCGGGACGTATTCGCGGCCCTCGTCTAACAGATCCGATTCCAGGCGCGGCGTCAGGCCATATTTTTCGAGCAGCGGTTCGACTGCCTGTGCCGCGACGCGCTCGGCGCGCGCCAGCAGGATCGTCTTTTCGCGTTCGCTGAAATGTTCTGCCAGCCCGTAAAAATAGGACTCCCCATTGATTTCTTCCTCGTAGTAACGCAGCAGTGTGTCGAGATAATCGGGGTGTGTCTGCTTTTGCCCGGGTTTCTCCTGGACCTCGTCGAAAAACACCCGGTCGTATTTCATACGATTGTCCGGATCGACCTCGGTGTCGAGTTCGCGCGCGTAGCGGTGGCCGGAGTAAACCGCGCCGGCGATGATCGATGGCGCTTCGCAATCGCCGATGCGGGTCACGGATTCAGGCCGGTAGTCAGTCTCGCCTTCGAGTCGCTGTTGCAATTCGTCGTACAGCGCATCGTTCGGTTCACGCAGCGTGACCGTGACCACGGCCTCGGCGGCTATCGCCTGCCGGTTGCCGGTATAGCTGCACTCGATCTGTGCTTCGCTTCCATTGTAGGCGGCGAGGCTGTGCGAGGTGATGATCCTGACGCCGAGTTCCATCATGCGGCGCTGAACCCGACCCTGTTCACCGGTGTTGTCACCCCAGGACGACAGCATGACCTCGGGTGTAACCAGCGTCACCGGAATGCCTTTGCCTGCGAGCAGCTCAGCGATGACATTGGCCATGTAGTAATGGTCGTCGTCGTAGATCAACGTTGGCCCCTCGGGCAGGCGCCCGGCCATGATGTCATCCGGTGTGAATACCTGTTCCGGTGGGCCGAGTTCGGCCAGCGGCTCGGCGTTGTAGAGGCCGCGGCCGTTGGCGAGCCAGCGCGCGCCGGTAGCGATCACGATATGCTGTGCTTCGACCGCGAGCACGTGCTCGGCATCCATCAAATTGTCGTAGTAGACGTCCACATTATGCATATGCTGGATCTGGTGCACGCGGTAGTTGCGCACGCGGGCCCATTCGCCGAGCCCCGGCAGTTCCGATTCTCGCGAAACGCGGCCACCGAGGCTATGCTCGGCCTCGGCCAGCAAAACGTGGTAGCCGCGCTGACCGAGCGCACGCGTGGCTTCGAGCCCGGCGGGCCCGCCGCCGACAACCAACACCATCGAATCAGAACCTTTCGGCGCAATTTTTTCCGGGTGCCAGCCAAGGCGCCATTCCTCGCTCATGGTCGGGTTCTGCGTACAGCGGATCGGCGTGCCGGTGCTGTCGCCGGTGTAACAGATATTGCAGCCGATGCATTCACGGATTTCGTCGATGCGGCCTTCCTCGATTTTTTTCGGCAGGAACGGATCGGCGATCGACGGCCGCGCAGCGCCGATGAAATCGACGATGCCGCGCTTAACCTGCGATACCATGGTATCCGGTGATGTAAACCGGCCGACGCTGACGACCGGTTTTGTGGTAACCGATTTAACGTAAGACATGTAGGCCTCGAGCGAACCCTCGCGGATAAAACGCGAAACGCCCATTTCGCGTGAGTAATCCTTGATGTTGATATCCCACAGGTCCGGTAGTTCGGCCAGCATTTCAATCATCTCGCGGTGTTCGCCGATGATCGGCTCGTCGTCACTGTCTTGCTCGTCGGCGGAAAAGCGTACCGCTACCGCGCAGGTGTCACCGACCGCGTCTTTGGTTTCCTCGATCAGTTCGCGCACCAGGCGTACGCGATTTTCCAGCGAACCGCCATACTCGTCGGTTCGTGTGTTGGTTTTGGGATTCAGGAAATGCGCCAGCATATAGTGGTGTGTGGCATAAACATAGACGATGTCGAAGCCGGCTTGCCTGGCGCGCAGCGCGGCGTTACGGTGCCAGCGACGCACCTCGCGGATGTCGGATTTGTCCATCTTGCGCGCCTGGAACGGAATACCGACCGCGTTCGGCATGTGGTTGACGTCCATTGCTACCTCACGCGTGAACAGGTTGGTCGAGCGCGAGCCGCCGACCCAGAGCTCGGCGCCGGCGAGACCGCCATGTTCGTGCACCTTTTCGGTCATCAACGCGTGCGCGCGGATATCACCGTCATCCCACAGGGATGCATAAGGGTGAGGCAGATCATCCGATCCGGGATGAATCGAACAATACTCGGTGCAGACCACGCCCCAGCCGCCCTCGGCTTTGGTGCCGCGCAGTTCCGCGACCATGCGCGGTCTGAGCCAGCCGAGGCCGGTGCAGTGCGGCACCTGGTAAAAACGGTTCCTGGCCGTGACCGGACCGATCTGAACCGGTTCGAACAGTATGTCGTAGCGGGAGTCTCGCTTGTGCATTAATGAGATCCCTGAATTTCAAAATCATCGAGCCGGATTTCCTCTCTGCGAAACGGCAGATCAGGGTTGTCCGGCGGCGCATCGAGTTCGCGCGCGACCCGGTGGCCGTCGTGTACCGCCGCAGCGATCGTCGACGGGCAGTTGCAGTCGCCGATAGCCGTTACCGAGGAAATGCCAGCATCAGCGAGACGATCCGAATCGGCATTCAGCTCGAGCAGCAGTTCATCGTTGGGCTGGCGCGATGTTACCAGCACGACGGTTGTGGCCGGGAGAGTGCCCGGCTTGTCGGTGTAGACACAGGCGGTCTCGACCGCGTCGCTGCCGATGCGGGTGATGTTTTTTGAAGTTACGACCCCGATACCGAGTTCGAGTACATGCGCCTGGATGCGGTGCTGCTCGAGCGTATGCTCGGTCCAGGACGAAACCTGCGCTGCCGGGGTCACCAGGGTGACATCGTGAGCGTCGAGTTTGAGCTTTTCGGCGATCAATGCGCCCATGTAGTAATTGTCATCATCGAAAACAACTACCGGGCCGTTTACCCCGCGTCCGGCGAAAATGTCTTCCGGGGTTATCACGTGATCCTGGTCGGCGCCGGGAATCGCCTGCCAGTTGGTGACGCCGACGCCACCGTCGCGCCAGCCTGCGCCGGTAGCGAGAATGACATGTTTGTAGTCCATCGCCAGGATATCCTCGGCGGTCAGGCGGTTATCGAGGTAGAACTCGACGTTCGCCATCGGCTGGATGCGGCCCAGGCGCCAGTCGCGCACGCGCGCCCAGGCGGCCAGCCCGGGAAGCTGGCTTTCACGCGTAACGCGCCCGCCGGCCTCGGTTTGTGCCTCTGCCAGCGTTACCGGGTAACCGCGCTGTCCCAGTGCGCGTGCGGCCTCGAGCCCGGCCGGGCCGGCGCCGACGATGAGTACGCTGTCGTCCGATCCTTTAGCTGCAATTTTTTCCGGATGCCAGTTACGGCGCCATTCCTCGCCGACGGTCGGATTCTGTGTGCAGCGCATCGGCGTGAAGGTCAGCTGTCCGGAGACGCAGGTATTGCAACCGATGCACTCACGGATTTCGTCGATGCGACCTTGCTCGATCTTCTGCGGCAGGAACGGATCGGCGATGGATGGCCGCGCCGCACCGATCATGTCGAGTACGCCACGATTGATCTGGCTGACCATCGCGTCGGGCGAGGTGAAACGACCGACGCCGACCACGGGTTTGGTGGTGACACTTTTGACGAAATCGACGTACTGCTCCTGGAAGCCTTCGTCGGAAAAGCGTGAAGTCTGCGAATCGTTTTCCCAGCTGCTGACGTTGATGTCCCACAGGTCGGGCATTTCGGCCAGCATCTCGATAATTTCACGGCCTTCGCCGTCGCTGGTAATGCCTTCCGGACCGAGCAATTCGTCAACCGCCATGCGGATCGCAATCGCGCAGCGATCGCCGACGGCGTCGTGAGTGTCCTCGAGCACTTCGCGGAACAGGCGCACGCGGTTTTCCAGGCTGCCACCGTACTCGTCGCTGCGCTGATTGCGCCGCGCCGAAAGAAAATGCATCAGCAGCGTCGAATCGTGACCTGCGTAAACGTAAACGATATCGGCGTCAGCCTTTTTGGCGCGCAGTGCGGCATCGCGGTGCCAGCGACGAAACTCGCGGATATCGGTTTTACTCATGCCGCGCGTGTGGGTCGGCTGATTTTCGACCGCAGCCTGGTGCGACGGGCCGATTGGCGTCATGCGTGTGTAGAGGTTCTGGGCACCGACGCCGTTGTGCGCCAGCTGCACCCCGGCGAGCGCACCGTGGCGATGCACGCCTTCGACCATCAGTCCCAGGCACCTGATGTCGTAGTCGTCCCACAGGCGCGCCTGCGGTTCGGGCGTGTAATCTGAAGTCGGGTGGATCATGCACTCTTCTGTGCAGATAACGGCCCAGCCACCCTCGGCCTTGGCTTCACGCATTTTTGCGTGGGTCTGCGGCCAGTTGAAGCCCATGCCGTTGCAATGTGGCACCTGGTAAAAGCGGTTTTTAGCGGTAACCGGACCGATCTTTACCGGTTCGAAAAGGACGTCGTAACGCGCGTCTCGGGTCATATTAGACTCTCGCTTATTTGAAGTTCCCTGAGATCAGGGTTACCGATAATCTACGATAGCTGTTGAACAAGATGCGACCGTCCCTGGTCGCCAAATTTCCGAGGAAAATCGGTTGTTTAGAATCCAGCCTTGATCATTTCGAACAATTCGTTGGACTTGGTTTCGAAATCCTGTTCCTGAGGGACCATGAACTTGCCGGATCCGAGCACTTTCTGCGGATCGCGATCGAGGCCAAGGGCTGTCAGTCTTTCATCCGAAACCGCTGCCATCGCCTTGGCATTGGAATGTCCGTAACCTTCTTCCTCGATCATTAATATTCCGCGCTCGACGCTGAGCAGCGAATCGATCAGTTCATGCGCCATGTCGTACTTGGGTGCCTTTGCATGCAACATCAGACCGCATACCCAGGTCAGCGCGCCTTCCTTGGGCTTGGCAAAGTCAACCGGGACACCCTCCCCTTTGAGCGTGGTTGCCGAGCTGTTCCAGGTCATCGCGGCCACCAGTTCACCGGAGGCAAGCGCCTGTTCGAGGCTGGTGACATCGTCGCTGTACATGCGTATCAGCGGACGCTGCTTGCGTAGCAGGGCCGCGACCTTGTCCAGGCTTTCTTTATTGGCAATGTCCTTGAAATCGATGCCGGCGTAAATCGCCGCGCACCACCAGGCATCGCCGGCGGAACCGAGGCTGCCGATCTTGCCCTTGTAGCGCTCATCCCACAGCAGGCCCCAGGATTGCTCCTTGCCCTGCCAGTCGACCAGGTCGGTACGATAGGTGATCGATGTCTGGCCCCAGTCCATCGGCGCGAAGTACGGTTTGCCGTTGACGACGTTGCCTTCGAGTTGCCATAACTGCGGGACCAGGTCGTTCCAGTTGGAAAGTTTCGAGGTGTCGAGCGGTTGAAACAGGCCGCTGGCGATCCAGCGCGGTATTTCGACATTACAGGGGTGTGCGACATCTACGATGAATCCGGCTCGCATCTTGGTGAATCCCTCTTCCGAACCGCCATAGGTGGCGAAATTTGGCGGCTCGCCAAACTTTTTAACATAGGCGGGGTGGTAGGCGGGATCGTCCCAGCCACCCCAGGTGAAGTAAGTCGGATGATCGGCCGCCGCGGCCATGGCCCGGCCCGATAAAACGGGCATGGTTACCATCGCGATGCCTGCTGCGGCAAGAATACTGTTAAAATCGCGCCGCGACAGATCACGGGATTTCAGGCGATCGATTACCTCGTCGTTAGGCATGTCATTTTTTTTCATGTGCTGCTTCCTCCGTACTGATTTTTTGATGTCAGGTTTATATTAGCGAGCGTTGTGCGCCCTGATGTCAGGAGCCGTGTTTTTCAAACTCGTTGACAGATGAATCGACACGAAAGATACTATCTGACTAGTCAGGTAGTTACAAGTACAGAAAATCTGGCGCGCACGACGTGAAAAACTGCAGCGTTTTGCCATCTGCTCCAGGAAAAAAATGAAAGTAGCTGAAGTAACTAAAGATAAACGTCGAATTCGGGGCGAGGAAAGCCGAAAGCAGATCCTTAAATCCGCAATAGACAATATTGCGATCAGGGGCCTCGGCAGTTTAACGCTCGATCGTGTGGCCGAGAAGCTCGGGGTTTCGCGCGGGCTCGTCGTATTCCATTTCAAATCGAAGAACAACCTGATCATGGAAGTGCTGGAGTATCTCAGCAGGAAGTATTCCGGCGGCTGGAATGCCATTGCCAGGGAAGAGGGCCTTACAGACATTGAAAAGCTTTTGCGGCTGGTCGACTATGATATCCGTTTCGCCTGTGACAACCCGAAGTATGTCTCCGCCTGGCACGCTTTCTGGGGTGAATCGAAGGGCAAGGAAATGTTTCACGATCTGGTGTTGCCCAGAGACGAGGGTTATATCGCCGACATGGAGCGATTAATCGAGAGTATCGTCGAGCGAGAAGGTTACGGCGAGGTGGATGTTACGACGGCAACCCGGGGGCTGACTTCCATGATGTTTGGTGCCTGGTTGCTGCTGCATTTGAATCCCGGCCCGAATGACTACGAGAAAAACATGCAGGCGTTGCGCCTGTACCTGGGCCGGATTTTCCCCGGCACCGAGTTAGCGGATTAAAAAAAGGTTACCGAATGACTTTACTACTCGCGCCAAAATCGATGCCATGAACGAACCGGTCACGGCAGCACAGAGTTCAATCGAAAAGACCAGGCCGGTTTCCAGCTGGCGCTCCAGAATCCGTGCTTTTTATCATAGCAGCGAAGCCTTCAAGGGTTACACGCTGCTGTCGCCAACCATGCTGGTTATGCTGTTCAGCATGTGCGTGCCGTTTGCGATGATGGTGGTCATGAGTTTCTGGAGCCAGGTCGGCTACGAGTTCGATACCGATTTCACACTGGCAAACTACAGCAAGGTCACCGAGGGCGCGGTTTATACCCAACTGCTGATTCGCTCGCTGTGGATCTCGGCGGCCTGTACTTTTGCTACCGTCATCATTTCTTACCCGATGGCCTACTACGTTGCCTTCCATGTGCACCGGCGCAAGATGATCTGGATTATCCTGATGACACTGCCGTTCTGGACCAGCTACCTGCTGCGCATTTTTACCTGGAAGGTCATTCTCGGTTTCAACGGCGTCATTAACTCGGGTCTGATCGGACTCGGTCTCATCGACGAGCCGCTCGAATTCCTGCTCTACAATCCGAACGCGGTGGTGCTGACCCTGACGCACGCCTGGGCGGCTTTTGCGATTTTGCCGATTTACGTGTCGCTGGAAAAAATTGACCGCTCGCTGCTGGAGGCGGCAACCGATCTCGGCGACGGCCCGGTGGCGCGTTTCATGCGTGTTACGCTACCTTTGTCCCTGCCCGGGGTTATCGCGGCGACGGTGCTTATTTTTGTGCCGACGGTGGGCGACTATGTCACGCCGGCACTGGTTGGCGGCCCCGATGGCCTGATGCTGGCCAACCTGATCCAGGCGCACTTCGGCATTATCAATAACTGGCCCGGCGGTTCCGCGCTGGCGATCATGATGATGGCGATCGTCGGCATTATCGCGATGGCCTATATCGCGCTGACGCGTTTCGCCGTGAGGAATATCGAATGAAAGACGTGTCTTATATCAATCGGCCCAACCGGCCATTATTCGTTTACGCGGTCCTGTTCCTCGCTTTTCTCTATGTGCCGGTTCTGTTTTTACCGCTGTTCTCGTTCAACGATTCGATTTACATCGCCTTTCCGATCGAAAACTGGACGCTGCAGTGGTACCGCGACATGTTTGACAACGAGCCGATGATCGCGGCCCTGATGAACAGTATCCGCGTGGGTGCGGTAGCCTCCGTGTTGTCGACCTTCCTGGGCGTCTTTGGCGCCAAGGCGGTTACCCGCTATCGCATGCCGGGTCGCGACCCCATCGTTACCGTGATCATGGCACCGTTGGTGATTCCGGGCATTATCCTCGGCGTCGCCTTGCTGATCCTGATCAATCGCGTCGGCATAACGCCGTCGCTGTACACCATTACCCTGGGTCATGTACTGGTATGCGTGCCTTTTTCGATGGCGACCCTGATGACGCGTTTCGAGGGTTTCGACAAATCGATGGAAGAGGCCTCGGCTGACCTGGGCGAGAATGCCTGGTGGACCTTCTGGCGGGTGACCTTCCCGATGGTGTTTCCGGGTCTGCTCGCCAGCGTACTGCTGTGTTTTACCATCTCCTTCGACGAATTCATTCTGGCCTTTTTCCTGGGCGGGACCGACCCGACGCTACCGCTTTATATCTGGGGGCAATTACGCTTCCCGCAACGATTGCCGAACGTACTCGCGCTGGGCGCCTGTATCCTGGTGATTTCTTTTATCGTTGTGTTTATTTCGCAGTGGTTGACGCACCGCGAGCCGGATTCAACCCGTTCCTAGAGATACAACCATGAGTTCAAAGCAGACTTTTATCAACATCGACCGTGTCTCCAAGCACTTCGGCGACGTGGTGGCGGTGGATGACGTCAGTATCGATATTTCCGCAGGCGAGTTCTTTTCCCTGCTCGGGCCTTCCGGTTGCGGCAAGACTACCTTGCTGCGCATGCTCGCGGGTTTCGAGTCACCGACCTCCGGTGAAATCCATATCGACGGTAAAGCCATGTCGGAAATACCGCCGCATCAACGCCCGACCAACATGGTGTTTCAGAATTACGCTATTTTTCCGCACCTCAATGTCGCCGGAAACATCGCCTACGGCCTGCGCAAGGACAAGCTGGGCAAGGTCGAGCAAACGCGACGTGTCGACGAGGCGCTGGAAATGATGAAACTCGAGGGTTACGGTCAGCGCAAGGCGAACGAATTGTCGGGCGGACAGCAGCAGCGTGTCGCGCTGGCCAGGGCCCTGATAAAACGCCCCAAGGTCCTGCTGCTGGATGAGCCGCTGGGTGCGCTCGACAAGAAGCTGCGCGAAGAAATGCAGCTCGAGTTGCGCGCCCTGCAGGAAAGTGTCGGTATCACGTTTATTTTTGTCACCCACGACCAGGAAGAGGCGCTCACCTTGTCGGACCGGGTCGCGGTAATGGC
Organism: Gammaproteobacteria bacterium; assembly: GCA_024229615.1. Classification (GTDB taxonomy): domain Bacteria; phylum Pseudomonadota; class Gammaproteobacteria. Next base: position 16,228 of record JAAESG010000398.1, on the reverse strand, counting down.
GCGCGGCGATGTGCTGCAGATGGCGGCGCCGCGACAGTTATACAATCGGCCGGTCAATGTCGAGGTTGCGAGCTTCATTGGACAGATGAATTTTTTCGATGCGCAGGTCGTCGATGTGCAAGGCGAAAAAGTCGTGCTGGATACCCAGGGGCTCGGCCAGGTGAAAGTTGCGTCGAACGGCGATTTGCTGCAGAAAGATAACCGCCTGGTGGTCGCCCTGCGGCCGGAAAAATTATCGCTATCGCTGCAGCGCGAGGTTCAGGATCACGTGGTCAGGGGAGAGCTGGCCACGTCGGCCTATCTCGGCGACCGCAGTCATTTTTTTGTTTCCCTGGACGGTTACGATAAACCGGTTGAAGTGGCCGGACAGGAATCCGGATTATCCTCGGACCGGGCCCTCGAGCGCGGCAGTGAAGTCTGGCTGTCGTGGGCGGAAGACTCGCTGGTGTTGTTGCCGGCCCCCTAGCCCGCATTTCTCACCACCCTTATACTGCGACGACGAAAGGTCGTGAGAAATGCGGGCTAGTCCTCTTTCAAGTAAACGCATCACGCGTTTCAGTACGGTATAGAGGTCTGCAAGATGATTCACCGAACATTCGAACAATTGAAAGGTACACCCAATTTCGTGCAGGTCGATGGCTTTGTCAGCGCTCCTCCGGCGATTGCCTCCGATAACCCGGGCTTCACGGTAACCGAGGCCATCGGCTCCACCGATTTCGGTAATAGAGATAGAGCATAAAAAACCACATCGAAGCGGTGTACGTGCTCGAGGGCACAGGGATTGTCGAAATCATTGAAACCGGGGAAGTTTATAAACTGGAGCCGGGCGTGTTTTACGCTTTCGACAAACATGAACGTCATCGTTACAACCCGGATACCGAGGTGCGCTATCGCCATATTCAACCCACCGTTGGTAGGTAAGAGGTCAATGACGAATCGGGTGGATATGCGGTCGCCGGGAAATCCACTGGGTCATAATCCACGCATCAATCTACGCAATCTACGTACGCTCTCTACTCTACCCTATCCTCCCTAAGTAGGTACCTGGAATAAATATCTACTATCGGTTGGAATGGCAACTAATTAATCACACAATTCTTGCAGTTATCTCACTATTTTCTCTCAGTAGACTAGCGGCAGTTTGCTAAATTCAGACTCACCACAACGAATCGGGTAAAAGCAATAATATGAATTCAATCAGCGCAAGTAATATGAAATTACATCGAGGCGATATTGGTCTGAAAAACTACGAAAATAAAGGAAGGGGGGTAGTGGCTCTGAGCAGGTTTCAACCGAATGAAGTGATAGAAAGGACAACCGTGCTGGTTTTTCCGCCGCAGCAATTTGAGACGATTTGCGACTCAAGAAACAAGCTGGGACCGCTCAAATCACATATGCTCATATGGGACAAAAATGAATCAACTGGTGAAGTTACCGCGGCTATATCCTACGGGGCGATGTCGTTTTGCAACCACAATGGTTCGCCAAACGCACGGTTTAAACCAGACAGGGATAATGAGGTCGTTGAGTTAGTCGCTTTAAAATCCATTCAAGAAGGCGAAGAAATCTGCATTCAATACAAAGAACCGGAAAAAATACTCGATATCGTAGGTTGGGATTCCGATTACTAGCCTACGATAGATGCTGACAGTAAAAAATCCCTGTAAGCCACTACTGCTAGGCAGAAGGGCTTACAGGGCAACTGTGATTCTTCTTTTTCCGAACCATTTTTGCGTATTGTCCTTTTGTGCGGGTTTCTGTCCGGGTAGGCTTCACAATAGTATTGTAATAGTCTTCCCATCTTTCCTGAGGCAGATCGGACAAAAGGTCATACACTTCAAAATCTTTTGTATCTTTGTACAGGCTGGTTTCCATTAACTGCAGTTGCAGCAAAGGAATAGATTGGCGAAATCTTATCGGTTCCCCCGTTTTTTGAAGTTTTATCGCCGTAATGAGCGGACCGAACCAACTGTCAGTTTCTATTACACCTTCAAATGAACGAAATGATTGCGATGTCGAAAGATTGACTGGGGGGCGCACCAGTGTGCTCCAGCCTGGCTGCGTTCGCACAGCGAGCCCTGTCCATACCTGAACAAGCCCGGGCTCTTGTGCTGCACCTAAGAATGGTGGCGCGTAGCCACGCACATCGTCGGGTGAATGGCTGTCAAAATAATCGGAAAACCCGGGAAATTGAGCGGACTCTAAATGAGTCCACTCATCTTCCTCGTCGATTCTCCAGTAAATATCATTTGCATCCCAAAGCAGGTCAAAATCCATTGGGGTAAAAACATACCATCCATAAGCAGATGCAGTACATATCGCCTCACAATAACGATAGGCTCTCACGGGGAGAGAGCCCCCAAGAGCCTTGTCTGCTGGCATCGGCGTTCTGATACCAGGTATAAACTTATAGAATGATATGAGTGATTCGGCTGTTTGCTTGATAGGCATTGGATTCTCGCTGCTAGAAATATAAATAAGATTCGGCTAGAAAAGTGGTGACATAGTACCGATCCGAACACGGCCTGAATCTTTGGTGCTCGTATTCTTGCGTTTCGGATTGGTTTTCTCATCAAAAACAGGCGACATAGTTCCAATTCGAACATTTTTGTTATCTTTTGTTGATGGTTTTTTGGCTTGAGTAGGTTTCATTTTAAAATTCCTCTATGGTTATCAAAATTGATGAAAGTGCAAATCTTTAAATCCTGTGTGTTTATATCTTTATCATTCTTTGTCCTCGTGTTGATTGATAAGTTATTTGCGAAGCGATAACCGCAACTAGCACGACTAGCCCGCCGTAAAATGTCGACATCGACGGCAATTCAGATAAAACTAGAAAGGCCAATATTGGTGCAAGAGGGGTTTCCAATGAGCTCAGTAGCGAGGTCTCCGGTGGTTGCAACAGGCGTGCGCCGAGCGCAAGACATCCAATAGCAATCGCAAAAGCAATGCCAAACAAGGCCATGATGAGAATCTCAAAAAAGACCCCGGAAAACGGATTAACGAAGCAGACCGCCACGGGCATTAAAATTGCCGACTGTATGAATATTGGGCCAATGACTGGCGTTTTTGGGAAACGGCGATAAATACATATATAGAGGGATGCTGCAATGGTCATCAATAGTGCGAGCAAGTTTCCTTGAATGCTGGTTTGCTCCAATGAGCTGGCAAAGATGATTGCAACACCCAAAATCGCAATGCAACTTGCCAATATTGTTTTAAGCTGGGGATTTTCTCGTAGCCAGGCCCATGCAATAACCGCAGTAACTAGAGGCGCGGTCGCATAGATGAAGGAAACATTGGCGACGGGGATAAACTTAAACGCTGCAACAAAGGCAAGAATTCCACACGCGCCCACCAGGGAGGCAACTAAGCCAACCCGATCGATCGCTATAAGCTCAGTGCGTATAGATTGGCGATAGCCAATCACTGCCAGAAGAAACAGGGTGGCAAATAAACTACGCCAAAAGACAATTGTCCAGGTATCGGCTGTTACCCCCTTGACGAAAATTCCTGCCAGGCTAAACAAAAACGCTGAAGTAAGTACTAGTAAAACACCCGCTGATCTGCTGGATTTCATTAAACTATTTGATCGTAGCTAACATAGTATCGGAACTGTTATTAGCTTTGATGGTCATGATAATAGCGCAAGTTTCATGGGTGCATACTGCAAGAAAACCGTTAGATAATCGTGATTGCACTGCTCCTGAATGCCCGCTTGCTGTAATTTTGTAACGGGGATTCTGTTCCACCCTAAAGATTTAGGCCTGGTGGCCTCAGGGCTATCGGTTAACCGGGGTAAACCTTATACTTCACACTTGCTTCATGTGCAGCGTTTTCCCAAAACCAGCATTATCAGGATCATAAAATGGCAATTTGGAGGGTCAAAGTACTTGGTGAGTTCTCTTTGCTCGCACCCGATGGGCAATGTGTGAGCTTGCCTGGACGTAAACATCGGGCGCTCATGGCCTATGTCCTCCTTGCCAGTGGGAAAACTGTGAATCGGGAAAAGCTGCTCGGCCTGTTGTGGGGTTCTCGGTCTGATGGACAGGCGCGCGCGAGTCTTCGCGGCGTGCTCAGTGAAATACAGCGTACGCTGAAAAAATTTTCGGAATCTCCCATTGACGCCGATCGCTCAAATATCTATATCAATCAAGATCTAATTGAATTGGATGTCGACCAGCTAGCCGATGCGACTCGATCATCATCTACCGACACGCTGGCAGCAGCGTTCGGACTCTATGGTGGTGAATTACTCGAATCAATCAATTTAAACGAACAGCATTTCGAGGATTGGAAGCAGGCAGAGCAACAGAATCTGCAGGCTACTTATCGAAAGGTTTTAACCCGTTATTTGCAAGTTCTAAATCAAAAAGGTAGAGGTGAAGATCTTGAACGGGTCGCACACCAGTTACTAGAATTAGACGGTGCGGACGAAGACGCCCATCGTGCACTAATGAATCTGTATTTTCACCAGGGGAATACTTCTTTGGCTTTACGGCAGTTTAATTTGTGTAGAGAAAGACTAAAGACACAGTACAACTCGGATGTTTCGGATGAAACCTTGTCCCTACTTTCCTTCATAAAATCGCCTGCAGAAGACTTCCAGCAGAGAGTGTCATCGGCTAATTCGGATGATTTCGATCTATCAAAGAGCTCTATCGATACGATGCCGGAAATTGCTTTGGCAATATTACCGATTGTCGTTTCCCAGTCGGAGCAGATCGGCCCCGAGTTCGGTGAGCTGATCAGTGGGGAAATCATCGGCGCGGTCGCCAAGTTCAAATGGTTTCGAGTCATTCCAGGTAGCGAAACCTTCAGATTGAAAATAAAATCGCTCAGCGCCGCTAATATCGCTCGAAAAATTGGCGCCAACTATTTGATGTCCGGGAGAATTCGAAAAATACGTGAAACCTACACCTTATCGGTTGAACTGGTCGACTGCGTCAACAATCGAATCTTTTGGAGTGAGCGGTTTATTTTGCCCAGTGAAGCTTTAATTTATCCAGAAGATATTGTTGACCGGGTCGTCGGCCAACTCGATGCTAAAATTCGCGCCAGTGAAATTTCGCAAGCCCATCGTCGTGACCGGGAGTCCCTGAGCGCTTACCAGTGCACCTTGCTTGCACTTTCAAACATATATGATCTTTCGAATGAGGCCTACGAAGATTCCGAAAAGCTTTTTGCCAAAGCGACCAAGCTGAACCCTAACAATTCGTGGTTTTACTCGATCTGGGCGCTGTGGAAGATGTTTTGTCTTGGCCAGGCGTGGGGTCAGTACCCGGAAGATGAATTCAAGCGCGCCGGAGAATTGGCCCATCAAGCGATTAAGCGGGATCCCGATGATGCACTTGCATTGGTCGTCCTCGGGCATTTTGAATCTTTTTGGGGTCGCAATCTGGAGCAGGGAAGAAAGTTGATCGATTATTCACTTAAATTGAATCCGTATTCCTCCTTTGCCTGGATGATTAGCGCGGCTACTTATGCCTACTGCGGCGAGCCACAGCAAGCACTAGAGCGACTCGAGAAATCAAAATTGTTATGTCCGGTCGAACAACATTTTGAATTCCTGTTTGATACTGCGAATTGCGTAACCCATTTATTCAATCATGACCCGAAACTAGCGGCCGAGTGGGGTTATAAAACGGTGCGCGAGAATCCCAGATTTACCAATGGCTACAAGCATTTGCTGGTTGCTTTAGGACATCTGGGCAAAGCGGATGAATTCGAGCACTACATCAATCTGTTGCGCGAAATTGATCCCAGTTTTGAAGCGGAAAGTTTTTTGCAATCTTTTCCATTTGCGAAGGATGCCGATCGCGAGTTTTATCGCAAAGGGTTGTTATCGACGGCGGCTGCACCTGGTGCGAATGCTGCCCCACTAATTTAGTTCCCTGGGACATACAACACGAGGCGAGTAGTGGCGGATAATTCACCGATCAAAATTATTGATGGCGCCGTCGGCACCGAATTGCAACGCCGCGGCGTATCGATGAACCCCGTTTGCTGGAGTGCAAATGCGCATTTAACGCATCCAGAGGTCTTGTTGGAGATTCATCGAGATTACATCTTTGCCGGGGCGACGGTGATATCCACCAATACCTTCCTCGCGGGCCGACATATTCTCGAATCCAGTGGCATTAACAATTTTGAGCATGTCAACCGCTGTGCCGTTGATTTGGCCAAACAAGCCCGAGATGAGGTCGCCAGGGACGAAGTCCTTGTCGCCGGTTCTCTGTCAACCTTACCGCCACTGAACCAGGCTAACGATCTACCCCGGGGAAAGCGGATCGAGCGTAATTTTCAGGAGCAGGCGAGCTTGCTGGCTGCAGCAGGTGTTGACGTGTTGCTTGTGGAAATGTTGTTGGACAGCGAAAGTGCGGGTGGCATGCTGGCTGCCTGCTGCGAAACAGGTTTGCCGGTTTGGGCGGGCATAAGTGCGATACGAGATGCTGCGAGCGATACAATAATGGCTTTTCGGCAACCGGGGAAACTTGCCAATCTTGTGCATGAAAGCTTCGAAAGCTTGCTCGAAACCGTATGCGAGTATCCCGTCGATGTGCTCGGGGTTATGCATACCGAGATTGATTTAATGGCGCCGGCACTGCGTGCGGTTACGGCCAGGTGGCAAGGCCCATTACTGGCTTATGCAAAAATTGGTGTCGCTGAGCAGGAGGATTGGAACTTTCATCAAACGGCATCGCCAGAAAGTTACGCAAGACATGCGTTTCAATGGATCGAAGACTTCCAGATCAGTGTCATTGGTGGCTGTTGTGGTACGCAGCCGGAGCACGTGCAAGCCTTAAGCGCACAACTGGACGGCAGGGATAATTAGCCATCGTCCTATTTGTGCAAGTAGACGGCAACTTGCATCGAACCTGGCTTCCTCAAGCGATACTCAAAGTATTCCCCGTGATTCATCAGTCTGAGTTCTTTTTTCGAAGGTTCACGTGGATGCAAGTTTGCGTTCATTGTAGAAATCCGGGTTGTGAATCAACTCGAGATCTTGCGCCCATTTTGAGTCGGGACGAACCAGGGTTGAAAAACAATCGCTCAAGACCTCTTTTATATCCCAGTTAATGCATTCCTGTCTGATACAGATCAGATTGCTTTCAGCCGCCATGGTCCGTACTTTGGCGGCATCGATCAGGATATCCCGATCGGCGGCGAGTGAGTAAATACGTTTGTCAACCTGGGTATTTTTATCCTGATAGTACATGCCGACGTTGGAGTGATGCAGGAAGGCGGCTCCATCATCATGCAACACACGCCCACATTCCTGCAGGTAGGCTTGTATGGTTCTCGCATCCGTGTCGACCAGCGAGTAAAAGCTGAAAATCAGGTCAACACTTTTATCTGCAACGTCTGGCAGGCTGCGTCCGTCAGTTTGCAAGCATCGCGTCTTGGATGATTCCTCGAAAGCCAGTGCGCATTTCTCGATGCAATCGTAATTGGTATCGAATAATACGAGTTCGCTGGCGGTAAATGCATGCAACACCTTGGCGATTCTGCCGTAACCACAACCGATCTCGACGGTGCGATAGGCTGGCAGGAATTGGCCGATTCGCGGAAAAATAGAAGTCAACCACATTGAACGGGTCCCACCCCAGGGCGTTGACCATTCCTCGCAAGCCGTTGGCCAATTGTATTTTTCGTAACTGTCTTCGTTGTCTGAAACCGCGCCCATTTGTTTTCTCTAGCATTGCCGGCATTATTTTCAAGCACAACAAGCGAGTGGGGAAGGCAAATTCAAAGAACTTATGTAAAAGTCACGATTATCTAACGGAAAGAGATTTCAATTTAAAAAGTGGGATTTTGTACAACAAGCCTGCGATTAATGACGAATTGGTGTTAGTCATCGATACCGATGTCGTTGTCTTGATCGTAACTGCAAATCATTCCATCTTTTACGACAAATCCGATCCGTATCCGGGGAGATATCAGGCCCCCATGAATTTGGTCGAGCTTTCAATAGGTTCAGGTAAACCTCTATGAGTCTCATGTCGTCGCCGTCAGGCGGGTTGTGCAATCGGTTTTAATGGATGCAAATATGGCTAGACCCAGGATCATAAAGAGGTAAAGAAGACGCAAAAGACGAAAACAAAAGGCAGGGTCAGGTCGTTAATTTTGAGGTTCGGGCTAATAAATCAAAGACCTGAACCCAATGGTACTTACTTAAGACCGAAAGCATCGATTTTCGAAACATATCCCGAATTTAAATGCCCAATAAATTTCAAGACCAGATAAACGGTGTAAGTTTTCGCGAAGTAAACCGCAGGCGGCGTAGCCGCCGAGGCATTCGCGAAAACTTACACCGTTTATCCGCTCCTGGTTGGATTGGTATGACGATGGTTGCGAGCTTAAGCAAGTGCCATTTCGCGCCGAGCAAAGCAAAGCTTGTTGCATCTTGCAGGGTGAAAGTCCCCGCCGGGTAACCGGTGTTCTTACTGCGAGACTTAACTGGCCCCAATATTTCAATATTTAGCCTCCTCATTTCATTCAAGTTTCTTACGCCCTAGCCGACCCATTGAAACAGGTATCAGATTTGAAGACTTAAGTCGTATAAAACAGTTGCTACAAGTGGGTAGCGGTAAAATAACTGGCAGATTTCTGATGTTTTCACGCACCAACTTGATGACAACTACTGGTTTTCTAGTCGTTATTGCGATGATGACAACGATGGCCACGCTCGCCATGTCCGGTATGCGATCAATCCAGGATGAACTGGATCAGGTCGTTAAAATCAATGCCGAAAAACTCCAGCATCTTGCAACCATGCGCCGCAGCAACCGCGAACGTATCATCGGATTGCAACTGATGCTGATCCTTGAAGACCCGTTCGATATCGACGAAGTCGTAATGCAACACATGGGGCACGCCAACCATTTTATCGCCGCCCGACAGGCGCTTTTCGAAATGGCTGGCAGTCCGGACGAAGTGAAGACACTCCAAAATATCCGCCGGGCTAGCATGATCGCAGCACCGATAAATGACGAAATCCGCGATCTCGTACTGGATGATAATCAGGTCGATGCAAAGGCTCTGATGATTGAGCGACTTTCTCCGGTACAAGACAGAATTTACCGCGAGTTTGAAGTGCTCGCTGAAATTTACAAGCTGCAGGCCAATCACTCGATTCAAACAGCCGAGCAAAATTACGTCAATGTATACCAACGCACGATGATCATTCTGGCAATAGTCGTCGGGCTTTGTATTTTGATTGCAATGCAGGTTATTCGGCGAATCAATTCCAGCGAACGTTCACTGGTGGCCCACATGGACAAGCTGGAGCAGATTGTCGAAGAACGGACAGCCGAGCTGAAACAGGAAAGCAAGAGCCTGGCCGTGACCTTGGCTTCGATTGGTGATGGCGTTGTTACGATAAATTCCGACAGCACGGTTCGATACCTGAACCCCGCGGCGGAAAAACTGACACAGCTTCGACAGGAAAATATCGTCGGAAAGCCGGTCGATGCCATCCTGCGCTCAATCGATCCACAGAGTGGGCAGGATTGTCCACTGCTAGCGCAGGATTCCGGCAACCTGGTCAATTTACAGCTGTCGGGCAAAGGCAATATCCGCCGTGCCAATGGCGAACTGCTCGACATCCACGAAACCGTTGCCGAAATTACCGATGACGAAGGCAAGTCTTACGGAACCGTGGTCGTTTTACGGGATGTCTCGGAGGCGCGCGCTTTGGAGCGTCGCCTGGCTCATGAAGCCACTCATGATCCGCTAACCGGGCTAGTGAATCGGAGGGAATTCGAAGTTCGAATTGAACAGGCCATGCGTCGGGCCGTGGTCGATAAATCGGTCCACTGTTTATGTTATCTGGACCTGGATCGATTTAAAACCGTGAACGATAGCGGTGGCCATGCTATCGGTGATCGGTTGCTTTGCGACCTTAGTGAACTGGTTCGTGATGGGCTGCGCAAAACGGACACCTTTGCGCGCCTCGGTGGCGATGAATTCGGGCTGCTTTTTGAAGAATGCCCGGCATTGAAAGGAGAGGAAATTGCCGAGTCAATTCGCGAAGCGATAACGCAGTTTCAGATTGCGCATGAAGAACAGGTGTTTTCGGTCGGCGTCAGCATAGGTATGGTTGAAATCAGTGAAGATACCGGCGATCTGGAAACTTTGTTAAACGTTGCTGATACAGCCTGCTATGCAGCCAAGGAAACTGGTGGTAGTGCCGTCAAATTATTTCGACCCACCGATGACAATGTCATCCAACGACAGGGTGAAACACGTTGGGCGCGGAGGATACATCATGCCATCGAAGATGATGGTTTTGAACTCCATTGTCAGAAAATTCTCGGTGTTTCTGACGACTTCACAGGTAATCAACACTTCGAAATCCTGATGCGAATGCGCGATTCGAATAATGATCTAATTTTCCCTGGCGCCTTTCTGCCTGCGGCCGAGCGCTATGGACTACTGACTTCAATCGATCAAAGCATCATATCGAAAGCGTTGAACTGGATCGGTCGGCACGAGGATTTTCCGGAAAGGAACCGGATGTCGATCAATATTGCGGGGCCAAGCCTATCCGACGCTAGCTTCCTGGGATTTGTAATCCGAGCTTTCGAATCAACCGGCGCCAATCCGGCGAGTGTGATTTTTGAGATTACCGAAAACATTGCCGTCTCCAATTTACCGGCGGCAATTAATTTTATGGAAAACATAACCAAATTGGGTTGTGAATTCGCATTGGATGATTTTGGTCGCGGATTTTCCTCGCTGGGAAGCTTGAAAGATCTGCCGGTCGATTATCTGAAAATTGATGGAGGCTTTATTATCGACATACTCGAGAACCCAACCGATCAGGCGACGGTCAGTGCGATTATCGAATTCGGCCGAGCGTTGGGAAAATATACGGTCGCCGAATATGTCGAAAGCGAAGCGATCCGGGATTGCGTTACCGATCTGGGTGTGGATTTTGTTCAGGGCTTCGGCATTGCGAAACCACAACCGATAGAATCAGTATTTGAGGTTTCCGATGACAAGATCGATAGCAATAAAAATTCCCAAACGAGTATGACGCATAAACTTCGAGCATTCTGACGCCACTCAGCGGCGGTAATGCCTCCCTGTTAGAACGATATTATTATGAGAGCAAGGGTGAGCAGGATTTACAGCTCACGTTTGTCTAATTCCTGGAGAAGCAATCACGATTTGTTTCAGGGCCAGGTGTTAAAAGTGACGCTGACCGGGTTTGACTCGGATTCCCAGTAGCCGCCGTATTTTTTGCCTAATCGAAATAGCAATGCTCTTATCCTTTCCGTTCCTTGTGTCCGATTTCATTTGTCCCTGGAACAGTTTAGAGGGTAATAGAGGGCGGATCACGGTAAATGCAAGAGGAAGCCGGCCGAACTGGACACCTGGATATCAGGTGTGCGTTTTCAACACTTCATCTTAGTTTGTTGATTTTTTACTTAGAAAGTTTACTGTCTGCGGCACTCGGATCAGGAGGGGGCTTGAGCCCAATCGGGTTCCTTTAATTGGAAACGCGCTTTTTCGAAAACTGCTTTTTCAGAGCCTGTAAGATTTCTGTACCCTTGCTTAAAACCAGACGGCCTTCGGCCTGAAGCTTCTTTGCGTCACCTTCGTAGTATTTTCTCCACAACACCCAGCCGCCGATCGGCAAGCCAAACGCGATGATCAAGCCAATCGGGCTCAGCAGGAACCAGCGGTCAAGCACCAATACCCAGAACAGAGGCCAGGCGATGGAAGCGGCGATACATTTACGTATTGTGGTCAATTCGAACATGACAGTCTCCAATGAATTGTCACGCCGACAATGATACCCGAGCATTGCTTTGAATATGGGGTTAGTGGTGTGAAATTATTTACTGATGTTTAGTGGACTATTTCGGCTAATTTCGGCATATCGAATCGTGGCGACCAGGCCAAAACCTGCCTCCCCGTACGTCGTTGCATGCTTCGATTTATATCACTGCTCGTAAACAGGTATACTGTTCCCGAAATTGCATGACAGGAGAATAACGTGACGCGTACTCCACTATTGGACGATCTGGAAAGAGCCCTTGATCTGTTGAAGCAGGTTGATGAGGGCAGACTGGACTTCACACCAGACCCTAATGTCTCTGCTGACATTCGTGAGCTTACGGGGCTGGAGTCCTATCCGATAGATTCTCACCTGGAAAATCTGCGGGCTAGAATCGATGCCGTGATAAAAGTGGGCACTCAGTTAGAGCCACGTGATCCCTCTGATTATGTATCGAAGTTGATTGTCGCATGCGTAAGGCTCGCTCCACCCAGTGACGATTGAGTCTGTATCCAAAGCATCTAAGGTGACGGTTTATTGGTTCCGTCTCTGTCGCGAATCAGGTTAATTGTCACCCTGTCGCTCCGCTCGTCTCCGCAATCTCGGATATCGCCGATTCAGCTGCGCAGACGGATCGTTCTGAAATACACTAGCGATAACCCAATCTCCGTGGAAAACGATTGACGATTCAGTGCCATCAACTGGCTCATCACAGCCTCTACATTCGAGACCCTGATGCTAGTCTGGAGTTTTATCAGCAGGTTTTGGGTATGACCTTGCATAAACGTCTTGCGATTGATGAGCGCGAGCATTTGTTTCTCGGATTTAACGCATCGATGCGCGAGCAGTACCCGATGCTGGCTAAATCGCCTCACTGTCTGTTGCAACTGGTGTTTGATCCGGCTCGAGAATTTAACAATCGTGTGGAACAGGGAGCCCGAGCGTTTGGATACTGGAAGATTGCGCTGTCGGTTGCCGATCTAAAAATCGCACATGGAAAATTACCTGCCAAAGGAGTCCCGGTCAACGATCCGTTCCAGGTGCCGGATGTGGCATATCTTTGCCATTTCGAAGATCCAGATGGATATTGCATCGAACTCATCCAGCATCGTTTTGAGCAGAATCAAACGGATCTTGCGCCGGACGACCGATTCGCGCTTGGCACCCCGACTTCTTTTTCACTGATTACCTGTCGGGTCCGGGACCCGCAACAGAGTATCGCCTTCTATGAAAACCATCTGGGTCTTCGTCTGGTCTCGAAGCAAACCGTGGCTCATCGTGGGTTTACACTTTACTTCCTGTCCTGCGATGCAGACAGTCCGCCTTGCAGTGATATCGAGGATATCGGGATACGTGAGTGGCTATGGCAACGTCCCTACGCCTTGCTGGAACTACAGCATGTCTGGGGTACCGAGAATGAGCCCGATGGGTATTATGATAGCGATCAGACTAGCGGATTCCGCAGTTTCGGACTGTTGTCGGAAACACTCGCAACCAGTATTCACGGTCGAACCAACCATGCCGTGTTCAACTGCCCGTCGATGGTCATAAAAGATCCGGATGGTTATTCCGTCGAAGTGTTGAAACTCGACCGGAATTAACGGGAAGGTATACAATGGCACTTACATAAGACCCAAAGCATCGATTTTCGAAACATATCCGGAGTTTAAATGCTCAATAAACTTCGAGGCCGGATAAACGGTGAAAGTTTTCGCGAATGCCTCGGCGGCTAGGCCGCCTGCGGTTTACTTCGCGAAAACTTTCACCGTTTATCCGGTCCTGGTTGGATTGGTATGACGATGGTTGCGAGCTTAAGTAAGTGCCATTCAGGCCAGGCGCCTTATTAAACCCTGGCCTTGCGCAATCGCAGTGCGTTGCTGATTACCGACACCGAGCTGAAACTCATCGCCGCGGCGGCAATCATCGGAGATAGTAACAAGCCAAATATCGGGTACAGTACGCCGGCTGCGACGGGAACCCCCAGTGAGTTATATATAAAAGCGAAGAACAGATTCTGACGGATGTTGCGCATCGTGACCCGACTCAAGCGCCTGGCCCGTACAATACCGCGCAAGTCTCCCTTTAGCAGAGTTACGCCCGCGCTTTCTATGGCCACGTCGGTGCCCGTGCCCATGGCAATGCCGACATGCGCCTGTGCGAGTGCCGGGGCGTCGTTAATGCCGTCACCTGCCATTGCAACCGTATTACCCTCGGCCTGCAGATTCTTTACGATATCCGCTTTTTGATCTGGCGAAACATCGGCTTTGACGAGATCAATATTCAATTTATCGGCAACCACCTGCGCGGTGGTCAGATTATCGCCGGTTAGCATGACAATCCTGACGCCCTCGGCATGCAAATCATGAATGGCTTCGGGCGTGGATTGCTTGACCGGATCGGCGACGCTGATTAAGCCGGCGGCTTTGCCGTCGATTGCGATCAGCATCACGGTCTGGCCCTCGGCACGGGCAGCATCGGCCTGCATCGACAATGGTTGGACGTCGATAGCAAGTGCCTGCATCAATTTCAGATTACCCAGTGCAACGCTGCGCCCATCGATACTGCCAGTCACACCTTGACCGATGATCGACTCGAAACGTTCGGTGTCGGTGAGGGTGATCCCTGCTTCCTCTGCACCACCTACGATGGCTTCTGCCAGTGGATGTTCGCTGGCGCGCTCGAGGCTGGCGGCAAGCTGCAAGACGGTTGTTTCGTCGAACCCGCCGACGGCCTTAACCGAAACCAGGCGGGGTTTACCCTGCGTCAGGGTGCCGGTTTTGTCGACCACCAGAGTATCGACCTTTTCCATGACTTCGAGGGCTTCGGCGTTTTTGATCAATACACCCAGCATCGCGCCCTTGCCGGTACCGACCATGATCGACATCGGAGTTGCCAGCCCCAGTGCACAGGGACAGGCAATAATCAGCACTGCGACGGCATTGATGATTGCATAGGCGAGTCGAGGTTCGGGTCCCAACAGTCCCCAGACAATCATCGTCGCGATGGCAATCAGCACGACCGTCGGCACGAAATACCCGGCCACGACGTCTGCCAGCTTCTGGATCGGTGCGCGTGAGCGTTGGGCTTCGCTGACCATGGTTACGATCTGCGCCAACAGCGTATCGGCACCGACCTTTTCGGCGCGCATCAGCAGGCTGCCGGTGCCGTTCACGGTCGCGCCAATCAGGATGTCCCCATCACTTTTTTCTACCGGTATGGATTCTCCGGTGACCATTGATTCGTCCACCGCACTGTTGCCAGTGGTAACAACACCGTCGACCGGTACCTTTTCCCCCGGCCGGATGCGAAGGATATCACCTGGCATAACCTGATCCAGGGGGATGTCTTCCTCGTGGCCACCGTCGCGCACAATTCGAGCCGTGTTCGGAGCCAGCCCAAGCAACAGTTTGATGGCGCTATTGGTATGGCTGCGCGCGCGTAGCTCCATCACTTGTCCCAACAAAACCAGGGTGGTGATCACGGCTGCTGCTTCGAAGTAAACCGCGACCGTGCCGTTGGCATGCATCATCTCTGTCGGGAAGATTCCGGGAAACAACAATGCGACCACGCTGTAACTCCAGGCCACTCCAACACCGATGCCGATCAGCGTGAACATGTTGAGATTCCAGCTTTTCACCGATTGCCAGGCACGCACAAAAAATGGCCAGCCACACCACAGCACTACCGGCGTCGCAAATACGAACTCGATCCATTGCACCGTTTTTATCGTCAGACTAGCCGGCAATAAAGCGGGTACCAGATCGGCCACCATGGCCAGCCCGAATACAGGCATTGCCAGTACGACGCCGATCCAGAAGCGTCGGCTCATGTCGATTAACTCTTCATTTTTTTCCTCGATTTCGATAGTACGAGGTTCCAGCGCCATACCGCACTTGGTGCACAAACCTGGCTCATCCTGCACGACCTCGGGATGCATCGGGCAAGTGTATTCGGTGCGGGTGTTCAAAACCGGCGCTCCGGCGACCTCGAGCGCCATACCGCAACTGGGACAACTCGTGGGATGGTCCTCTTCAACCTCGGGACACATTGGGCAGATATAGACGGCTCCGGGAATCGGTTTTGCCTCGGCCGCTTCACGCTGTGCCTCGCCAGAAAGATAGCGTTCGGAATCGGTACCGAACTTCTGCATGCAACCCGCACAACAGAAATGATATTCGATGCCATCAAAATGGTATGAGTATTTACTATCCTGTGAGACTTTCATTCCGCAAACTGGATCGATAGTTTCCACGGGTTCGATATTGGTGGTCAGGTTTCCCATCATTCTTCTCTGTTGATCAATCTGGAACAACGTTACTGGCGGATAACTCCGCAGCGGATCTGTAATATCTAAGGAAGCTCTGAACAATTCATCCTGAATTGTCAGAGCACGGAGAAACAAAAAGTGTGATTTTTGTTTCTCCTTCATTTTCAACGACT
>JAAESG010000397.1 GCA_024229615.1 Gammaproteobacteria bacterium | reverse complement strand
GGAGCGATGTCGGCCCATCACGCCGACGCCCTGCATGTCACGGCTAAACAGCTCGCAGACATCGCCGACGGCGAAAACGTCCGGGTCGACCACCACGGCCCGACCCTGGTGCCCCATGAGTTTCGGCGGCATGAAGCGTACCGGTGTAAAGGACTGCAGATCCTTCATGCTCCAGATTCGGGTTGTGCCACCGCGCAGAAAAGGCTGGCCCTCTTTTTCGGCGAGGAATGGGAAGTCGCGAACGTGCATGATCTCGACGTCAAAGGCTTCCGGGTGCGCGGAGTTGCGCTTCATCGAATAAGCGGATACCAGGGCGCCAAGCCACTGCCGCTCGTTGGATTGAATGTAGACTTTCATTTTCATCAGGCCTTGTCTCCCGCGCTCAGCTCTGTACCGAAATATCCGTAGAGTAGTGAAAAAAACTCGTTTCCCGGAAAATTGATTGAATACCAGCCACTCAAACTCGGGCGAGGATTCTAGCAGTGGAATGATTGCCGGAAAATCAACACCTGGGGTTGATATTCTACTACCTTAGTAGATTATTGAAAATGGTTCTGATCTGGATTAATAATGCGAAGTCTGCCGAAACGCCACTGTGTGCGCCATTATCCAACTTGTTGCT
>JAAESG010000396.1 GCA_024229615.1 Gammaproteobacteria bacterium | reverse complement strand
ATCCCCGCACCGGCGGCTCATTGATGGACCGCACGATCATCATCTGCAACACGTCCTCTATGCCGGTGGCGGCGCGGGAATCCTCTATCTATACCGGAATAACGCTGGGTGAATACTATCGACAAATGGGCTATAACGTACTTGTGATCGCGGACTCTACTTCCCGTTGGGCCCAGGCCATGCGCGAGACCTCGGGGCGGATGGAAGAAATCCCCGGTGAAGAAGCCTTTCCAGCCTATTTAGATTCCTCAGTCAAGAATATTTACGAGCGGGCCGGTGTGATCAAGTGTCCGGACCAATCGATCGGCAGCCTCACGATGATTGGAACCGTCTCGCCGGCCGGCGGCAACTTTGAGGAGCCGGTCACCCAGGCAACTGTGGCCACGGTCAAAACATTTCTGGGCCTTTCCTATGATCGGGCTTACAAGCGTTTTTATCCGGCCATCGATCCACTAATTTCCTGGTCCCGTTATCTGGACCAGTTGAAGGACTGGTTTGCTGAAAATTTTGGCGCTGAATGGGTTAGCGACGTCAAAGCCATGCAAGAATTATTGCACCAGGGTGATTCCATCTACCAGATGATGCAGGTTACCGGCGAAGAGGGAATCAGTATCGAAGATTATATGGTATGGCAAAAGGCCACCCTGCTCGATATGGTCTTTTTGCAGCAAGATGCCTTCGACGAGGTGGATGAATCCATGCCCCTGACGCGGCAACATGAAAGTTTTCAGCTGATCAAGGACCTGATCCAGCGCAACTATCAGTTTAAGGATAAAGACGAAGCACGTAATATGTTTACCCAAATTACCGGTCTGTATAAAAATTTAAATTACAGCCCGGCGGAATCGCAAGAGTATCAGCGCTACCAAAAGGAAATTGAAGACCTCGCGACCGAGTATTCCATCGGTGAGTAGGATAGATCGAAAAGTTGCGCCTAACTTGTTCATTAAACGCGAAGCTACTTATTAAACATAGGTTGAGCGGTTCAACGTTCACGCCCGCCCTGGCCTCCGGCTCGTAGCCTACGCCTCGGAGAGTGCGACGGCCGT
>JAAESG010000395.1 GCA_024229615.1 Gammaproteobacteria bacterium | reverse complement strand
GTTTCTCAGTGGAATTAAAAAATCTTAGCTTCACCCATAGGTTAAGCGGGAATTTTTTAAACCGCTGGGGAATCAATAGCTTGCGTCATGCGCCGTCATGAACCTACGGATTCAGGTAATAGTGTTAGCAGACCCTAGTGTCTGTGCGCCGTTGGAACCCGTCCAGGAGACCAGAATATGCAGACTCGCCGGTTTATTCAGTGTGATGTTTTTACGCCAACACCGACGTTGGGCAATGCGCTTGCAGTCGTGGTCGATGGCGCAGGGGTTTCGGAGCAATCCATGCGACAGTTTGCGGCCTGGACCAATCTCGCGGAAACCACATTCATCCTACCCGCGGAAGATCCGCAAGCGGACTACAAATTGCGAATTTTCACACCTACCAGGGAAATGCTGTTTGCCGGTCACCCAACCCTGGGTAGCTGCGCGGCCTGGTTACACAGTGGTGGTAAACCCAGGGAAAGCGGGATAGTACGCCAGGAATGTGGAGTCGGCATCGTTGAAATAGACAGCACGAATCCACAATTGCTGTTTTTCACCGCACCCCCGACCGGTATACGACCCATGCGGGAAGAGAGTTTCGAGGCGATCGTCGAGACACTTGAAATTCCTCGTGCGCAAATCTTGCATAGCGCGGAACTGGATAACGGACCGGTGTGGCAGGTCATGCAACTGGATTCGGCCGCTGTTGTTCTGGCGCTGGATTCATCCCGGGTTCGCTGGCCTGAATTCAAGAGTATCGGTTTGATAGGAGCGCAGGCGTCGGATCACGAATGTGACTACGAAGTGCGCATGCTGGCGCCGTCTAGCGGCATGAGCGAGGATCCGATCACCGGCTCTCTCAATTCGGCGCTTGCCCACTGGATGCAGGCGGAAGGTCGTCTTCGGCATGACGTCAGTGTGGCACAGGGCACTCGTATCGATCGCCACGGAAGAGTGTCGATAGCGCCGATCGATGATCAAAATGTCAAGATTGGCGGTCAGACGCACATCCTGATTGAAGGTACGGTGTTGCTGTAATGAGGCCGATATGATCGAAATCTGGGGCCGAAGCAACGCCTATAACGTACAAAAGGTACTGTGGATGCTGGCCGAACTGAAGCTTGAGTTTGTGCATCACGATGTGGGTAGCAACGCAGGCGACTTGGAAACGTCGAAATTTCTGAAGCTCAACCCCCATGCGCGTATTCCTGTGTTAAAGCACGATGATGCGATAGTGTGGGAGTCGAATTCGATCCTGCGCTATCTTGCCGCCTGCCACAGTGCGGGCGTGTTATGGCCCGTGGACCCCGGTGCACGTTCTCACGCGGAGCGCTGGATGGATTGGGAGCTTACCAAGTTACAACCTGACTTCATCGCTCTGTTCTGGGGCTATTATCGAACTCGGCCTGAAGCCAGAAATCAGTCGGAAATCGAGTCGGCACTGCGCAGCTGCGCACAGCATATGCAAAAGCTCGATCGCCAACTCGAAGACCAGCCCTATGTTGCGGGAGGGTCATTCACGATGGGAGATATTCCCTGTGCGGTTTGCCTTTATCGTTATTTTGAAATGGGGTTAGCGGTCGAGGAGCCTGTACATGTATTGCAGTGGTACCAGCGATTGTCACAACGTAGTGCATATCAACAAACGATCATGCAACCTTTTGATGAATTGAAAGGTCGGCTCGAATACTGATCGAGGAGGAAGCGAGATGAAAGGCAAATGTCTGTGTGGCTTGATCGAATTTGATTTAAAAGAAGACATTCCGAATCTCTACCAATGCCATTGTTCGTTGTGTCGCAAGGTGACCGGATCGTCGGCGAATGCCGCCTTCAGAATATCCGCGGATCAGTTGCTTTGGAAGAATGGCGTCGAGCAGATCAGGGAGTTCATTACCGAGACCGGTTTCAAATCTCATTTCTGTAACAACTGCGGTTCGCCACTACCCAATCTGACCGCCAACGATAGCGCCTACTGGGTGCCGGTCGGATTGCTCGAAGACAGCGAGGAACTGACCCTGGTCGCACATTTGTTTATTGACTCGCGAGCGAAATGGGATGTCGTTGCCGATACCGGGGAACATTTCGCTGAAATGCCTGATGCGGAAACTCTGGACAGGTTACTTCGGCCGACGAAAACAGTAATATGAGCCGTGTACTAGATCCGGCTGCTTTGACCTATCGCAATCTGCAAATCAGCGATTATGACGAAGTCATGCAATTGTGGCGCAACTGCGATGGCATAAGCCTGCGCGACGCGGACTCGCGTCGGAGTGTCGCCGGATATCTATCACGCAATCCCGGACTCAGTTACGTGGCCGTTGCCGACGCAGAAATTGTTGCGACGCTGATGGCGGGTCACGATGGCAGGCGTGGTTATATCCAGCATCTGGCGGTGGACGACGGATTGCGCGAACAGGGAGTCGCCAGTCGCCTGTTACAGTTGTGTCTCGATGCGCTGAAATCCGAGGGGATAGTGAAATCGCATGTGCATGTGCTGAGCAGTAATCAAATGGGGCTCGCGTTTTGGCGCGGTCGTGGCTGGACGCATCGAGCCGAGATTGAAATGTATTCGTTTATCAATGGGAATAACCAAAACAGCTGACATGGAAATCGAAACGCTCGACCCGGAAGACCCCGAAGTGCAGACCCTGATCGCACTGTCCGATAAATACTATGTAAAACTGTACCCGGCAGAAAGCAATCATCTTGAGAGCAGTGATGATCTGAAAAAATCGAATGTGCTGTTTATCGGTGCTCGCATTGATGACAGGCTTGTCGCCAGTGGCGCTGTAAAAATTATGCGTGACGACGGTATTTATGCCGAAATCAAAAGGGTGTTCGTGATAGATCAGTTCCGCGGTAGAGGACTGTCGCATCAAATCATGCACGCTCTGGAAAATGATCTATTGAGACGCGGCATCAATCTGTTCCGACTCGAAACCGGGACTAAGCAACCCGAGGCACTCGGTCTTTATCGCAAGCTTGGTTATATCGAACGTGCTCCGTTTGGAACATACGAAATCGACCCATTCAGCGTATTCATGGAGAAGCAGGCGTGTATTACAAAGTGAGCAGAGCTGTATGAAAATTGCGTTGATTGGAGATTACGATTCATCGGTGACCGCGCACCAGGCTATCCCGCTAGCACTTGAATTGGCAGCGAATTCGTTGGCGCTTTGGCACGAATATAGCTGGATTCGCAGCTCCGAAGTGGATTTAGGGCAATTGACCGAATTCGATGCGCTTTGGTGCGTGCCGTTTAGCCCATACGAAGAGCCCGCGGCGGTGATTTCAGCGATCCGTTTCGCACGTCAGAATAGTGTCCCGTTTCTAGGTAGTTGTGCCGGTTTCCAGCACGCGGTGCTTGAATATGCGAGAAACGTGCTTGGCCTGGAGTCAGCCGATAGTGTCGAGGACAATCCGCAGACGCAGATGCCGGTAATTTCGGCGCTGGCTTGCCGGCTGTACGACGAGTCCGACGCAATCAATCTCGAACCTGATTCGAGAGTAGGCCAGATCTATCAACTGTCCCGAATAGCGGAGGAATACCATTGCGGTTTTGGTGTTAATCCCGAATTCATGCAACTATTTGCCGATAGCGAGCTGAAATTTTGCGGGCACGATGACGCGGGTGAACCGCGTATACTGGAGCTATCAAGACATCCGTTTTTTGTCGGGACTGCCTTTCAACCTGAACGTTCAGCTTTCAAAAACAAGGTCCACCCTTTAATTTCAGCCTTTTTGGCGGCGGCGAGTTAAGCAAATGGTGATGCAGGCTGAAATGTACAAGATCGGATCGATTGGCAATGGCTTTCTCGCGATTATGGCGCGACCCTCGCTGGAAGAGGGTGCGGCCGCTTCGGTAATCAACATCGCTCGGCTGGGAATCAACCTCGTGGTTTCACTGCTCGAGCCGAACGAGGCGCGCACTCTGGAACTGGATGGCGAACGTGAGCAGGTCAAGGCCGAAGCGATGGATTTTATTTCCTTTCCGATTGCGGATATGGGTTTACCGTCTTCGGTCCCAGATTTTGCGCAGCTCACGCGCATGTTGTTTCAGCAAGTCAACGGAGGGGTCAATACCCTGATTCATTGCCATGCGGGTATCGGACGCTCGGGCTTGCTCGCCTCGGGGATACTACTGCACTGCGATATGGATGTGGGACAGGCCTTTGCCCACGTTTCCAAAATGCGCGGTATACGGGTGCCTGAAACCCTGGAACAGACCGATTGGCTGATGACTAACTATGCCGCCATCGTAAGTGTTGCGGACCCAGACTAGTGATACGAGAACTCAGGCAGGCATGAATCTGGCACTCGATCGATACGCCGATAACCCGATCATCGACGAGTTGGTGTTCTGGCCCCCCCGGGTTTGCAGAATAGAATCGGTGCGTGCTTGCAACGTGATGTTCCGTAAGCCCTTTATCGAAGTACAGATGGAGGACGGCGAAGTGTTTCAGCGCCATTTCCCGAGGGAATCCTTTGCGCGTTTCTGGGCTGAGGCATGGGTTATTCTGGATGCCGTTACCCACATCAGGTTGATATCAGATTTCAATTTTGAATCGTATCGTGATGATGACAAACTCAGGCAGGAAGTTCTGGCCTGCCGCGCGGAGTGTATCGAGGAAAGCATGCTGATGTTCAATGAAGGCATGTATGCACAGTTTTTAATGCAGTATGGTGAAGACTGTAAGAATTTGCCGCAAGAAAGTTTGTGCAATATTGCACAGGCGAAACAACAACTCGATACCTCGGGATCAGGCCTTTAGACCGAGTATCGACTCATTTCCCGATACTTTGCTCACCGATTGTGAGAATCATCGAAAATCCAGGGGTACTTGCAAACCCCGGGGCCTACATTGTATTAAGGCTGAATTAGGTCCAGAATCCGCGCATGTTAAAGCAGCATTTGCAGAAACCTGAAATTTATTTGTATCTGTTCGCGTCGGCAGTCCCGATTTGTTTTGCGAGCTGGGCTGCCTTGATCAATAACTTTTCGATCGAGCAGGTTGGATTTACTGGCCGTGAAATTGGCATCTTGCAGAGCCTGCGTGAAGTGCCTGGATTTCTGGCCTTTGCAGTCGTCTTCCTGCTAGTCATGATGCGCGAGCAAACCATCGCTTTCGTGTCGCTATTAGCTTTGGGTATCGGTACCGCGATAACCGGCATGCTGCCATCGGTGCTGGGTCTATATTGCACCACGGTTTTGATGTCGGTTGGCTTCCACTATGCCGAAACCATCGGCCAATCGCTGTCCCTGCAACTTATCAGCGCCGATCGACTACCGCTGGTACTGGGACGGCAGATCGCGGTTGGTTCGTTTACCGGGCTCGCGGTGTTTGCCGTAATCTACCTGCTGGTTGAATGGCTGGTGATTGACTACCTGTGGATTTACCTGCTGTTTGGTTGCATCACAATCGGCATCACCTTTCTGATGTACTTCGGCTGTCCCCATTTCGAAGGTGAAGCCGAACAACACAAGACCATGGTAGTGCGGCGGCGCTACTGGCTTTATTACCTGCTCACCTTTTTATCGGGTGCGCGTCGGCAGATTTTTGTCGTCTTTGCAGGATTTCTGATGGTGGAAAAATTTGCATTTACTGTATCGGAGATGACCCTGCTGTTCCTGGTCAATGGTGTGTTAACCATTTACCTCGCACCACGCATTGGCCGGCTGGTCAGCTACTGGGGTGAAAAACGGACGCTGACCCTGGAGTATGCCGGCCTGGTGGTGATATTTACTGCCTACGCCTTCGCCGAGAGCGTATGGTTTGCATCCTTGCTTTACATTCTCGATCACGTCTTCTTCGCGATGGCGATTGCGTTGAAGAGCTACCTGAAGAAAATTGCCGACCCGGCAGATATGGCGGCAACTGCCGGGGTTTCTTTCTCGATTAATCACATAGCGGCGGTAATCCTGCCTTTCGCACTGGGACTGGTCTGGGTGGTATCGCCACCAATGGTGTTTATCATCGGCGCACTGTTTGCGATCGCTTCTCTGCTGTTGTCGCAACTGGTTCCGGGCGCGCCTGAGCGAGGCATGGAAACGGTCTTTTCAACCAGTTGAGCCGCGCCTTTACTCAAACTGGCATGCCGGTGTCGATGCCGAAAACGCCTGTTCCTCGGCCGACATCTCCGCTTCGATGTTTTCAAACAGGGGAGTACTCAGATAACGCTCGCCGGTGTCGGGTAACATGCACAGAATATTCGATCCCTCGTCCGCGGTTTCGGCTATTTCGAGACCGGTTGCGAGGGTCGCCCCGGCACTGATACCGACAAATATACCTTCCTGTTGTGCGAGATTGCGTGAACATTCCATCGCCCGGGGTGCGGCCACGGTCAATACCTGGTCGGCACCACCGGAGTCGATCGCATCACCCGTCAGTTTCGGAATAAAATCGGGTGTCCAGCCTTGCACTGGATGTGGATTGAAGCTGGGGTGACTTTCGGCCGGGGAACCATCCTCATGGCGCTTTTGTTCGATACCACCAGTCAACAGGCCAGCCAGTTCGGGTTCGGAGACGATGACCCGGGTAGTCGGACTTTTTTCCCTGAATACCCGGGAAACGCCCTTCAATGTACCGCCGGTACCGTAGCCGGTCACCCAATAATCGAGCTGCGTATCAGCAAAAGCTTCGAGTATTTCCGGCGCCGTGGTTCTGGAATGCATATCCGCATTGGATTCGTTTTCGAACTGTCGGGTTAAAAACCAGCCGTGCTCCGCTGCCAGTTCCTTGGCTTTCTGAACCATGCCGCTACCCTTCAGCGGTGCGGGTGTGAGCACGACGCTGGCACCGAGAAAACGCATCAGTTTACGCCGTTCGATACTGAAACTCTCGGCCATGGTAACCACCAGTGGATAGCCTTTTTGCGCGCACACCATAGCCAGACCGATGCCGGTATTACCACTGGTCGCTTCGATAACCGTTTGGCCGGGCTTCAGCGCGCCAGACTTTTCAGCGTCCTCTATAATGCCGAGTGCGAGTCGATCCTTGACCGAACTCATCGGATTAAAGGATTCAATTTTCACGAACAGGTTGACATGGGCCGGTGCGAGCCGATTGATTTTAACGATTGGTGTGTTGCCAATCGTGCCAAGAATATTGTCATGAATTTTCATAGTGACTCCTCACTTTTTTGGTTTTTAACCATTATGTAAGTTCGTGCGGCCGTGGCTATTGGAATTTGGCTATTGAAAAGCAGGAAATTATATTAAACAGCCGCATTATCAGGATTCACTTACGCATCGATTACTGAGGATACCGAGCCCTTCTATCTCGACTTCGACAGTATCACCTGAGGACAGCCAGATGGGAGGTTTTCGAAATGCCCCGACGCCATGCGGAGTACCCGTTGCGATGATGTCACCAGGTAACAGTGTAAAAGCTTCACTCAGATATTTAATCAGATAGGGAATTCGATAAATCATTTCGCGCGTATTCGAATTCTGCATGAGTCGACCGTTAAGTCTGCACTGGATAGACAGGCCATGCGGGTCTTCGATGTCATCGCTGGTGACGAGATAGGGCCCCAGTGGGCAAAAGCTATCGAGACATTTGCCGCGCAACCATTGATCGCCTGGACGAAACTGCAAGTCGCGGGCGCTGACATCGTTACAGTTCATGTAACCGGCGACATATGCATAGGCATCAGCTTCGCTGACGTTCCTGGCGGTTTTGCCAATCACCACTGCCAGTTCCGCTTCGTAGTCAACTTGCTCGGTTAGTCCCGCCGACCAGCGGATATCATCTCCGCTGCCGATTATGGACGAAGGATATTTGCAGAACATGGTCGCCAGTTCGGGAATCCCGATGTCGGCTTCGCGAATATGATCCATGTAATTCAGACCGATCGCGATTACCTTGCTCGGGTTGGACAAAGGTGCAGCCAGTCTCGCCGAGTCTATTTCGATCCCGTCCTGGGCTTGCTCTAGTACATTTTTGGCTAGCTCCATCGCCGCGTCACCCGATTGCAGGAATTCGAGCATATCGTTCGCTAAACGACCTTCGCTGGCTTCGCGTAAATTGATGATCTGTTTGCCTTTTAATGCCCCCAGTTGTGTCTGTTCGTCACCTGTAGCATAGCTAACTAATTTCATGGTTATTTTACTCCTTCACCGCTAGTCCGCATTTCTCACCAGGATGGTGGGCCCTCGCTTGTTCTTTGAATTCACAAGGGATTTTCTTCAGGCGGGTTACGCACTGTTATTCCACTCCTTCAGAAAATCCCTTGTGAATCCAAAGCCCTGCGCGATCATCCCGCCTCCTGGTGAGAAATGCGGGCTAGCCTGCAGGCTGGCATACTCGTCACGGCATTCGATTTATTCACTAAAACATGGTCGCAGTATTGGCCGATTGGTCACCAGTTTCATGCATTGACGTAACCCCGGAAAGGGGGTGAGTGTCTGGCCAGTGTTTAAATGCTCGTCCCAGAAGCAGAGGATGATATCGATCATGCTTTAGCGAGAGCCAAGTTTATAGGGCCCATGCTGTTGCAATTTTCGCTCAATGACTGCAATTCTCTCGAGAGCCTGCTGCAAAGCCAGGTCACGCATTGCCGGTTGGTCTTCGACCCGTAAAACGTATCGCCTCAACATCGGTATCACCTGGAGAGAGGTATTCGAAGCCGAAGCTCGAATTCATCGGTGGTTCCCAACCGCGTCGGCATTACCGGGATTTTCAGTTGATAATCATCCACCATGCCCAATGGGAAGGCACCCAGGACATTGAGGTAAAACCAGCCGAGGCCATCATAGCAGCTCAGATAAGCGTACTCGTCAGCTTCCCGTTTTTGATAGTAGTCAGAGCGAAAGTTGCTCATAGTCCAGCATCAGGTACTTGGCAGGCCGTTTTTTCTTTTCGTCACCCTCATCGCTCATAAGTAAAAGGTGGGGCTTGCCATGGATCATAATTGTATCAATGGCTTCCACGTTGTTCAGGTTAATGATGTCAGGCAACTCAATCGGTTGGGGCAGGTCATCGGGTTTCCCGCCCCACGACCAGAGTTGCGAATAGTTGTTACCCTCCCGGTTTCTGATCTTGTTGACGATCAGGAATGTACCCAGAATTGCATCGTAGCTGAGCCCGCGGATGCCGCCGCCCTTCAGATCCAGCAAGATCGGTTTTCCGAACACCGGATCTGCCTGGTTGTCGAACAAATCTGCGGGGTTCTTGATGGGGATGATGATGGACAGATTGTTCGCCGTCGGTTGACGCAGTCCAAGCAGGAGCTCTTTTTGTTGCCTGGAATAGGCCAGCCCCTCGATGTTGAGCTTGCCGAAATCCGTGTCTAGACCGATCTGCGCCTTGATTTCAGCCTTCACTTCGCTCGCCGCTTGCAGGGCATCGGTTAGCGAAGTGTAGTGGTTGATATCACCCACATTGTTACCCTTGATCCTGAAGCGCAGCAGAAGTTCTCGATCGGGGTTTCGTTTGCCTTTGGGGTTCTTCGAATGCGATGTGATGGCGTAGATATATCCGTTCTCGTCGACGGACAGGCCTTCCAGGTCATTCAGCCTGCGACCAAATCCGCGCGTCAGTTTCAGATCAGTAAAGGCATCTTCGATCAGGCTGCCGTCATCTGCGATGGTCAGCAAGTTAATCGCGCGTGTCGCCTCGTCCTCGACCAACAGCAGGCGACCATCTGCCAGCTGTTCTACGCCAGACG
>JAAESG010000394.1 GCA_024229615.1 Gammaproteobacteria bacterium | reverse complement strand
GGGTCTGAATTACCAGGGTATCGACTTCGGCGGAGCTCAGGATGTTTCTGGCCACGATACGGTACATATTGATTTCTGGACAGCGGATGCGACTGCGGTTGATTTTTACCTGATCGCTACAAGCGAAGCGGCTTATGCGTTGCCGATCGCAACGGGTAGCTGGCAGAGTGTGGACATACCGTTGAGTGCCTTTACGGGTGTTGATCTAACGCAGGTGATTCAGTTCAAGTTTGATGCTCAGACTGCAGGTGATTCACCGACATTGTTTATCGACAATCTGTATTTCTACACTGCCTCGGCAGCAACAGCGCCAAGCGATGCGCCAACAGCGCCAACGGCTTCGAGTACGGTCTCGATCTTCAGCGATGCCTATACCGATGTGGTAGGCGTGGATACCAATCCGAACTGGGGTCAGGCGACGGTGGTAACCACCGAATCGATTGCAGCTAACGACGTGCTGAAGCTGGCGGGTCTGAATTACCAGGGTATCGACTTCGGCGGAGCTCAGGATGTTTCTGGCCACGATACGGTACATATTGATTTCTGGACAGCGGATGCGACTGCGGTTGATTTTTACCTGATCGCTACAAGCGAAGCGGCTTATGCGTT
>JAAESG010000393.1 GCA_024229615.1 Gammaproteobacteria bacterium | reverse complement strand
TTGTGACTTCAGATGATTTCCGTTGCGGTTTTCTTACCCTCTGCGAGCGGCCTTCGACATTAGGTGCTGGTCATCCGTAGTCAAAAGTTAATAAGATGCGTTGATCGATTTTAGAACCGATAAGTCGATTGATGGCGCGCACCATATCCTTGTCCTCGCCGGTAACCAGGGTAAACGCCTCGCCGCTGCGAGTCGCCCGGCCTGTCCGTCCGATGCGGTGAATATATGCCTCGGGGGTGGAGGGGATATCATAGTTGATGACATGAGAAATCCGGGTAACGTCAATGCCGCGAGCGGCGATATCGGTGGCCACCAGAATCCGAAATGTTCCGTCGCGAAAGCCGTCCAGTGCTGCCTGTCGGCGTGTCTGGGAAAGGTTTCCCTGCAGTGAAGCCGACCGGTATCCTGCGGCAACAAGCTTTTTCCCCAAGCTCTTGGCGCGATGTTTGGTTCGGGTAAAGACCAGCACCGACTTGGTATTGGTGTTTCCCAGCAGCTTTAACAGCAGCGCTGTTTTTAAATGCTGGGCGACCGGGTAGAGTGCATGACTGACAGTATCAGCAGGTGCAGTGATTCCCACCTGGACGGTGACCGGATCTCGCAGGATATCCCCGGCCAAGCGACGGATTTCGGGGGGCATGGTAGCCGAGAAAACCAGCGTCTGGCGCTTCATTGGAAGATGTTTTAAAATTCGCCGGATATCAGGAATAAATC
>JAAESG010000392.1 GCA_024229615.1 Gammaproteobacteria bacterium | reverse complement strand
CAGGGGACATCCACCCTAAGAGATGAAAAATCTAACTATGTAACAGGGGACATCCACCCTAACAGATGAAAAATCAACAGCTCCGATAGCCAGGCGTACTTCGGTAGAACCGGCACCGATTCCGGCACGACTCGTCAGAAAATCGCAGTTTTTACAATATGGTGGAACTCAGGCGTTACCTGCCCGTTGCCAGTGCTTTCCAGGCGGCCTTGGGGATGGTGAAGCTCGAAACCTATCCCGTATCGAGCCACGGGGTTTGTCGATTGAATCGCCTGGGATGAATGGCTTCGAATTGCGTGGTATTGATTCGCCACTGATCCACAGTGATCTGCAATCGACCGAGGATGTTCGGTAAGCTGCTATCGATATGCCCGCGCTTGTCGGCGCGGATGATGCGACCGGTCCAGTCGATTAATGCCAGGTATTCCTCGAAGCTGAACA
Source organism: Gammaproteobacteria bacterium (assembly GCA_024229615.1). Taxonomy (GTDB): domain Bacteria; phylum Pseudomonadota; class Gammaproteobacteria. Next base: position 89 of record JAAESG010000392.1, on the reverse strand, counting down.
AAATGCCGCTTTGAAGTTCGTTCGTCAGTCCGCTTTCGAAGGGTAACAACGGTTTGAGTGGGGATTTGAAGTCGAGCAAGTCCCCGCAT
>JAAESG010000391.1 GCA_024229615.1 Gammaproteobacteria bacterium | reverse complement strand
CCTCGACACCAACGCTGAATTCGTCTTTCCAAACTATTTTTTTCATGTTCCCAGATTGCGGTCGTCCGCTAGAAGAAGGGGTTTCCGGCGATGCTACCCGATTTACCGATAAAGGGGGTATCCACTTCGCTCTAGCAACCGCTAGATGTTGTGATCATCGTTTAGCCGGCGTGCGACTATTTTGTCATATGAAACGGGATCAGCATGCACAGCTTGCTCGATGAGCCGGTAAAATAGTAAACCACGAGCCCGAGCACTACGCCGGTTGAAGCGGAATGTATATTCATCGAGGTAGTAGTCGAGATGTTTGTTGCTAACAGCCCCTTGATGCGTGCCCAAGATCCAACGCTTAAGCAGTGCGGTTATTCGATGAACTCCAGGCATCGCTACATGTGCTGGATCTCCGCTACTGGAGACGACGGTCTTTTCATGTATGTACCCGTTCTTGTGGATGCGGTTGTATCCCGGCCAACCATCAGTGCGAACAACGGAGCCTGGCGCTATCGTGTCGCAGACGAACGGCGTTAGACTGGCTGCTGACACGTCCGGAATCCGTCGCATTCTCACACGGCCGAATCCTTTCGGTGAATGAACCTCTACAGCGATAGCAACAATGGCCTTTTTGTTG
>JAAESG010000390.1 GCA_024229615.1 Gammaproteobacteria bacterium | reverse complement strand
TTGATGCGTCCCGGCAGTGCGAAGGCATCGACGAACTGCCCCACGAAAACAGCTGCGACAAGGGCGAATGGGAGTTGCTGATTGAGTGCCTGGAGGGCGCCGTTCTGTGGGATACCGATTTCGAGGACCAGGACAGACTGGACGTCGACCCAGACGCCAGTCGTGCCTTGGACCAGTTCCTGGGCATTTCCGACAACTACTACACCGAAGTGCCGCACGATCCGCCCGACGACCAGATAAACCTCTACATCGATGCTTTGATGGGATTGACCCCCCGCGGACGGGGAGAGTCGTACACGGATGATGAGGAGGCGGGACCGTCGAATGATAGCCCGTTTTGAGCAGAAAACCCCACGTGTTTTCCAGCCGGCCCGCGCCGACACCCCTTGACGTGGATCACGACCGCGAACCGCACATAATTGCCGATTATCGGACGTTGGACAACTCAATTACCATATCCCTAAACTTAGCATCGGCCAAAAAATTACTGTCGCATCTGAGGCACGGCGCTGTAGTTCCAGTTTGGAAGCAGGTCATCGTAAACAATTTCCAGGTTTTGCTTCATTTCTTCGGTCGCGTTGCGGCCAGCTTCATAAACTCGACGAATGACATTGACTGTCGTTGTTAGGCCGGTCGCCGTGGTGGCGCGACGCATCAAGGAGACGACTGTCTCCAGCGTGTCAAACAGCATCCCGGTACACGCTCGACCAATATGAGGAAAGAATCGACGCTCGATGGGGTTGTACTTCGAACAGTACGGTGGGTAGTGCGCGATGCGAATCTCAACACCGATGCAGTTGGCGAGTTGTTGTAGGTCGTGCTTGAAGATGTACTTTCGAGAGGAATTGCTGCCACCACCATCACACGTCAGTAAGATCGATGTCGCATCGGGATATCGTTGCTTACCAATCCGATTCCAGTACCAGGCAAAGCTGTCGCAAGCGAACTTGCTCGTGTCGCGTGACAGACCGATATTGATGTGGCCTCGAAGATGCACATGATCATAAATCCCGTGCGGGATCACCACGCCGTCGGCCCAACTGGGAAAGTCATGGTCAAACGCAAGAAACGGCGATGATGAACGGATTCGACCAGCCCGATAGAGATAGCCCAAGTGTTCTTTCGCTTTCGTATCAACGGAAAACCAAGGATTACCATCGGTTTCATAGTTTTCAATCAGTTCGGCGATATTCTCGAACTGTGCGTTACGATCTGGATGAGTTCCACCTGGAATGTCTTTGCGAATCTTGCGAAGCCGGTAGTCTTCTGCATCCATCCAATCTCGAATGGTTTGGTCGCTTACAGGAGTTCCCATGCTGGAGAGTTTTCCTGATAACGTTGCAGGGGACAGGTCGGTGAAGACAATCTGTTCGTCGTCAGGGTCGCCTGCCGTTCGGGTCTCCAAGAGCGATTTCAAGTTCTGTCCGACTTCGGACTCTGGGCAAATCTTTTTTTTCGACCAGCGCCGGGCCGACGCACTTGACCAGCGGCCGGATCTTGATCCAGATGATCCAACTCCTCGATACCGCGTTCGATCGTTCGTCGAGAGCAGCCGATAATGCCAGCAACATATTCGATTCCACCGTATCCCTGCTGCTTGGCCTCGAAGGCCGCAAATCGTCGGCGATCTTTCTCCGTTAGAGTTGCAGCAAATTCACGCATCCGCTGTTCATTATTCGCATCGAGCCTGTTGGCAACTGTGATAGCCATCCGTGGCGACCTCCATCGTGGTGAAATCGTGTAGAGCAAGGAGACCTTTGACAATAGACGATTTTCAAAATACTCACGACAGTAATTTCTTGGCCGATGCTTAGCCAGAGCGCGTTCAAGTGAACCGGTGACCCGCTATTTCCGTTAGTGGTCGACTTTGGCACGCATTACCTGGT
>JAAESG010000389.1 GCA_024229615.1 Gammaproteobacteria bacterium | reverse complement strand
TTTCTATAAAGACACGATTGTCGCCGAAGCTTGTCTGTGCCTCGTTCTGTGCACGGTCGAAGCCCTCGCGGCATTCGGTCGAATTGAACGCTACGCGCATTCCTTTACCGCCACCACCGGCGCTCGCTTTCAGCATAACGGGATAGCCGATTGTGCTCGCCTTTTCGAGTGCATCGTCAATACCGTCCAATGCTTTGTCATAACCAGGGATGACACTGATGCCGGCCTTTCGAGCGAGCGCCTTCGCAGCTATCTTATCGCCCATCACTTCGATCGCCCGCTGCCCCGGCCCGATAAATGCGATGCCCGCAGTGTTTAAGGCTTCCAAGAAGTCGCTGTTCTCGGATAGAAACCCGTACCCCGGGTGCACAGCATCGGCCCCGGTTTGAAGGCAGGCGTCGACCAGTCGATCAATTGAAAGGTAACTCTGCGCAGAAAGCGCTGGACCGATGGCAACTGCCTCATCGGCATAAACCGTATGCATTGCATCCCGGTCGGCATCCGAAAACACCGCTACGCTAACGACACCCAGTTGGCGCAGCGATCTGATAATGCGGCAGGCAATCTCACCGCGATTGGCGATTAAAACTTTTTTAAACAAAAATGATCTCGGGTCAATTCGACAGTAGGGTTAAGCAACGGGAACCAGCGCGCGCACGGCCGGGGAAACGGGTGCTGTGGTGCGTTGCTGAATCACAGGGTTCAACGCTAGGTTCGACATGAGAACCATGAGGCCATTAAACCGCAAATCCCCCAGCGAGGCAAAATTAGACAACCTACACCAGCAATAACAAGCTAAAGCTGTAGTCGTTTTCCAAGTTCTGCCAGTTCTTCAGGTGTATTGATGTTCAGGAACATATCCGGGTGATCTGAGAAATCTACCCGTGCCCAGACATGCCGATCCAGCCAAAGGTCGATCTTGCGACCGCCGGAGTGCATAAAATTCACCAGGTCTGGAGCCAGATCCCGGTGAATCAGGCTAAACACCGGTTGCAGGCGATTACCATCATGAGCGACTGCGATACCAGTGCCCTTCTCTGGTACTGCAGCAGACAACCGGACAACCAAATCGGCCACAAGCAAAGGTGAGTCACACGGCACCGTAACCAGCCAAGGCGTTGCAGCCTGGGTCAGACCAGCGGAGATGCCTGCGAAAGGCCCGAGAAAACCATCATCGACATCCCGGATTACCTCAAAACCCAGATCGGCATAGCGCTCGACATTACGATTAGCACTGATCAGTACTGAAGCGGTCTGCGGTACCAGTCGCTGAACCACCCAGTACACCATGGCTCGTCCAGCAAGCTCAATCAGGCCCTTATCTCGGCCCGCCATCCGGCGGGCCCGCCCACCAGCAAGCACCAATCCCGTGACCTTGTCGCTGTGCAGTTTCATTTTCAATCCTAG
>JAAESG010000388.1 GCA_024229615.1 Gammaproteobacteria bacterium | reverse complement strand
GCGATAACCGAGCAATACCGCGAGGGTAATCGCAACCAGGGCGAAGGAATAAATCAGACTGATTTCGGATCGGGCCAGTTCGAGTAGCTTTTCCAGGGGTACGATGAATACTGAAAACGCATGCACCGATCCGAGCACGAAGGTGACCAGCATCGAGGCCAGCAGGGTTAGCCTGTGCTTAATCAATGGTGACGGGTTCTACGGGGCTTGCTGCAGGCATGCGCTTTTTACGTCGTACGAATATAAACAGGCCGCTCATGGCAATAATCGCGGCCCCTATCCAGGTGGTTAAAACCGGTATTTCACCCCAGAAAACAAAGCCGACGATAGCGGCGAATACCATGGCCAGGTATTCAAATGGCGCCAGCAGGCTCGCTTCGGCGTAACGAAACGAAACCGTGAGCAACCATTGCTGAATCCCACAGCCCAGACCGAAGACGATGAAAAGCATCAGGTCATCTCCACGCGGGGTCAGCCATCCGGACAACAAAACCCATAGCAAACAAACCAGGCTACCGAGATTATTATAAAAAATCCCGATCGTGACCGATTTTTCACTGCTGCTGAGCTTGCGTAACCAGATGACAACCAGCGCACCGGTGAATGCGGAACCCGCCGCCGCAACAACACCTATATCCCAACCAGACGCGCCAGGTTGTGCGATCAGCAATACGCCGATGAAACCTGCAAACACTGCGATCCAGCGCCGCAGTCCAATCACTTCCCCCAACAGGAAAATGGATAATACCGTGATGAAGATGGGCGCGGTATAAGAAATGGCAATTGCGTCGGCAATCGGTATGCGGGTTAGCGCGAAATACAGCAGCGCGAGGCTGACTATTCCACTGATACTGCGCACGGTGTGATCGATGGGGCGACGCGTGGCAAGACCGGCCAGACCGGCCGTAGATAGCAGAATAACCCAGAAAAAAACACTCGCAAACAGGTAGCGAAACAGCAGTACTTCGCTTAACGGGTAATCCCGGTTGACCAGTTCGCGAACGCCGGCGCTGAGTAGCGCCATCACCATCATGTTACCGATGAAGGTCGCTATACCGAGCGCCGGATGGTCCTGAGGTTTGCTAAGCGAGCTTGAAGACGCTACCACGATCGCCTGGACTTTTAGCGGGCCTTATCAGGGCGACTCAGGGCCGAATATAGGCATAGCCCTGTTGCTGCAGCTCCATAATTCGTACGACGCCCGCGGTGACCTGGTCCACCCCTTCGAGCAGCTCAGGCATCTTGCCGCTCTTCTTGGCAACTTTTTTCATCGTATTTCCACAGGCACTAAAGTGGATATCCTGTAGCGCGAGACTGGTGACCCGGTCAGCCTGACTGCTTTTACTGGTCAGCATTCCAAGCCCGGGGCCATAGGCGACTATTTCAACAGTGACATTATCCATCCCATAATACTTTTGCAGATTTACCGCGTTGTTTAATGCGATTTTCTGAGTTCGTGCATCGTCGGTGCTGACTTGAATAACAAGCCGGTTTTTGACTTCGTCCGCCTGTACCAGTGATGCCGTAGCCAGCAATAAGGTCAGCATAATGATTATAATCGAGTTATGTGGTTTCATTTCCTACCCCTCGTTAATTTGAGAAAGAGTTGTTACTGCTGCGGCCTGCGACAGCCTCATCCGGCTTTATGCTGCAATGACTCACGGTGAATGACATAGAGGCCGCAGCCGATGATGATGACGGCCCCCGTCCAGACTTCAGCAGACGGAATATCGAGCCAGACAACATAACCGATCAGCGCCGCCAATAGCAGCGCAGTATACTCAAACGGGGCTAGCGCTGATACGTCCGCGCGCGCAAAGGCGGCGGCGAAAAGATAGTGCGCGAGCAGAGCGATTACAGCCATCAGTAGCAATTCAGCCAACATCGCGAGCATCATCAGACCTATGCCAAGCAGGTTATTGGTTTGATAGCGATCCATCGAGGGCATTACCAGCCATGCAAAGACTGCGGCTTAAACACTCGCGCATCTGACTACGAGGTTTTTAGTTGAGATAGCTCAGGGCACTGTAGCCAGGCCCGGTGATGAAAATCTTAGCGGTGGCACTCGGTTCGCTCTAGCTGCCGCTAAAACCGAAGTTGTTCTTACCCTGGTGTTTGATCTGGTACATCGCCTTATCGGCTGAGCGAATCAGTTCCTCGGCGGTGGCACCATTTTCCGGGTATAGAGATATTCCAATACTTGCGCTCACCGACACCTGGACTTTCGCAATGTGCACCGGTTGCGCAATTTGCCTGATCAGACTGGAGGCGATACGTTCAACAATAGGCAGCTCGGGCAGGCTGGACAAAATAATAACAAACTCGTCACCACCGATACGCGCCACAGTGTCGGTTTCACGAATCTCGACCTTAATACGATCTGCGGTAGTCTTTAATACCAGGTCACCAAATTCATGTCCATGCTCATCGTTTATTTTCTTGAAACCATCCAGGTCCAGAAACATCACCGCGGAGGTTTGCCGATTGCGGCGCGCTTCGGCGAGCGAGTGATCGAGCCGGTCCTTGCATAATCGCAGGCTCGGCAGGCCGGTTAGTGCATCGTGATTGGCCAGAAAATCGAGCTCGGCTGCAATCTTTTCGCGTTCTTTGATTTCCCCCTCGAGTTGTTGAACCGTATCTGCCAGTTTACGCGTGCGATTCTTCACCATTTGCTCGAGCGTATCGCGCGCTTCACGCAAACTCTGCTCGATCCTGGTTTGTTCGGTAATATCCTGTAAAACGCCTATCGACTGAATCACCTCGCCGCTGGCAGAAAGTAGAGCAGTGCCCTGTTCTCGAATCCAGCGCATCTCTCCATCAGATCGATATATGCGGTAATCGACATTCAAATCCGTGCCATTTACTTGATGACTATCATAAATTTCTGACAGGGATTCATAGTCATCAGGGTGGACATCCTCTATATCATCTTTACGCGAGGACACCATACTCATGTATTCGTCTACGCTGACTCCATGGATTCTGGCAAAGCCCTGGCTGATATAGATATAGGTTTCAGTCGTTAAATCGTAAATGAAATGACCGATATCGGTAATCGATTCGACCTGTTGGGCGAGGGCTTCCCGGTTTTCAAGATCCTGTTGATGAATTTTTCTCTCGGTAATGTCCTGCAGTAAACAAAAGGCCGAGCTCACTTTTCCTTCGGCATCAATCTCAACCGTACCGGTCTCATAAATGTGCCTGACTTCACCATCATTACGAATGATGCGGTACTCAACTTCATGCGATCCCGTTTGCAGTTGTGATTCGTAAGACTGGGTATAATGTTGCTGGTCTTCCGGGTGTATCAGATCGAATACCCGTTCCCAGGAACTCTGTGACTCGAGCACCTGCGCGACCGACTCGTTGAATATACGGGCGTATCCATCCGAGCAGGATTTGATATAGCCATTTTCGTAATCCCATTCACAGTGGCCGATGTGGGCGACCTGCTCTGTCGCATCGAGCAACAGTTCACGATGTCGTAATCGCTCTAGTTCGTCCTCGAGTTCCGCCGACTTCGATCGCTCCTTGTTATTTCGAGACACCTGGAATTCCTGTTGCTATGTCTTCAACTATTCTGATTCAGCCTGGAGATCAACAGATTTTACAAATGCAAAACTGTTTTTGCCCTGGCGCTTTACCTGGTACATCTCTTGATCGGCCGAGCGAATCAGTTCATCAGCGGTGGTACCATTTTGCGGATACAGTGAAATCCCGATACTGGCACTGATCGAGACTTCGATATTGTCTATCAACAACGGTAACGCAATCTGTCTGATGATGGTTGCGGCAATCCGCTCGGCAACTGAATCCTGGGGAAGACTGGAAAGAATGATGACGAATTCGTCCCCGCCGATTCGTGCCACCGTATCCGAATCTCGAATTTCCGCCTTGATACGATCCGCGGTTGTTTTCAAAACCAGATCACCAAACTCGTGGCCATATTGATCGTTAATTTTCTTGAACCCGTCGAGGTCCAGAAACATGACCGCGGAAGTTTGACGATTACGCCGCGCTTCAAGCAGTGACTGGTCGAGGCGATCCTTGCACAGACGCAGGCTAGGCAGTCCCGTGAGTGCATCGTGATTGGCCAGGAAATTGAGTTCGGCGGCAATTTTTTCACGCTCCTCGATTTCGACCTGTAGCTGCTTGACCGTGTTGGCGAGCTCACGCGTGCGCTCGACCACCTGCTGCTCGAGCGTATCCCTGGCGTCGATAATTTCCTGTTCCGAATTTTTCTGTTCGGTAATATCCTGCGTTACGCCGATGGTCTGTTCCGGAATGCCATGGGTGATCAGGTAGGTCCTGCCAATTTCGCGTACCCAGCGAATCTCGCCGTCAGCACGCAACAGGCGATATTCGATCTGCCATTCCTTGCCATCGGCCATGAATTTGTCATAGGCCTTTTGCACGCGGGCTCGGTCTTCGGCGTGGATCATGCGCATATCCCCTTCCCAGGCGATCGTCTGATCGATTAACTCACCGACACCCAAACCGTGAATCCTCGCCAGGCCCGGACTCACGAACAGGTATTTCTGCTTAATTTCATCGTAAATAAAATGTCCGATGTCAGTTATTGCTTCCGCCTGGTTGGCCAACAGATCCTTGTACAGCAGTTCCTGTTCGGTATTTTTCTGTTCGGTAATATCCTGCACGACCCCGATGGTTTGCTCGACTTCGCCGTCTTTTCTTTTATGCACTTTGCCCACCTCACGTACCCAGCGTAGTTCGCCATCCGGACGTAGAACCCGATACTCGATTTCCCAATCGGCATGATCTTCCAGTACACCCTCGTAAGTCTTGCGCAACCGTTCGCGATCTCCTTCATATACCAGGTTGTAGTAATCCTCGTTGGACTTTATCCTGTTTCGATACTCTTCGAGCCCAAGACCAACTATGCGTGCCTGGCCAGGGCTCACGAACAAATGTGAATTGTTGATTTCATCGAACAAAAAGTAGCCGATATCGGTAATGGCTTCCGCCTGGTTGGCCATCGCATTCTTGAACATCAATTCCTGTTCGCGCGCGACACGCTGCGTAATGTCCTGCACCACACCCAGTGTCTGACTCACCCGGCCATCTTTCATCAACTTGGCCCGGGTGAGTTCACACAACCAGCGAATTACGCCATCGGCACGCGTGATGCGAAACTCCAGCGCACAATCTTCCCCCGTATCGATATAGCGCCGGTACTCCTCGGCGACCCGTTCGCGATCTTCGGCAACAATATCGGCGAGGTCGTCACTAACCGTCAGCACCTTCTCCATGGTAGCCTCAACGGTAGTTCCGTAAATACTCGCGCAACCCTCACTCAGGTAAACATAACGCTCACTAATCTCATCATATATAAAATGACCAATATCGGTGATGGCTTCTGTTTGGCGTGCCAGCTCATCGCGATATTCCAGATCTCGCTCGTATCTAACCTGTTTCGAGATATCCTGCAAAATGCCGAAGCAGCCTTGTTCCCGGCCATTCTCGTCCGCGTAGACGACACCAAATTCACGCACGTGCCTGACGCTGCCATCCTTGCGTTGAATTCGATATTCGATTTCGAGTGATTTATTGTTTTTTAAAGTCGTCGCCGCAAGTCGATAGCGCTCGTGATCGTCGAGATGAATTTGATCCAGCGTGCTGGCCCAGCTGGTCTGCGACGCCATTACTTCTTCTATCGTCATACCGAATAAACTCGCATATTTTTCGGAGCAGGATTCGAGTCGATCTAGCTCGTAGCTCCACTCGTAATGTCCGATATTTGCTGCCCGCTCAGTGGCCACTAGCAAAGATTCGCGACGATGTAATTTTTCCAGTTCGGCGACGAGTTGATCCCGGCTCAAACTGGAAAAATCAGATACAGTAGTTTTCTGCGCCTGCGCTGCGACAAGCGACTCCGTAATCGGCATTGTATTTTAGCTTGGTTCTTAAGCGACCTAGACGAATGAGTATAGGTCGGATAACCAGTATTACCATGTCTCAAGCGTTACAATGGTGCCGCTTTCAGGGTGTCAATTTTCGCACTCTGTTGCATAATTCGACTGGCAACAGTTTTCAGGACACAAACCATGAATCATCGGACTGCGATACCGGGTCAACGAGATACCCTGATCGACGAATTGCGCAACCTGCTGAGTGAGCGTGTTTCGACTAGCGTTTCAGTGCTTGAGCAACATGGCCGCGGTGAATCCTGGCACCCGGTGCAGGCTCCTGACGCGGTATGCTTCGCACACAGCACAGAGGAAGTAGCGGCTATCGTCAAACGCTGTGCCGAAACCGCAACACCGGTCATCGCTTTCGGCAGCGGCACGTCACTGGAGGGCCAGGTTCAGGCTGTCGATGGCGGCATCTGCATCGACCTGAGCCAGATGAACCAGATCCTCGAAGTAAACAACGAAGACCTGGATTGTTGGGTCCAGGCCGGCGTGACTCGGCGCGAGCTAAACCATTATCTTCGCGACAGCGGATTGTTCTTCCCGATCGATCCCGGCGCAGATACTTCGATTGGTGGCATGACCGCAACACGTGCGTCGGGAACCAACGCGGTACGCTACGGTACCATGCGTGAAAACGTGCTCGCACTGACAGTGGTAATGGCCAGCGGCGAAATCATCAAGACCGGGACGCGTGCGCGTAAATCGGCGGCCGGTTATGATCTCACGCGCCTGTTCGTCGGTTCCGAAGGAACCCTTGGCGTGATTACCGAGGTCTGTCTGCGGCTTTACGGGTTGAGTGAAGCAATTTCGGCCGCCATCGTCAATTTTCCCGACGTGCGCTCAGCCGCGGAAGCAACCATCCAGGTTATCCAGATGGGCATACCCATCGCACGTATCGAAATAGTCGACAGCGACTATATAAAAGCCATTAACGCATACAGTAAAACCAGTTACCCGGAACTCGACACCCTGTTCCTCGAATTCCACGGTACGCGTGCCGGAGTTGCCGAACAGGTACAGTCGTTCAATGAAATATCACAGGATTTCGGCGCCAGCGGATTCCAGTGGGCCGAGCATGAAGAGGATCGTGCCAGGTTATGGCGCGCACGTCACGACGCCTACTACGCGGGACTCGCGGCTTACCCGGGCTACCGTGGTTATGTCACAGATGTTTGCGTACCGATATCACGCCTCGCCGACTGTATCGCGGAGACCCAGGCCGACATCGCCGAATCAGGGTTGTTCGCACCCATTCTCGGGCATGTCGGTGATGGTAACTTCCATTCGACGATGTTTGTCGACCCGGATGATGACGCAATGTTCGCGACCGCATTAGAGATGGACAAACGCATGGTACAACGAGCCCTCGGTATGGGTGGAACCTGTACCGGTGAGCACGGAATCGGGATCGGCAAGCTGAAGCATATGCGCAATGAGCACGGTGATGGCGCGGTGGACACCATGAAGGTGATCAAGCAAGCGCTAGACCCGAAAAATATCATGAACCCGGGCAAGGTTGTCGATTGCTAACAGGCCCTGGTACTCCTTCAATGAGATATCTTGGGACGCTCTGCATTCTAAGATATCTCATTGAAGGAGCACCATTTCAACTCGATCGCCTGCTCCTGCACATGGTTTTGTAATTGCGGATAAAAATCGAGAAATCCCTTTTCGATCAATTCGTGGTTTCGCTCCAGGTCTTCAATAGCATTGGCAAACTGGTTGTCAAAGCGGATACGCCCGGCGACACGATCAAGCGAATCGGCAATAGCGTCACGTTGGCGATATGAACCAAACCAGTCGTATTCGACCATACGGCGAGTCACTTTGCGCATATCTTCACCCGGCATCATGATTCGACCGGCGGTCATGCGATGATAAAACTCCATAATCAAGACTTCGAGACTGCGTTCTTCAAATCGGCTCCAGTGATTGAGTAGCAGGTGGTCAAAGTAGATATCGAGCGCAATGCCTGCAAATCGGCGTCTCTGATCACTGAACCCGCGCTTCATTTCCGCCACCAGGGGGTGGGAGTCGGTAAACCGGTCAACCACTCGGTGATTTCGCAATCCGGCGCGCACCGCCGTTGGCAGGGAATTCTGGTCCAGACCCCGCGCAAAATCTCCGAGCAGATTGCCAACCGTCGATTCGATCGTAGGTTGCGATAACACCAGATGTGCAAAATGGTTCATTCAGCTCATTCCGCTATATTGCAGTAACCAGTCACAAAATCTATTCTCGTTTGCCGAGAGGCGGCCAGATTCAGCTTTCAGGTAATAGGTTTCCGGGATTTCAAGTTCGACCTCGAACAAACGAACCAGATCACCGCTGTCAATCAGCGAATCGGAAATGAAGGACAGGCCAAGCATGATCCCGAGCTTACAGCGGGCCATCTCGATCGCCAACATGTATCCATGCGTACTGAGCTCGGTCTGCTGTAAGTGAACCGGCGGCTCGACATCGTAAAGCTGGTAAATTTTTCCCCAGGGTGTCGCCGCGCCGAGTGAATTGATTCGACCAAATCTGAAGAAATCCTGTGGATCTGTAATTTGCGTCGCCAGTTCGGGCGCACAAAGAGGAAAACATGATATTGCTTTACTGAGCGGAAATTCGTTTTTGCGGCCGGACGGGGTACCAAATCGAATTTCGATATCATCTGATTTATTGCTGTAATCGGTTTCCCAGATCGCCGGCACTATGTTGACCGAAATATCGGGATACGCCTTCAGGAAAGAGTCGATCCGCGGTGTCAGCCACAGCACGCTGAAAGACCAGTTGCTGCGAATCGTGATTCGATGCTGATCGGAAGGTGCGAAATTGGATCGCGTACTTTGTCTTAGAATATGCAGTGCATGCTGGATATCCGGCAGATAGGTACTACCGGCATTGGTCAGTTGCAGGGATCTCGCCCCACGGATAAACAGAGGCTCACCGACATAATTTTCCAACAGTTTAATCTGTTGACTGACGGCTGACTGGGTAACATTCAACTCTTCGGCTGCCTGGGTAAAGCTCAGGTGGCGTGCCGACGATTCAAAAACCCGCAACCATTGTAGTGGAGGCAAATCTTTCATTACCACACATACATAAGTTATACATTAGTGAAACTAATACTATGGGGTAGAATAAATTGGTTGTCCAGTGACCATCGCTAGGCTTTAATCAGACTCCAACCCAGCGACAAGAGTGCAACATGACTATCTCTGCGATTGACACCGGCCCGGTCACCGCCGACAGCGATCCGCACTACGAAGACCGCATCGATCTCGCCGCAGTATTTCGCATGACCGCCAGGCTCAATATGGGCGAAGGCGTCGCCAATCACTTCAGTTACGCGATATCGACCGACAGCAACCAGTTCCTGGTCAATCCGTTCGGGCGCCATTTCTCAAATATCCGGGCTAGCGAGTTGCTTCTGCTCGATGCCCACGATGATTCGACCATGGATCAAGCCAGCAGGCCCGACCCAACCGCCTGGGCAATACACGGTGCGATGCATCGCAACGCGCCACAGGCCCGCTGCGTACTGCATGTGCATTCAAAGTTCGCCACCGTACTGGCATCGATCAAGCAGCATGAACTACCCCCGATCGACCAGAATACGATGCGCTATTTCAATCGCGTTGCCGTCGATGACGGCTTTGACGGCATGGGACTCGGCGATGAAGCCGAGCGCCTGACCACGACTCTGGGCAACAATCGCATTCTGATTATGGGCAATCATGGCGTCATGGCGGTGGGTGAAACTATCGCTCGCGCCTTCGACGAACTATTTTATTTCGAACGCGCCTGTGAAACCTATATCACCGCATTGATGACGCAAAAACCGCTGCGCCTGGTAAGCGATGCAGTTGCCGAAAAAACAGCACGGCAATGGGAGGACTATATGGACAGAGTCGGTCTATGCGATGCGCACTTGTGCGAAGTACGCGCGATTCTGGATCGCGAGGAACCCGACTACAAGCTATAGTCAGAAATGAACCAGGTGACCGAAAAACCCACGCCAACCAACGCCGCTTCATCCGGGGTGACGATCGAACGTAAGTTGAGTAAACAACTGATGAAACGCACGAACCGTCCCGGATTGATCTGGCTCGGGCAGTGGATCGCATTACTACTGTTATGTGGTTATTTGCTGTTTCTCTCGCAAGGCAGCACCTGGTTCTTACCGATGCTGATCATTTACGGCAGCGCAATCGCCGTACCAGCCTACGCATTGTCACACGAATGCGCACACGGCACCGCGTTTCGTAGCCGTTGGCTCAATGAAACCCTGTTCTGGATTTCGTCGCTCATCTATTACGAAGAACCGCATTATCGACGTTACGCACATGCCCGGCATCACAGCTATACCTGGTTCAATGGGCTAGACGCGCAGATGCCGTTTGGGACGCCGATGACATTCGCAGGCTGGTTGCTCGAGATTTCCGGTATGGGTTATTTTATTTTCATCACCAGGGTCATGTACGCTAACGCTCTCGGCCATTTTAGCGACGAGGTACGCGAGTTTACCCCGGCCAGCGAATTACCCAAATTGAAATGGGGAGCACGACTGTTTCTCCTGGTTTACCTGAGCATTGCACTGGCGATTGTATTCGGTGCCGATTACCTGTTCTGGTATCTGGTGCTGCCACGCCTTCTTGGCAATCCGATTTTGTTTCTCTACACTCTAATCCAGCACATCGACATGGAAGAAGACCAGCTCGATCTGCGACGCTCGACTCGATCTTTCAGCACCAATGCATTCAGTCGTTTTCTATACATGAACATGAATTACCACATCGAACACCACATGTACCCGATGGTGCCGTTCCATGCCCTGCCCGCGCTCGGCGATGCGGTTAGGGACCAACTACCGGTACCCGACCCAGGTTTTTTCCTGACCAATTATCGCGTACTGAAGGCTATTATCGCGCGCAGCCTCGGCAAGCTGCCAATGCGCAATCAGGGCAAATCCATCACTGTCGTATAAATCACTGAAGGAAAAACGATGAACTCACCCGGATCCGGCTGGCAACGCGTCGGCCCTGCCGACGATCTCGATGAAGAAGACGTCATGCCGTTCGAATTCAACGGCCAGGAGTATGCGATTTATCATACCTGCGATGGTTTTTTCGCTAGCGACGGCATGTGCACACACGAAGCAGAAGCGCTCGCCGATGGCATCGTCATCGACAACGTCATCGAATGCCCATTGCACCAGGGTCGCTTTGATGTTCGCTCGGGCAAGGCCCTCAGCGCGCCGGTCTGCATCGACCTGCAAACCTTCCCGGTAAAAATCTACGAGGGCGATATCTACATCAAGTTAGCCCGTATTTCTCACCAGCTTTCGTAGCGAGACGACGAGAGGTCGTGCCCTGCCTGTATTTTGCGACCACTGTGAACATTGCTTGCAGTTACCGGCAACCAAT
>JAAESG010000387.1 GCA_024229615.1 Gammaproteobacteria bacterium | reverse complement strand
TGGCATCGTGTGAAAGACGAGCCATTCCTTTTCGGGGATGGCGACCATCATACCGTCATAGCTTCGGCTAATATTTCCGGCTATGTAGTAGCCCGAGAGTTCGTTGGCGATCTTTTCCTCACCGTGTATTGCGCGTAACGCAGCTTTGACCACCGCCAATGCATTGTAGGCAACCAGCGCAACGCAAAAACCAAACAGTGCAGCTTTCGGATATCCCAGCGTATTGACCTCCGAATGCAGGTGCGCCTCGAGCTCTTGGAACATGGTTTCTATTCTCCAGCGCTTTCGGTACATATCGGCAATCAGCTTGGCGCCGGCCACCGATTCGGCCAGGTTCGTAAGGAGGAACAGATCGGTTTCGCCATCGCGCGTGGCCTTTTTCAGGCAGACTTTTATCCGACGATATTGATGGGCTTTGCCCTCGTCATCGACGATCTCGATGCGCTGTTCGTAAACTTTTCCGGACTCGGTACTTCCGACCTTTCGCAACGGACTGAGCACGCTAAAGGAAAGCCCCTTGTGTTGGCGACAAAGAAAATAACCCTCATTGCCGGCAATGCCGAGCAGAAAGCTGCGCACACAGAAGTTTCGATCCATGATCCATACGTCGTTTTCTCGCACCGTTGGCAATACCTGCCCAAGCAGGGAGCGCTCTTGGGCGTGACCATCTTCACAAGGGAATACATCCGTGGCCATTTCCAATAGCGGGTCGTAGACGACCAGCGATTTTCCCGGTAAAGCCCCCGCATTGGTGTTTCGCAGCACTTCCAAGCGATGTTCCGTGGCTTCGATACAGTTTCCATCGAGTACCTTGATCCGAAAGCCGGGCAACCAAGGCGCGCATTGTCCTCCCATGCTCTCAATGATCGCGGCTTTTTCCTTCGCCGTGTCACGAACGAGCGCGGCCGAAGTCGTACTCTCAATGCCGTTGAGTTTGTTGTACACCGAGGTGATCGAAACCCCGATTGATCCGCTTTCCTCTTTGTAGGCCGCATTCACGGAGGGGAAGGTCTTGAATACCACGAGATTCATCAGTTCGAACACCGTGGAGAATAGCAACTCCCGGGTATATTGACTGGCTGCCGTGCGCGCAAACCAGGCATTGAGTTTGCCGGGGCTCAGTACCCGCCCCAAAAGGGCCTGGACCATAATCGGTACGGGCCTTTGTTGCATAAACCGTTGAAAGATTTTGCTGAACATCACCACCTCTACCCAAAGAACATGACAACCCAGTCGATTCTCGGGATTTGTGGTGTAAATGTCTAGACTTG
>JAAESG010000386.1 GCA_024229615.1 Gammaproteobacteria bacterium | reverse complement strand
TCCCGGTAGAACTGCTCTTGCTCGGCCGCTCGTTTTTTTCGGTCGGCCTGTTTGGCTTTGATAGCGGCTTTTCCCTTTTGCCAAGCGATACAAAAGGCCTTCAGGGCTTCCTGGTCCGGGCATAGCTCTTTACACGCCTCTACGATTCCCTTGGCGATATCAAGGTAATGGAGTAAATCCGGTAAAACTCGTCTGATTTTGCTCACGGCTTTTGTGATGTTGCTGTGCCCTAAGTTTTCGATCAGCGTCAGACCGGCTTCGATTTGCTCTTCGGCCTGTTGTCGGTCACGCAGATTGCCGTTCGCGTCGAACACATCGAGTTCCCGGACAAGACAGCGATAGAGATAACAAAATTCTTCGTACAGCCGAATCGCCTTTGCAGCGGCTTCCGCGGCTCGCTCATAGGCCTCCCAGCATTTCTCCTGCACCCGATCGCTCTTTGCCGAATCCAATTTCCTTTCACATTTGTCTTCCGTCCCGATCGCCTTATAGGCCGCCGCCTCCAGACGATTGATCCATTTGCCAAGCTGATGGGCGATGGCATGATAGGTGTCGGACTGGCGCAGTACCTCGCTCATCGCCTCGGTCTCGGCATGGCCGGCGCATAATCCCGTACCCTCGTCGGTGACCAAATAGAGCGCTTCCCACCCGTTATCGT
>JAAESG010000385.1 GCA_024229615.1 Gammaproteobacteria bacterium | reverse complement strand
TTTGCCCCACGCTGACAACCGAAAACTACTTTGAACATATGACGCGTCTTTCTACACGCTTGACGGGGGAAAAACAGCACTGACGGATCGCCGTATGGATCCTTTCATCAACCATTTTTTCGTTGCAATATCAGCCCTAAAAGTGCAATGTTCTTTGTGTCTGCAAAAATAGTACGTATTGTATTATTGCATGGAAGTATCCATTTTAATAGCAACAGAAGGGTTTTTTACCATGAAATCGGGCGGCCCTAAAATTTTTATTCTGACGGTTCTTCTGATTGGTGCGGCGGCGGGATTAGGCTGGGTAATTTTTGGTCAATTTCAGGACCGGGCCGGCTCGAGCAAAAGCGGTAAGGCTTTACGACCGGTGCCGGTAGAAGTGGCTCAGATTCAGCGCGGGCCGATCGCGTTACAGCGGACATTTAGCGGGGAGTTGGCAGCCCTGGCTGAGTTTGTTGTTGCGCCGAAAGTAAGCGGCCGCGTGGAGCGTGTGATCGTAAATATCGCCGATTCGGTAAAGCGGGGTCAGGTTGTGGCCGAGCTGGACAATGATGAGTATGTCCAGGCGGTAGCCCAGGCCCAGGCCGATCTGCTGGTGGCCAGGGCCAACCAGTCCCAGGCCAAGAGCGCCCTGGAAATTGCCAATCGCGAGTTTAAACGCACCGAGTCTCTTTTAAAGCGCGGGATCGCATCGGATTCTGAATTCGATGTCACCACCCAGGAACAACTGGCAAAGCAGGCTCAACTTAAAGTCGCTGCGGCCCAGGTAACGAAGGCGGAATCATCGCTGGAGATCGCAAATATCCGGCTCGGCTATACCAAGGTAACGGCTGGCTGGACCGGCGGCGACGAGCATCGGGTCGTGGCTGAGCGCTATGTGAACGAAGGCCAGACCGTAGCCGCCAACGCGCCCCTGCTCTTGATCGTCGATCTTAATCCCATCGTCGGGGTGGTTTACGTCACCGAGAGAGACTACGCTCGCCTGAAGCCCGGACAGCTCGTTTCGTTAACAACGGACGCCTACCCGGGCGAACAGTTTACGGGCCGAATCGAACGCATTGCCCCCGTCTTCCGCAAGTCCACCCGGCAGGCGCGGATCGAAATGACCATCGACAATCCGCAGCATCGGCTCAAACCCGGCATGTTCATCAGGACCACAATAGTCTTAACTCAGGTGTCGGATGCCACGATCATCCCGGAGCAGGCGTTGACCACCCGTGATGACAGGAGCGGTGTTTTCATCGTCAGTGAGGATGGGCAATCGGTTGTCTGGCGCGAGGTAAAAGTGGGTATCCGCGAAGGCGACC
>JAAESG010000384.1 GCA_024229615.1 Gammaproteobacteria bacterium | reverse complement strand
GCGTGAATCAAATCGAACGCGGGACCTACTGATTACGAGTCTGTGTAACAATCGTTATAAATCAAAAATTTATAAGAACCAAATTCATAAACCTCTCTCAAAACACCCTTGTTTTATCAGTGTTTTGAGGATGTTTATTTATGAATTTGCGCACCGGGTAAATCATCAAATCAAGCGACATCGATCGCAGTCAGCTTGAGTCCAACCTGGGTACAGAATTTTCAACCGGGTAAACGCTACTGCCCATCCCGGCACCAGCTTTGCCCCCGGATATTATGTCATGTCAGTAACAACGCTTCCTCGAAAGGATAGCGCGATAGCACGACTGGACCACCTTCGGTAACGAGCACCTGATCCTCCAGCTTGACTCCCTCGATCCCGCCAACCTTGCCGACGTAGCTTTCCACGCAGATCACCATACCCGCTTCCAGTTCACCGTCAAAGAACTCCGGGTGATCCGGTGAATGCAGTATCGCCGGCCATTCGTCGGCCATACCGAGACCATGCGCCATGCAGGGATAGAGTTGCTCGCCATAGCCCTCGGGCAGGATGTGACGGTTCGCCGCGATTTCTGCAAAACTCGCGCCGGCTTGCATGAGCTGCGTGTTTGCCATCACCTCGGTCCAGGCCAGCGTATAGAGTTGTCTCTGTTCATCCGTCGGCCTCCCCGGCCCACAATGATAAGCGCGGGAAATATCGGCGCCATAGCTAAAGGGGCCGACCATGCCACAATCGAATACGACCAGGTCACCGGCGCGGATCATTCTCGAAGAGGCTTCCTGTTGCCAGGGATTGGTGCGTTCGCCCGAAGCCAGAAGGCGATAGTCCAGCCATTCGCCGCCACCCTCGATCAGCGATGCCCACATATGCGCCCATAGTTCCTGCTCCATCATGCCGTTACGCAGCTTGTCGCGCATGCGGGTCATGCCATTCTCGGCCACGGCGACGGTGAGGTTCATCGCGAGGATTTCCTCGGGTGACTTGATCTTGCGCGCCGCCGCCAGGACCGGCGCCACATCCGACAGTCCGTGACCCAGGTCGGCCAGGGCCGTTTCAGCGTGAAATCCCGTTCTTTCGATCCCGATTCGTTTCGATCCCTGCCCGCAATGAGCATGGATCAGGTCATTCATCTGCCGGCCCCAGTTCCGTGCCCATTCCTGCTGGCGATGCCCTGCGAACATGTAGGACAGTGGCAGGATATCGCCGCGGACCTCGTCAATCGTTTCCAGCTGACTGCCGGTCTCGCGTCCCGGCACACTGTCAAAATAGGTCACCGGGCCTTCGGCGGGAATAAAAAGGTATCCCGCCAGCGTATGCATCTGGAACAGGGCGCAGTTACGCACACCCGTGGCGTAGCGAATCGATAGCGGTTCGGCCAGGATGATCGCATCGAGCCCTTGCTCGATGATCTGTTGCCGAAGCCGGTTTTGCCGGTAGCGGCGCAGACGCGGCACATCGATCATACCTTCGGTATCCACTGCGTGCAGCGGCGGCGTAATCCACGCGGCCTGCTCCAGCGTCAGTGGCTGCGGTTTGCCAGCGATTGGCTGGGAGTAATCCATCGCATCGTTCATGTTTGTACCCCTTACTCTATAAGTTCAGGCTTTTTGACGCGCATTTGTCGGATCCCAGGCCGGCTCGTGCAGCAAAGCCAGTGGCCGCCGCTCGCCTAGAATGACCACTTCCAGATCATCCGAAACATCCGGATCGACATAGGCAAAAGCCAGGCTCTTGCCCGTAGCATGACCGTAACCGCCGGACGTGCACACGCCAACCACCCGCTCGCCCTGCATCACCGCCTCGCCGCCGTGGATGTCGCAGTCGGTTGCGTTAACTTCGCCATAGACCAGCCTGGTCGCTATGCCTTCGGCCTTGCGGGCCTGCGTGGCATCGCACCCGCTAAAACTCCCCTTGTCGGGTGCATAAAACCGTTCACAATCCGCCTCGATCAGGGTTATCTCGTTTGTCAGTTCGGCACCCAGCCCGCGATAAGCCTTCTCCATGCGCAGGGAGTTCACTGCATAGACGCCGAAATCGGCAATCCCCTGCGGCTCGCCCGCTTCCCTGATGGCATCATAAAGCGTTTCCAGTTGTGCCATCGGCACGTGCAGTTCCCAACCCAGTTCACCGACATAATTGATCCGCAAGGCACGCAACGGCACTCCGGCGACGGTGATTTCCTGCCCGCTCAGCCAGCGGAAACCCGCGTTGCCAAGATCGGCATCGGTCAGGCCGGCCAGGACCTCGCGCGATTTTGGACCGGCAACGACGAGCATTCCGTAATCGTCCGATACATTGCTAATGGTTACATCGGCTCCGGCAGCCATTTGCAAATGATCGAGCGCCTCGTTTTCCGTGCCCGCACCGGAAAGCACGTAGAAAAGATCGTCGGCCAGGTGTGTAATCGTCCATTCCCCTTCGATCCTGCCGCCCGCGGATAGAACGTGGGTCAGGCAGATGCCCCCCGGCCTGGCGGGCAGCTTGTTCGCCGTCAGCCGGTCGAGCAGGGCCCCGGCCCCGCTGCCGCTTACGTCGAACTTGGCAAAACTGGACAGGTCCATGATGCCGACACGTTCGCGCACCGCGCGGCACTCTTTAGCGATCACCTCGAAAACATTGTTGCGGCGATAGCCCAGTTCTTCCTCGCGACCATCGAGTGAAAACCATTTCGGTCGTTCCCAACCAAAGACCTCTGTATAGACCGCGCCTTTCGACTTCAGCTTTTCATATAGCGGAGTCACCCGATTCGGACGGGCTGCGAGAATTTCGCGGCCCGGCAGGGGCGTTTCGAACATATGCTCGTAGTCATCGAAGCTTTTAACGCGGGTGTAGTCGGCGTCGGCCCAGGCACCGAAACGGCGCGGGTCGACGCAGGCCATGTTGATCTCAGCATCGCCATGCACCATCCACTGCGCCAGGTATTTGCCGCAGCCCGCACCCTGCGCGATGCCGATGGAGGCGCCGCAGCACTGCCAGAAATTGCGCACGCCGTGCGCCGGGCCGACCAGCGGATTCCCATCCGGCGTGTGCGGAATCGCACCATTGATTACGCGCTTGATTCCGGCGTTGGCGAATATCGGCATGCGTTCCAGCGCTTTTTCCAACCAGGGTGCGATGCGGTCGATATCGCCTTCGAAAAGCTCGTTCTCGGCATCCCATTCGGGACTTCCCCCGCGACTTTCCCAGGCTTCGCGCGCATCGTAGTGTTCGTAAATACCGACAAGCCCAGCCTTTTGTTCCTGCCGATAATATCCGGCGGTGGCCGGATCGCGCATGACCGGCAATTCAACGTCGATGTCCCTGAATTCTTCAAGCGCTTCGGTCACCAGGTATTGGTGTTCCATATTGGTAATCGGTGTGTCGACGCCCACCCAGGCGCCCACTTCACGCGCGTAACAGCCCCCTGCATTGACCACATGTTCGCAGGTAATGTTGCCTTGCTCTGTCACCACTTCGAATTCGCCCGAGGGCAGGCGCCTGATATCCGTCACCCGGTTGCGGCGGATGATGGTGGCCCCCATTTGGCGTGCGCCCGCGGCCATGGCATTGCAGGCACTGGAGGGGTCGACGTGGCCGTCCATGTTGGTGTAGGCCCCGGCCAAAACACCATCGGTGTCGAGCCAGGGGTTCAGCTCCCTGATGCGCTCCGGGCCGATCACCTCCATATGGAAACCGACATTGGCCGAAAAACCTGACACGTGACGGAACCAGTCCACCTCTTCCTGCGTGGTAGCCAGCCGAATGCCGCCGCAGCCATGCCAGCCGGCTGGCTGGCCGGTGATCTCTTCCAGGCGCGGATAAAGCATATTGGAATAATGGTGAATCTTGGCCATGTTGTAATTGCTGATGAATGACGGGCACTGACCCGCCGCGTGCCAGGTCGAACCGCTTGTCAGTTCGCCCTTTTCGATCAATACGGTATCTTTCCAGCCTTCTTCAGCCAAATGATAGGCCAGGCCAACACCCATCATTCCGCCGCCGACGATTACTACTTTTGCTTGAGATTGCATCATGAGTTGTTTTCCTGTTGGAAGTTACCAGACCCCGTTTCCGGCGCGCATTCGCGCCCTGGGGAGAATAATGTTGAAATTGTCGCGCAGTTGCGCATCCAGGCGATCGGGGATGTGGGCGGGGTAGTGTTCCACCAGTATCTCGCGCACCGTTTCGCGCGCAACATCCCGGGCATCGTGGGCACCGGCTTCTTCCCATTCACCGATACTGCGGCGATCGGCTATATCGGGGTAGAGATAGTCAGATTTCATGCGCGAGAAGGTTTGCGCGTGCCCCAGATAGTGGCCCGCACCCACAACCACATCGCGGATCACGTCGAAACTGAGCGCATCCTCGGTAACTTCCACGCCCCTTACCGTGCGTAGAATTGCACCCAGGAGATCGTTATCGAGCACATAGCTTTCTAAACTGGTACCCATCAGGGAGCCTTGCATTCCAGCACATTCGTGGATCATCGACGCTCCGGCATGAGCCGCAAGCGAGATCGTATACCCCTTTTCCCCGCCTGCCTGCATATCGGGCAATTTGCTGTCGGTCATTCCGGCAGGCACCGAATTAGGCAAATCGTAAAAACCGGCCATCTGCGCGCAGGCCGCGGATAAAAGCGCCTGCTCCCCCGAACCGCCGGACATGGAGCCGGTGCGCAGGTCGGAAACAAAGGGCCAGGTAGCAAATATGGCCCTGCAATTCGGGTCTATGATATTGCACAGGATCAGCCCGGCCAGAACCTCAGCACAGGCCTGCGCCACGGCACCGGCCAAAGCGGCGGGGGCGGTCGCCCCAGCCTGACCGGCGGCCACCAGCAGGATTGGCATGCCCGCTTCGATCGCCGCCTCCAGTGCGTCGCAACTTTCGGTGGCAAAGCGCATCGGCGGCACTACGTGACAACAAACTGCCGTGCAAAAAGGTCTCTCGCGGAATTTACCTTCACCTCCGGCCACGGCGTCGAGCATCGGAATCACCGCCTCTACGCTGGAACCGTCGGTATAGCTGACGGCGATTGATTTCGTGGTGCCTGACAGGCAAGCATAGGTGGTGTTGATATCGAGATCGAGGATCGTCTTCGCATCACGAGCCACTACCGAACGGTGATACCAGTGGATATTGTCCAGCCGGTCCACCAACCTGGCAATGTCGTAGAGGTCGGCGATCGTACTTTCTCGATACTTGCCCGTTTCGAAATCCGCGATGGTGGGCGCTGCCCCGCCAGTGCCTGTGTGAACACGTTTACCGGCAATTTCAATATCATGGGCTGAATCGATACCGTGCAGGGTGAATTTGCACCGAGTGCGTGCGATCACATCCTCGACCAGCGCCCGGGGAAAACGCAATCGGCCACCGTCATCCACCCAACATCCGGCCTCGACCGCACGCTGTTCCAGACCAGGCGTAACCTGTGACAACCCTAAATCTTCAAGCAGTCGCAAAACCAGTGCGTGAATACGCTCCATCTCGGATTGCGAGAGAGGTTGATACTGGCCGCCCAGCATACCCCGCTCAATGGGCGGCGCGATCGGGGCGATCTCAGCCATCCCCCGGTTGCGTCGGCTCGGCCTTCGGGCGGCGGGTATGGGCATGGTCGAGCCTCTGATAGGTAACAGAGGGTATTTAATGAATTTCCTTCTCTGCAATCAAACGATCATTGCAAATGCATCGCATTCCCTCAGGTAATGCGAATCACTGCCCGTTCCCGATTTCGCTCATAATCCATTGGAAGAAACTGGCAATAGCGGGAACCGAGACAGCATAGTCCGATGCACCTATGTAATAACTTTGCCCCGTCGTCAACGGCTTGTCGATGGGGCAAACCAAGCGCCCCTCCGCAAGCATCTGATCAGTGATATAGCTCCAGCCCAGAGCCACGCCGCGGCCAGCTTCTGCGCCCTGCAACACCATCGGATAGCTATTTAGCCTGATCCCGCGCCGAACCGGCTGTCCCGACACGCTTTGCCGCAACAACCAGACCTGCCAGTCAACGGCCCCCCAGATATTTCCGCCACCATCCAGGTGCAAAAGCGTCTGACCCGGAATGTCTGAAGGGCGCGATAGCTCGGGATGATCCTCTAAATAGCCGGGGCTGCATACAGGATAAACGCGTTCATCAAATAGCAGTTGCACCTCGACGCCTTCCCAGGGTCCGCCACCGTACAGAACGGCGACGTCAACATCCCCTTTGTTCAGGTCAACCTTCTGGTCCGTTGCCAGCACCCGCAGATCGATATCGGGATACCGTTCGCTGAACCGCTCGAGCCTGGGCATCAGCCAGTAATAGGCAAAGGCGACCGAGGCCGCGACGGTGATTTGCGGTGTTTCTGTATCGGAACGCAATCCGGTAACACACTCCGCAATATCATCGAGGCCGCGTGTGACCGAATCGAACAAAGTTCTTCCCTCAGGCGTCAGTTCTATGGCGCGATGTTTGCGCACAAAGAGCACCCTCCCAAGATCGTCTTCAAGCGACTTGATCTGGCGGCTGACGGCGCCCTGGCTAAGACATAGCTCATCCGCAGCAAGAGTGAAACTCATCCGCCGGGCAACCACTTCGAATGTGTAAAGCAACGATAACGGAGGCAGGGAGTATTTTTTCACAACGGTGTACGAGTCAGGGTCACAAATAAGAATGCAACAGCGGTTCCAGGCGACTCAGTCGCGCTGAGAAGTCGTAAATCCTCTCCGACCACGTTCTGGAAATCAATAAAGTCTGTTTTCATCGTGAATCATCCGTCACCGGTTAAGACAAACTCTATCCTATGATCGATACAACAAAAAGAAAGACGAAATCATTTTGCTCTAAGGGGAAAACGATTTGTATCGAAATGCGGCTGGAGATTACCGGTAAAATACCAACTCACGTGGCTTCGAGGCATGATGCCGCCACGAAAACTTCGCCCGCGCGCCGGAAGAGCAGAACCTGCCGATCGGGCAAAGAAAAGCCCCTTAAACAGGGGCTTTTAATTGGTGCCGGCACCACACAAATCGGCAGGACTGCCGATTTGAACGCGCGCAGCGCGCCCGAAGGGTGAGCGCCAGGGACGGCGTGAATCAAATCGAACGCGGGACCTACTGATTACAAGTCTGTGTAACAATCGTTATAAATCTATGACTTAGGAGATTTATTTTCATAAAACACTCCATTTTTATCAGAGTTTTGAAACCTTTTTTTCATAAATTGGCATAACGAATGAAATCTTCGCCTCGAGTGAAATCGAATAACGTTTAATTGATGCCAGACTATCAATCGTGGACGGCTCCCTACTGTCGGTAACTAACCTGGTACATGCTGGCGACAAGACAGGTTAACTGACACCATAGAACAACCTATAAAACCAGATCAATTGACACTGACCCTTTTGATTTCTGCTCAGGCGGTGAGATGGGATACGTCGATCAGCTACATTTGTCGTACCTGTTCATGCACTGAGTCGATGCAGATCTGGCGTGGTTCGGGATTCCAGCGCGGATAAAGATCACATCGATTCGGTTTACCGAGATTCAGGTCGGTGTAAAAACTGCCGATATCGTATCTCCAGTCGTTTTCGACATCGTACAGAATTAACAGACGTTCGTTGCCAACACTGCCGGGGCAGGTATCGGAGAGTAACCATATATTTTGTAAATTCGAGAAAGAATGAATTAAGATCGATATTTCACAAGTGGGCTGAGCGACGGATTGAAGAGGCTCATTGAAGAGTAAATGGTGCATCGGCATTCTCACCATCACGCAAAGAATGTAGGGTGGTCTTTTACGAGGCGGATTTCCGCAATAGGTGAGAAATGCAAAATAAAATGAATGTATTCGATGGGCCGGACGCCATAAGAGATTTTCTCAATCCGGACAAGCATCCAAATCTACCCCTGGTAGAACTGCCCGCCAAACTTAATCCTTTTGCCGCTGATAATGTTCGGATATTTGCCAAGCTTATGAGCATGTTGCCGCTGGGCAATGTTAAATCTGTACCTGCATTTAACATGATCCGAGAGAAGTATCGTCAGGGAAACCTGGAGGGAGTAGAGAGGATTGTAGAGAATTCATCGGGAAATACGGTTTCCTCCATGGCTTTGGTCGGCAGACAATTCGGCATTGATCAAACTCAATCCTATGTGCCAGCCGAGATATCCTGGAACAAACTGCTCATGTTGTTGTTCTATGGGATCGAGCCGATTGTTAATGTTGAGCCAACCGACCCTGATGAGACGGACCCTCAAAGCGGCGTTTACAAAGCCAAAAAGGATGGCGAAGAAAAAGAGGCTATCAATCCCGGACAGTACCACAACGAAGATAATCCAAAGTCTCATGAAAAATGGACCGCCCAACAAATTTGGCAGCAAACCGACGGTAAAATTGATATTTTTTGCACTGGTCTCGGGACAACCGGAACGGTGATCGGGAACTCCAGTTTTTTGAAAAGTAAAAACAAATCCCTGCAGGTTGTTGGAGCCATGCGGGCACCCGACCAGTACGTTCCGGGGGTGAGAACAGAAAAGTTACTGAAGCTGGTGGGATTTGACTGGCAAAAATATGTCGATAGCATCGAGAGAGTCGAGACGACTGTATCCTACCAGCTAAGCATGGAACTGAGCAGACAGGGAATCGTGGTGGGCCCCAGTTCAGGTTTGGCACTGGCAGGTCTGTTCCAATACCTGACGGGATTAAAGCAAAGCAATGAAATTGAAAAACTGAGAGACAATCAAAGTGATGACCTTGTCTGTGTTTTCCTCTGTCCTGACGGACCGCTTCCCTATCTAGATGAGTATTTTAAATACCTGGATAGCTCACATTTTCCAGCAATTCAAAACGAGGAATCAATGCTGAATAAACCGTAGCCGGTGTTGAGGGTGCGGCTCATCATATTTCGCTAAAATATCAGTATCTGGGCGACGCTGGCGCTTCGGTCGCAATCGAAGACAAACTCTACCCAGGGTGGCTAAGCTGATAACAGTCGGATGTCAGGATCTAAAGTGAATTGACGAATTTCAATACACGATAGAGCCCACTTCCCATTCACGCAATAATCCGAACTTCCTGCTCAAGGTTACCGCTCCCAGCCACCAGGGGGCACCCGCTCGTTAATAGTGGAGGGCTACAGAACGCATAAAACGGCAATCCAGACGCACATTTCGACACAGCCCTATGGGAAATAAAAATTATCTTGCAGAAAATATCTACATGCATATAGTATATCGACGATTAACGATATGCAGAACTAATTCCCGTGCACGCCTCTACTCAAGTATCCCGCCTGGCCAAGGATCAACCCGTTGATAACGACCTGGCAGACGAAGAAATTGCATTGATTGCCAAAGCCCTGTCGCATCCGGCGCGCATTCAAATCATCCGTTTGCTGTTAAGCAAGAAAACCTGCATCGGTGGCGACATAGTAGACGTGATCGGTCTGGCCCAGTCTACTGTTTCAGAGCATTTACGCATTCTTAAAGCCAGCGGCATCATTAGCGGCGAGATCGCCCGCCCACGGGTTTGTTATTCGCTTAATCCCCTGCGATTAAACCATTTTCAGGATTTTCTGGGCCTGATTCTGGATACTGATGCAGAAACTTCAGATGCAGAGTCTGCTTGCTGGGTATCGCCTGAGAAGAAACAGTAATTTTGAAGACTCAAGGAACAATTAGATGAAAACTTTAACAATTTATGACCCTGCCATGTGTTGCTCCACCGGAATTTGTGGTGCTGACATCGATCAAAAGCTGGTGGATTTTGCGGCTGACCTTGACTGGTTAAAGAGCGAAGGGATTGAAGTAAAACGCATTAACCTGTCGCAGGAGCCCGCTTTGTTCGCCGACAACGAACAGGTAAAAAATATTCTGCAAACCTCCGGTGTCGAAGGTTTGCCCGTTATCCTGGCGGATGAAGAGATGCAGTCTTCCGGACAATATCCAGATCGAGCGCATTTAGCGCAAATGGCCGGGGTGACGGCCGTCAATACTATTGCACTGGCTCCAGCCACGTCTTGCTGCGGATCAGATAACAACGCTGAAAAATCATCATCAAGCTGCTGCTGATCTGACACCACTTTACTTTATAAGCGGAATAAATCATGTTCACGGACCTGCCCAAATTTGTTTTCTTCACCGGTAAAGGAGGTGTCGGAAAAACCTCGCTTGCCTGCGCCACCTCACTCAATCTTGTCGCTGCGGGCCATCGGGTTTTGCTGGTTAGTACGGACCCTGCCTCTAACGTCGGCCAGGTTTTTGAAACCGAGATTGGCAACAAGATTACTCCTATCGAAAATGTGTCGGGGCTTGACGCAATCGAGATCAATCCCGAGGAAGCCGCGGCGGGTTACCGCGAACGTATCGTTGGGCCGATGCGCGACATTCTTCCAACGGATGCGCTGCACAGCATCGAAGAACAGCTGTCGGGTGCCTGCACCACTGAAATTGCCGCCTTCGATGAATTCACCGCCCTTTTGACCGATAACGATTTGCTGGCGCGTTACGATCACGTGGTGTTCGACACCGCTCCCACAGGTCACACCATACGCATGCTGAAATTACCCGGCGCATGGTCCGGTTTTCTTGAAGCCGGCAAGGGTGACGCATCCTGCCTGGGCCCGCTTGCGGGGCTCGAGAAACAACGCACACGCTATGCCACGGCAGTTGACCGCTTATCCGACGCCGCGTTAACACGCCTTATCCTGGTGGCGCGCCCCCGTCAGTCTGCCCTGAATGAAGTGGCACGCACCTCAAAAGAGCTGGCAGAAACAGGGATTGAAAACCAGCAGCTTGCAATCAATGGCATGATGCCGCAGGAAACGGGTGGCGATCCCATGGCAGAGGCACTGTCGCAGCGTGACAAAGATGCGCTGGCCGCGACAACACCCGAAGTGGCCGCCTTACCTCGCACGATATTTACACTGCGATCGGAAAATCTTGTCGGCCTCGAAGCGTTGAAACGTTTTGCCGCCGGCGCAGCCGATGATGTTGAGAGTACACAAAGCACCGCAATGACAGATATGGATCTTCCCACGCTTGGGGCTTTGGTCGATGATGCCGAAAAGCCCGGCAAAGGTTTGATCATGTTCATGGGCAAAGGCGGGGTGGGCAAAACCACGATGGCCGCCGCGGTGGCCACAGAACTGGCCGCGCGTGGCCATAAAGTCTTATTGACCACAACCGACCCCGCGGCGCATATCATGGAAACTCTGGCAGGCGGGCTAAACGGCCTGAGCGTCAGCCGTATCGATCCCGCGCAGGAAACCGCCAGATACCGTGATCATGTCATGGTGACCAAAGGCAAGAATCTGGATGATCAGGCCCGCGCTATGCTGGAGGAAGACCTGCGTTCGCCGTGCACCGAAGAGATAGCCGTGTTTCAGGCGTTTTCACGCATTATCCGCAAAAGTTCGAAACATTTTGTGGTAATGGATACCGCCCCTACGGGCCACACATTGCTGTTGCTGGATGCAACCGGTTCGTACCACCGCGATATTGTGCGTCACACGGGAGAAACCTCGGGTAAGCTGGTAACGCCCATGATGCGCCTGCAAGACCCTGCGCAGACCAAAATCATGATCGTAACCCTGCCCGAAACCACCCCTGTTTTGGAAGCCGCATATCTGCAAATCGACCTGCAACGCGCAGGCATCGAGCCCTGGGGCTGGATCATCAATTCCAGTCTTGCGGCGGCTAAGACGAATCATCCGATGTTGCAAAATCGCGCCCAATCCGAAGTCGAACAAATCGACACAGTACGCGATGAGCTTTCCAGTCGATACGCGGTGGTACCGATGCAGGCGGCCGAACCTGTGGGTGTTGAAAAGCTGAAAAGCCTTTGTGAAACATCCGACAATTCTGCGGCAGCCTGAAGATAAAACCCTGAAACGGCCTATTGATGCCTCACAACAACAAATCTGTCCCCCGAACCTGGCGACGTAAATTAAGGAATAAAACATGCTACGCAAATTGACCGCGGAATGGATCGGTACCTTTTCACTGCTGGCGACCGTTGTCGGCTCCGGCATCATGGCTGAAGGGCTTGCGGGTGGAAATGTCGCCATCGCACTGCTGGGAAACACCATCCCGACGGGAGCAATCCTGGTTGTCCTGATAATGGTCTTTGGCCCTATTTCCGGCGCACACCTGAACCCCGCCGTGACCCTCGCCTTTACGATCCGCCGGGAAATCTCGGCAAGAGATTCTGTGCTTTATGTTGTCACCCAGATTTTTGGAGGTATATCTGGCGTCCTGGTCGCACATATAATGTTTGACAATCCACTGATTGACCCCTCCACCACCGTGCGCACGGGAATTGGGCAATGGGTCGGGGAATTCGTTGCTACTTTCGGGTTGGTCGGCACCATCCTGGGCTGCCTCAAATTCCGCACGGAAGCCATCCCCTATGCGGTTGGTCTCTATATCACCGCGGCCTACTGGTTTACCTCCTCAACGTCATTTGCCAACCCTGCCGTGACCATAGCACGCGGATTTTCGGATACGTTTGCCGGCATTCAACCCGTCGACGTTGCAGCTTTTGTGGGGGTGCAATTATTTGCAGCTTGCCTTGCTGCGTTCTTTTTCAAGTGGTTACTGGAAGAATAGGACTTTCTGATGGTTCAGTATGACCCCCTTTCCTTATTCGACGAAGAGATAAACCGGCGCGACGTCCCTGCCCTGAAGACCCACCCAATGGTTGTAGGGCTGAATGGCGAAAACCTGTTTGCGGCAGGCGTGGCAGACATGGATTTCATGGCCCCGCCGCCCGTGCTCGAAGCAATGCAAAAGCGACTGGATCACGGCGTGTTCGGGTATGAAGCAATGCCGGCAGGTTTGATAGCCGCACTGATGCGATGGCTTCAAAACCAACATGACTGGGAGGTGCCAAAAGACCATATTCTCACTTCCCCGAATATCCTGACAGCCCTGGCGATGGCTGCATCTCTGTTTACTGAAGTGGGAGACGCGGTCATCGTTCAACCACCCGTTTTCTTCGATTTTTTCGATGTATTAAACGAGAACCACCGTGAGATCGTCCAAAATCCATTGATCTTTGACCAGGGGCATTACCGAATGGACTTTGAAGACCTGGAAAACAAGGCGTCCCACCCAAAGACAAAAATGATTTACCTGTGTAATCCCCACAACCCGGTAGGACGGGTCTGGCGAGAACAAGAGTTACGAACTTTAGGTGACATTTGTAGTCGACATGGTGTCCTGGTTGTTTCGGACGAAATGCACGGCGACCTTGTGTTCACGGACTTCAAGTACAAGTCATTCGCGGCACTCGGCCCGGAATATGCCGCGAATTGCATTACCTGTATTTCACCGGCAAAGACTTTCAATATCGCTTCCTGCTGCTCTGCATTTACCTTGATAGCCGATGAAGACAAGAGAAAGGCTTTTCAGGTCGAAAACAGCCGCCTTTCGGTTAACAAAAATAATCCATTCGCCAATGTCGCCATGAAAGCCGCCTATTCCAGTGGCGCTCCCTGGCTCGAAGCGGTTATCTCCTATCTGGAGAGTAACGTTGAAATGGTGCGAGATGCATTGGGCAATATCCCAGGCATCGAACTGGTCGAACCCGAGGGAACATTTTTGTTATGGATAGATTTTAGCGGGCTCGAACTGGGGCTGGATGAGCTGTACGCTTTCCTCAGGAAACAGGCGAAATGGTCAGTTACACGCGGGCATTCATTTGGCAAAGAGGGCAAAGGCTTTGCCCGGGTCAATATTGCCTGCACCCGAGCGAAACTCGAGACCGCACTCAGTAGCCTTGAACTCGCGGTTGGCAGATTGCATTCTTGATGCACAGTGCAATAAAAATAATATATGCATTTTTTGTCTATCCAGGTACAAACTCCGGCTACCCCAGGAGTTATCGATTTTCAAGTTTTTGAAAAAAATGGGAAGTAGCGCGGCACCAGGCGTCGAACCTGCCGATCAGGCAAAGAAAAGCCCCTTCATCTGGGGCTTAGAATTGGTGCCAGCACCACACAAATCGACAGGACTGCCGCTTTGGACGCGCGTAGCGCGCCCGAAGAGTGAGCGCCAGGGACAGCGTGAATCAAATCGAACGCGGGACCTACTGATTACAAGTCTGTGTAACAATCGTTATAAATCAGAAACTTACGTCTATCATTTTCATAAAAAACCCCAGTTTCATCAGTGTTTTGAGGGGTTTTGTTTATAACCAGTTAATTTGAGTTCCAACACCAATCTGCCAACGATTCCAGCCGAGCTACACTGTCTCGGGCTGTTTGATAGCCGGCTACAGTAATCACTGCAGCATTACTGCACTCGCGCCTTGCAGCTGCTGGTTGGCTTTATGGTGATGGGTGCTGACAGGGCCGTCTAGGATCCGGGGCAATACCTCCGGGTGTGTGTCCTGCTAAACTAAGCACCGTCTGCCGATACGTCGTAGTCTGGGACCTGGTACTTTTGAAAAACCAGTTGTCCTGAAACGCGGATGAGTAGAGCCTGCCCTCCACGCCGGACGGCCAGGATGACTGTATTTTGACTCATAGGCAAATCCGAACAAGGCGACAGCCGCCACGACACAATCTGAAGCAGTACCGGTTGTAAGATATTGGCACTCTACAGATCGAGTCCCGGTCCACCCGTGGCAGGCTTGTAGCAGTCCGGTCCCGGTCCTACAATAGCTCTTCCTGCCGGTGGTGAAAGACGGGCATTTTCACGGAGGGCATAACTCTGGTGTTAGTACGTTGATACAAAGAACCGAATTGTTTTCCAGCCTGAAAAACGCCTGGTACCCGGTTTCACTATCGAAAGAACTGAAACGCGGACAGCAGCGAAAAGTACAGCTGCTCGATACCCATTGGCTGCTTTTCCGAACAGAATCCGGGCGCCCCGGCATTACTTCTCGATACTGTTGCCACCTGGGAACGGATTTGTCCAACGGCCGCGTCGTCGGTGACAACATCGAATGCCCGATGCACGGATGGCAGTTCGATACTCATGGCAATTGTACTCATATCCCCTGCGGTGCTCCCATACCGAACGGAGCGCAACAGTTTAGCCTGCAATTGACAGAGCGCTTCGGAATCATATTCGTCTGGTACGGCGACAAGCCGGAATTCGATTTTCCCGAGATGTCCGATTTAT
This sequence comes from Gammaproteobacteria bacterium, assembly GCA_024229615.1. Taxonomy (GTDB): domain Bacteria; phylum Pseudomonadota; class Gammaproteobacteria. Next base: position 10,513 of record JAAESG010000384.1, on the reverse strand, counting down.
CGACCAACTTGAAAACCAGCCCACCGATCACTGTAAGCTTGCAGGCGCCTTATTACGTTGCGGCACTCAACAGTTTCGATACCCAGCACTATGAAAAAATTCACGCGCGGCGCTTCGTCTCTCCCCCGGATATAAGCCTGGTGAACCCCTATTGCCTGCGCATCGACTACACAGCGGAGATAATCAGACGCCGTTGGGTCGATAAAATCATGACGAAATTGTGCGGCGACACCACTTCCGTTGCCATCGAGTCGTGGAGTGGCGGGATACTGCTACTGAAAAACATGGATACTCACTACGGCAGTCTCATTGGTGTCCACCCGAGTAGCGAGACCCATTGCGAATTGTATATCGTCGCCCTGAAAGACCGAGAGGTCAGGCAAACCCTGACAAACTCGCTGGCTGAATATCTTGCCCTCAGACTGGCTGCGGTTTTTTTGAAAACCTACCTTGCGCCTGATCTGGGGATTATCGCCAACATGCAACCGCACAAGGGCATACTGCTCGACGGCGTGGACGACGCGCTGCAGACATTTTTCGATTACTGGAAGGCGTTGCCGCAGAAATCTCCATTCAGATTACGTGAAAACAGGAAAGTTGCCTGAGATGCGGGTAAGAATCCGGCGCGCTTTTTTTGACTCACCGATTACGGACGAGATCGCACTGTCACGCAAGGCACGATCCTATATCCGTGACCTGCAAAAGCCCTTGTCCAGAGAGCAGGTGCTAACCATCGCCAAAGTCGAATCGGTTGAACTTGCGACACGCTGCTTTTACGAGGCAATACTGCAATCCGAGCATAAGTCCGCCATAGAAAACATCGCCGGGCAGAGTACGGAACCCGTGGCGGTCGACAGAAAGATAAAATTGTACCTGGTTCCCGGTATGTTTTATCGCGGTCACCCAGAGATCGGCACTGATGGTTCGCTGGTGGCCGAAGTTGCACGTCAATTCGACTTCGATATCCACTTCGTCAAGGTAGAAAGCACCGGCAGCATCGCTACCAACGTCGAAATTCTACAAGCAGACCTGGAAGCAGAAACCTCCACGAATGTCTGGTTGATCTCCATCAGCAAGGGTGCCTGTGAAGTCAGGAAGTATCTACAGGAAAACTCGAAACCCGATTGTTTGAAAGGATGGGTCAGTATTTCGGGCGTTCACAAGGGCGTGCCTTTCGTCGACAGAAAATTCAGCAGCAGCATACACAGGCTGTTCTTTGCAAGTCTTTGCCGCATCACGGGGGTCGATTACGAGGTACTGAAGGAAATGAGAACCAACCGTAGCTTCTGGCAAAACAAGCAATGGCCAGATGATCTCGAAGTAGTAAATATCGTCCCGGTGCCAATTCGCAGTCACGTAAACAAGACGATAATTCGGCGCTACCAGCAGACACTGACTCACGGCCCGAACGATGGTTTCATACCGTTGGTGGATGCGCTCGACCTGCCCGGCCACATTTTTCCGATCTGGGGTTGCGATCATTTCATGCGCACCCCTGATTTGAGCAGTTATCTGTACAAGGTTTTAAACTATATCGCCACAACAAGAGAGGGCCATGATGAAACGATACATTGTTAGCTACCTGACGCTCGTGCTAGCGCTCAGCTGTACGCCCGCACTCGCCGGTGAAGACGCCCATAGCGAAGATCGTGAGCAGTTCCGGGAATACCTGTCGACGATAGAGGCTGCGCTCAACGAAGGTGCGATCGACAAGATATCGCCTTTACTGCGCGACGACGTGGTGGTGACCTTTGTCAATGCCGAAGTAACCCGGGGCATTCCGGCCATTCGCGACTATTACAACAAGTTGCTGGGCGCATCCAGCGCACTGCTTTCCGACTATAAAACAAAAGCCGAAGTATCGGCGCCGGCGCGTTTTTTCGGCAATATCGCGATCGCCGACGGAACCTCCATCGACACCTACACCTTCCCGACCGGCAATACCATGGAGATGCCCACCAAATGGAACGTCACGCTGGTACGGGAAAATGACGTCTGGAAGGTAGCGCAGTTGAACTTTTCAGCGAACCCCTTCGATAACCCCGTGCTTGGCGATATCAAGAATCGACTCGTCACCTTTTGCATTGCGGCACTGGCGCTGGGGTTGGTGATTGGCGGAGTTATCGGCAGATTTACCGGGAAACGTGCTTAATCACGATCAGCAAAACATTCTGATTAGCGCGCTATTGCTGGTTTCGCTACTCGGGCTGCTATGGCTGGCCTCACACTCCGATGGCCTTGTGTTTACAGGCGCAGTAATCGGCTATGCGTTTCTCGGCCTGACCAACTACGCGATGATGCATGAAGCCATGCATGACAATTTACATTCGAACCCGCGTCTGAATCGCCTTGTCGGCACCATGCTGAGCTGGTTGTTCCCGGTTTCGTTCACGCTGATGTATTGCGCGCATGGCGTTCATCACCGCTTTAATCGAACCGATCACGAACTGTTCGACTACTACTACCCGAGTGACAACCTGCTGGTCAAGTATTCGCAGTGGTATAGCATCATGACCGGAATCTACCCACCCATTATCCCGCTTGGATCGGTATTGCTGGCGACTGTCCCCGGGCTGTTTTCCGCAAAACCGTGGCAGCAGGCAAAATCATCCTCGATTATCTTCACTCCGGAGTTGTTACAGTCCGCCACCATAAGAAACATACGCATCGACGTCGGCCTCGGCATTTTGTTCTGGGTAGCGATATTCAATGCCCTGCAGCTTGATTTGGTAACGCTCGCAATTGTATATGCGGCGACCTGGTTCAACTGGTCTACGCGGCAGTACGTGACCCACGCCTTTACCCCGCGGGACGTGATCAATGGCGCGCTCAACCTGAAAGTAAGTCGCTTGATGGGCGCGATTTTCCTCAATGGGCAATGGGACCTGGTGCACCACCAGCAACCCCTGCTTCGTTGGCAGGAACTGCCGCTCGCGGGCCGCAACAGCAAGTTGCCCGTCTCATACTGGAAACAGTATTGCAACCTTTGGAAGGGTCCAAAGCCCTGTAACGAAGCCGAACCGAGTCCGCTGGCCTGATGTAATGACTAGTGATTCGCCAACAACCTCTGTATTTGCATGGCCGACGCCCGCTGAATTGCGCGAGTCCATTAAACTGATTTTTATCTTTCTGCTTTTCTTTTACGGTTTTTACGGTTCCGCCGCCTACCTGGCCGACCTTCTTCCCTACAAGTTCAACGTCGGTTTCGACTTTGAACAACAGATCCCGTTCATTCCCGGGATGGCCGCAGTCTACTTGAGTGTCGGTCCGATGATGTTGCTATCGGTATTCATCATTCGCCGCGAAGCAGAAATGCAACGACTGTTGAAGATCTTGTGCGTACAAATTCTAATCGGTTTTGTCGCGTTCCTGGTTTTTCCCGTTGAAAACAGTTTTATGGCCACGGACAAAACAGCCGACCTGCCCCTGGTTTACCAGATTGCCGATTTGATCAATCTGAAAAACAACGAATTGCCATCACTGCACCTATGTTTTGCCGCGACCATGGCGTTCGTATATTCCTCAAAGAGTGGCCGGGGACTGAGCGTCCTTTTTCAAGTCTGGGCACTATCAATCGCCCTTGCCACGCTGTTGATCCATGAGCACAACCTGCTGGATCTGGTGGCAGGATACGGCCTGGCCTGGTGCGGCGCGCTGTGGTGGCATAAATCACTACCTGGCGAGATCCAATATGCTGCAGGGGATCGATTCGGCGCAATACAGCGATTTCCAAACCGTCAGGAATGAGAGAATTCGAATGAACCCGACAAACAGCAAACTTCACATTGCGCTGGTCAGCCCCAAGGGTCCTCTGTATCGAAAAAACGGTGGGATTTTCAAACAATCCCTGCGCTATATGCCCCTGACCTTTCCGACTCTGATATCCCTGGTACCAACGGAACTGAATGCCGAGATTGTCTGTTATGACGAAGGCATCGAGGAGATCCCGCTCCACATTGATGCCAATCTTATTGGCATTACGGTGATTACCGGCACCGCGAAACGATCCTACCAGCTTGCCGACCGCTTTCGCCAAATGGGGAAAACCGTCGTGCTCGGCGGGCCGCATATCACGCTAGTACCCGACGAGGCGCAAGCGCATGCCGACAGCATTGTGGTGGGTTATGCCGAAGACGAATGGCCCAGACTATTGCGCGACTATGCGAAAGGTAAACTCGAAAGCCGCTATACCCAGGCCCCGGATATGAAACTGGGTGGATACCCGTTACCCGAAAGACAGCTACTGCCGCGCTTCAAATATTTAACGCATCATGTATTCGAAGCCACGCGCAGCTGTATTTTTGCCTGCGAATTCTGCGTTGCACCCAGTGCCTGGGGCTCCAGTCCATTGCAAAAACCAGTACAGGAAATCGTCGAGGATATGCGCCGATTGAAAACCAGGCGGGCGATATTCGTCGACCTCAATATCACTTCCAGTCGTGACTACGCACTGTCACTGTTCGCCGCGTTGAAACCGCTGGCCATACAATGGTTCGGCCTGTCGACCACGCTGATCTGCAAGGACAGGGAATTACTCGACGCAGCGGCAGAAAGTGGCTGCCGCGGCCTGCTGATGGGACTGGAATCGATCAACCGCAAAAACCTGAAATCAGTGCGCAAGGGTTTCAACCAGCCCGATGATTATTTCGACGTTGTCGAACAGTTGCACCAACGTAGTATTGCTTTGCAGGGGTGCTTCGTATTCGGTCTCGACGAAGACCAGCCCGAAATCTTTGAGGAAACCGCGCGTTTTGCCATCGAGGCTGGAATCGATCTGCCTCGGTTCGCCATCGCCACACCCTTTCCGGGTACGCCTTTTCACGCCCGGCTTGCGGCGCAAAATCGAATCGTCGATCATGACTGGGAACATTACGACGGCCAGCACGCGGTTTTTCAGCCGAAAAACATGTCGATTGACGAGTTGCAGAAGGGCACTTCGCTGGCCTGGCAAAAAGCTTATAGCTATAGCGCAATCGCGCGTCGTCTGCGGTCTTCGGCGGCACCGATGCACATCGCAGTTTTGACCAATCTCGGCTATCGCCACTACGCTTACCGGCTGGATAAGTTCTATACCTGCGACTGGCCGGGCGCGCTGGTCGGCGTGACGGGAAAATGACATGACGTCACGTCCCTTCCGGATTACGCTGGTCCATCCCTGTGTCGGGCGTCGCGTCGGCATGAAGAGATACATGTCGACCTGGAAGATGCAACCCATACCCCCAGCGATGCTGGCGGCGCTGACGCCCGCCGATGTCGACGTGCAATTCTACGACGACCGGCTAGAGAAGATTTCCTACGACGAGCCAACCGATCTGGTCGCAATCAGTGTCGAAACCTATACCGCCAGGCGAGCCTATCAGATCGCCAGCGAATACCGCCGACGCGGCGTACCCGTGGTGATGGGGGGATTCCACGCCACGCTCTGCCCACAGGAAGTGCAGCGATTTTGCGAGTCGATCGTCATAGGCGAAGCGGAACAGGTGTTTGCAGAGCTCATCGACGACTATCGATTCGGCGTGCCCAGAGCAATTTACCGCTCAAAGAACCTGATCGAGAATCTCCTGGTAAGCCCGCAACGGGATATTTTTCGCGGCAAGCGCTACCTGCCAATTCAACTGGTCGAGTTCTCCAGGGGCTGTAAGTTCGTTTGTGACTTTTGCGCGATCCAGTCGGCTTACCAGGCGACGCATAGATGTCGTCCGATCGACCGGGTCATCGAAGAAGTACGGCGGGTCAAAAAACCCGGGCAGATGATATTTTTTATCGACGACAACCTGACGTCGAATATCGATGCCGCCAAGGAGCTCATGCGCGCGCTTATCCCACTTAAAATTCGCTGGGTGAGTCAATGCGACATCAGTGCCGCCTACGATGAAGAAGCCCTGTCGCTGATGAAGCGCAGCGGTTGCCAGGGCGTACTGGTTGGCTTCGAGAGCCTCGAGCGCAGCAACCTGAAAACCATGAACAAGGGATTCAACCTGATGCGAGGCGGTCCAGCCGAGGCGATAAAAAACTTTCAGAAACATGCGTTACGGCTCTATGGAACTTTCGTTTTCGGTTATGACCATGACACCGAGGATTCGTTTTCCGACATCATCGAATTTGCCGTAAGCCAGGGACTGTTCATCGCCGCGTTCAATCACATTACGCCCTTCCCCGGCACACCGCTGTACCAGCGCCTTAAGGACGAAAATCGCCTTTGTCATGAAGCCTGGTGGCTCGATGAAAATTATCACTACGGCGACGTGCCCTTTTACCCCACCAACATGAGCCCGGAATCTCTCTCCCGCTTGTGTATCGCTGCGAGGAAAGAATTTTATTCATGTAAAAACATTATCAGGCGCGCGCGCAAACCGGTGAATCACCATGACCTTTGGATGCTTGCGAACTATCTCGCCATTAACTTGATGCATCAATTCGATGTCTCGGGGCGCGACGGATTGCCACTCGGCGATGAAAACTGGCGCGGCGAAATCACGCCGGCTCAACAGGGTGGAATACCGTGTCTGCATTTTACCTAACTCGGGCGAATGCGGGCGATGACCCGGAGATCAACCGCCTGCTGAAGCAAAGACCCATGGGCAGGTTGCTGCGCATCAGCCTGGAAAGAGCTCCGAGCCCTGGCGCCGCCGCAAGGGTGGAAGGCTATCGCCAGGACACCATTTTGATTCGGGACAGTTCCAACGACAGCATCGTCGGTATGGGTAACCGGTCGGTCAGACGAGTCTATTACAATGGTGAAATCTGCCGCCTCGGATACCTCGGACAATTGCGCGCCGCTCCAGGCCGGCATGGGCTGAAACGTCTCGCGGCAGGTTACGAGGGTGTCAAGGCCACCCGGAGCAGTGCCGAACTGCCATTCGATTTAACCAGTATTGTCGACGACAACCTGCAAGCGAGGCGACTGCTGGAAAAAGGCCTGAAAGTCCTGCCGTCTTACAAATCACTGGCGAACTATTCGACCTTCATCCTGCCGTCGACAGGCAAATCCGTCCCCGATTCCACTGCCACCGCCAACCGCGAAGATCTGGCCGATATCCTGACTCTGTTGAATCATTACAATCGCGGCTATCAATTCGCCCCAGTGTATAATGAACAGGAGTTGAAGTCTTCGACGCGCAGCCCCAATCTCAATATCGAAGATTTCCTGGTGATCCGGGAAGCGGGCAAAATTGTCGCCTGTGCCGCGCTATGGGATCAGCGACCCTTCAAACAAACTGTTGTTCAGGGTTATGTCGGTTGGCTGAAACTGATGCGGCCACTGATCAACCTGGGGCGGAGCTGCGTTGGCAAGCCACTCTACGCAAAAGCACCGTACGTGGTTCCGATGGCGTTTCTTTCTCATTTTGCCATGCCGAACGTGAATCCGGCCCATCTCAGTGCGCTACTGCAAAAAGCAAAGCAACTAGCCCGAAAAAGAAATATACAGTACCTGGCTATCGGCTTTGCTGAAAATCATCCCTGCCATGAACTGGTGGCCCGGAATTTCAGGCATCAACAGTTCAGCACCACGTTATACAGCGTTCACTGGCCAGACCAGACGCCCGTCCCGGAACAGGCGCTCAAACGACTTGTTCCTCATCCCGAGGTGGCGTTACTGTGAAAGGACTATGTGTTCCCATCGAAAACCTGTCATCCACGGACAGAGATCAAATGTTCGCGTTGCTGAACGGAAACTTTCTCGGAGTCAGCCGCGATGTTTTCGAAGCCGATCTCCAGGCTAAAAACCGGGTTATCCTGTTTCGGGAAAACGAGCTGCTCCTGGGTTTTTCAACCTTTTTGTACTACATCACTCGCTACCAGGGTAAAAACCTCGGAATCGTTTACTCCGGCGACACCATAATCGCACCGGACGCCTGGGGTTCCTTCCATTTACCGAGGACCTGGATCAGGGAGGTAAGACGAATCGGTGCGACTCATGATATCGATCGTCAGTACTGGCTATTGATCGTTTCCGGATTCAGGACTTACCGTTTTCTACCGATTTTCTGGAAAAGCTTTTTCCCTAGATACGATCAACCGACGCCGGGGCATATGCAAAAGCTTCTCGAACACCTGGCAACGGAGCGCTTCGGCGATTGTTTCGAGGCCAGCACCGGTACGGTGAATTTTCCGCAACCACAGGTACTGCGAAATTCACTGTCCATCGTCCCGGCGTCCAGGGTCAACAATCCACATATCGAATTCTTCGAGCGGGCCAATCCCGGCTGGAAGCGAGGTGACGAGCTGGTCTGCCTGACAGAGATATCTGACACTAATTTAACCAGCGCCGGTAAACGCATGGTATTTAGCCGCGGAGCCTCCTATTCGGAGTCGAAGGCCGGGACCGGATGATCCCCTGGTTGCTCAATAACGCGTGGCAACTGTCCTGCAAGCATTCCGCCAAACAGTTTCAACAGGCGATCGAAAACCCTCGACCGGTTCAAGAGAAAATCCTGCTCGATATGCTATCCAGAAACCAGGCGACGAAGTTTGGCGGGCACTATCGGTTCGATAGCATTAGAAACCCGGGTGACTATCGCGATCGGTTGCCGTTGCAGACTTACGATAGCTTGTCGACATATATCGAATCCGCCGCCAACGGTAAACCCGGAGTATTGACCCAGGAGCAGATTACGCGGTTATTACCGAGCAGCGGGTCTAGCGCTGCACGCAAACTAATCCCCTGTACGCATTCATACCGTTTTCAATTCAACCAGGCTATAGCACCGTGGATACATAACCTTTTAAGTAACCGACCGGGGCTAAAAACCGGCCGCGCTTTCTGGTCAGTCTCTCCAAAATTCGACATGGGTGAGTGCGACGAATATGCCATACCCATAGGTTTTGACAACGATAGCGAATACCTCAACCGATGGTCGAAGCAGTTCGCAGAACGACTCCTTGCCGTGCCTTCCGAACTCAATCGCATATCCGATATCGATGAATTCCGTTATCAGCAACTTCTGCATTTACTCGCATGCGAGGACCTGACTCTTATCTCCATCTGGCATCCCGGTTACCTGACACTGCTACTGAACGACCTGCCGGACCAATGGGACAGGATAATTGCCGATCTGGGCAACAGGAAAGGTATCGGAGACAGAATGAGGTACCTGGCAAAAACGGGCCACGAATCCTGTGAAAAACTGTGGCCAAACATTAAATTGATTAGCTGTTGGGGTAGCGCCCATGCTGCAGGTGCACTGACCGAACTCAGAGGCCTGTTCCCAAACACCGAGTTTCAGGAAAAAGGTCTACTGGCAACCGAAGCGGTCATCTCTATTCCTGTCTTCGAAAACAACCAGGCTGAGGCGCAAAAAGTTCTCGCCGTCAACTCACATTTCCTCGAATTCCTACAAGATAACGAATCGGTCAGGCTTGCCGATGAACTTGTCGAGGGTGAAAGCTACCGCGTCGTTGTGACGACGGGTTCAGGCCTTTATCGATACCAGATGCAGGATCGAATCGCCGTCACCGGAAAACTGAAACAAACTCCGACCATCGAATTTGTCGGCAAGGAAGACTCGATTTCAGATTACTGCGGCGAGAAACTCGCCGACAGCTTTGTCGCCCGCAAGCTTCAACAACTGCTCGAACAACAGGGACTGGAATCCGTGTTCACCATGTTAGCGCCCGATCAGCACGATACAAGCCTGGGATATACACTTTATATAGAAGCCAATGGGCTTATTTCCGCAAACCTCGCAGGCGAGCTGGATGCAATCCTGTCGGAGAATCCGCACTACAAACTATGTCGAGAACTGGGCCAGTTGACGGCACTGCGAGTTTTTCACATATCGGCCTTTTCCAATAAAACCTTCATTGATCGGCAACTGGAAACGGGGCGAGACCTCGGAAACATAAAACCGATAACACTATCCAACCAGTCCGGATGGTCAGCGCATTTTCAGGGGTCTTATTTGTAACGCCAGGTGCTCAATTTTGGAACATTCAATTCGACCCTGACGATCCGGGCACGCGCGGCCAGGAGTGCATCGCCAACCCCTACAGCTGAAACGGCTGGTGCAAATAATTGGCAGGGAAAAGAAAAAGCCCCTTAAACAGGGGCTTTGAATTGGTGCCGGCACCACACAAATCGGCAGGACTGCCGATTTGGACGCGCGCAGCGCGCCCGAAGGGTGAGCGCCAGGGACGGCGTGAATCAAATCGAACGCGGGACCTACTGATTACAAGTCTGTGTAGCAATCGTTATAAATCAATAACTTACGAAAGCTATTTTCATAAAATACCCCGAAAACACCCCTATTTTATCAGTGTTTTGGAGGGATTTATTCATAAACGATTTAACGGGGCATAAAACCTGTTAAATTGTCGTCGAATTTTAATGGGTATACTGTCCCCGAATTTCCGGGTCACCCGTTATTCTCGTTTAATTGATTCATTAAACCCATTATTTCCAGTGTTTTATTGTCGTCTTCTCCAAAGGTCAGCTTGCTCGCAGTTAACGCCTTTTCATAATAGGTTTTTGCAATAGCGTATTCTTTTTTAATGACATGCATTGCCGCTAATT
>JAAESG010000383.1 GCA_024229615.1 Gammaproteobacteria bacterium | reverse complement strand
CCCCGGGTCAGTTTTAAATGCAACTCAACACACAGGGAACTGATTTGTCGTTACACTCTCAAGCCAGGCTCAATGCCATCGCTCGACAGTTAAACGAACGTCCTCGTAAGACTTTGGGATTCGAGACACCGCCAGAGAGATTTAACGCATGTTTTGCATCGACCGGTTGAGGTTACCACCCAACTCGGAGGCTCGATGCGGTAGGAACAATCGCGCGTAATGTTCCCGTACTGAAGTGCAATTTTTTCGTTGGGGTCGGATAAACATCGCAGTTTGCCCTTAGTCGTTTACTAAGTAAACGTCCATCGATTCGGACAACCCTTTGAACTTGTATTGGCCGTGGTGTGTGAGTTGAATACCCGAACCAGCAATAAGATCCTTCACGGTGCGCGATACCAAGATTTCACCGGCCCCCGCGAGTGCCCCGATACGGGCAGTCATGTTGACAGCAATACCATGAATTTCGCTCTCGTGGAACTCGACTTCGCCGGTATGCAGGCCGAGTCGAATCTCTATGCCCAAGGGCCTGAGTCTACGGGAAATCGCCATGGCGCATTTGATTGCCCGTGCCGGGCCATCGAAAGTGGTCAAGAAGCCGTCCCCAGTAAAGCGTACCTCATTGCCTCGGAAACGTTCCAGCTCGGTGCGTAATACCGCGTTGTGGGTGGTCATGAGATCCTGCCAGCGCTCATCACCCATGGCCTCCGCCTTGGTGGTCGATCCAACGATGTCGCTAAACATGGCAGTGACAAGGACTCGGTCGATAATGGGAACCGACTTTGAACCTGTTACAAATTCTTCGATTTCCATAGTGATTCGTTCAAAGTCTCCGACCCATGGGAGATGATCAGCTCCTGGGAGTTCCACGTATCTGGCGTTTGGGATACATTCACCGAGGGTTCGACCAGCTTCTACTTCAATCGTTACGTCATCCGTCCGATGTATGACGAGCGTCGGCACTTGGATCGACGGAAGCACATCGGTAATTTCGATTTTGCTATTCATGCGCATGATTTTTATAGCGTCGCCTGGTGTTGCTCCGAGCCGTTCGAACTTTCCCCACCATTGGATAAAGGCGGGATCGTCCGCCTTGGATGGTGCAAAATTTGGAATACTTGCACCACTGCCCCAATTGCTGCCGACATATTGAAAAAGCGTTTCTAATGATTCTTCGGTCGGAAACCAAGACTTGAAACTGGCAAATGCGCCATAAAGGACTAGCCCCTGGCATCGATCCGGATGATGAGCCGCAAATAGAGCGGCAAGCGAGCCTCCTTCCGATATACCCATAACTACAGCTTTGTCGAACTCCACGGCATCCATGACCACACCCACATCATCCATGCGCACATCCATACCGGGGAGTTCATCGAGTCGATCGGAGAGTCCGGTTCCCCGCTTATCGAATAAAACCACTCGGGCAAAGGTCCCGAGGTGATTCAGCCAACGGGCGAATCCAGGTTCATCCCAGTAGTTCTCGATTTGCGATATGAAGCCAGGTACGAACACCAGGTTCACTGGCCCTTCGCCGAAGAGTTGGTAGGCGATGTGAACGTCTCCGCTCTTTGCGTAGCGCGTTCTCGGGTGCATGGGCAAGATTACCTCTTCTATGTTTTTTAAGAGATCAAGGCGATATTGCAGCTTACAAGCAAAAAGCTGTGATTGGAATATGGAAGTGCTTGTGACTAGACGACAGGAAATTCTGTTCCTTTTATCGGGTGTTACTGTCGAGTCCCTTTTTTACGGTTGCTATTCGAGTTTGTTTTCTGTGTGGATTAGGTGTCCGTTCCTGGCCGTAGATTGCCTCCTAGCTCAACTAATTGAGGGCCTCCTTTGGAGAAAGCTGACGCTCAAACTTTATGAGTCAACGACAATAAACGACCCATAACAGAAACTCGATGGGCTAGCCCACTTGAGAGAAGGCTCGGTCGAGT
>JAAESG010000382.1 GCA_024229615.1 Gammaproteobacteria bacterium | reverse complement strand
TTCGCTGTCGTAAACATCGCGAATGGCCTGGTGTTGTGCTGAGCATTCTGTCCCAGAATGCGATGCTGCCTGCTTCCCATTTGAAGCGTACGCAAAACGTTTGAGCGCACGCAGTGCTCCCACAGAAATTCATGCAACAGGTTGCTCTCGCGGGTATTAAGCCCGATGATGTTTCTGCTAAATTCCTGGCTGGGATAGCCTGAGTATTTCGCCAGTCGGTCCAGACGCGCGTCGCCGTCGGGCGCTCGGCGAAAACGGTACGGTTGCTGGTGACCGGGTAAATTCCCGGGAATTCGGGGTGTTGGCCGAACACGGCATGTGCCGGTGTCAGGTCACCGAACTGACGCGCTCGGCTTTTGCGTTGATTTTGTTGCTAACCATTCTCGAATGTTCACGCAAACAACAATTGATGGAGCCTCTGATTGCTTGCGATATACTCCGCCAAGTCAAGTCCATGCGGCTTCTCAATATTCCACTAACTTAGACGGACACAACATGGGTAAATCTATTTCCGGACAAATGGTGGCAGTGTATCTAACTGGCCACGGTGGTCTCGAAGCGTTGCAATATCGTGACGATGTGCCGGTTCCCGAAGTATCGAGCGACGAACTGTTAATCAAGGTGGCCGCGGCTGGAATCAACAATACCGATATCAATACGCGCATCGGTTGGTACTCGAAGAAGGTTGTCGATGCAACGGATGCCGGTGGCACGGAGGGATTCGACGAGGTCGATGATGACGACGCCACCTGGTCTGGAGTTCCGATGGCGTTTCCGCGCATTCAGGGCGCGGATTGCTGTGGCGTGGTTGTCGCAGTGGGGGATTCGATCGATGACCGGCGCATCGGCGAACGCGTTATTGTGCGTAATATGCTGCGCAGTTATGTCGGTTACCGGCCATTCGAATGCTGGACCCTGGGTTCTGAATGCGATGGTGCCTTTGCCCAGTATGCCAAAGCGCCTGCACGCGAGACTTTCAGGGTCGATTGTGACTGGTCTGACGCGGAACTGGCGTCGATTCCCTGCGCTTATTCCACCGCCGAAAACATGCTGCATCGAGCTGCTGTCGGTGCTGAATCGGTTCTCATTACCGGCGCATCGGGTGGTGTGGGTTCGGCGGCAGTGCAACTGGCCAAACGTCGCGGTGCGCAGGTCACCGCGTTAGCGAGTGCCGCCAAGCTGGATGATTTAAGCGCGCTCGGCGCTGACCGTGTAGTGGATCGAAATAGCGAGCTGGTAACGGCTGTCGGGCGTGACAGCGTCGATGTTGTCGTCGATTTGGTCGCGGGTGAATCCTGGCCGTCGCTGCTCGATGTGCTCAAGCGGGGAGGGCGTTATGTCACCGCTGGCGCGATAGGCGGTCCGATGGTCGAGCTTGATGTGCGTACGCTTTATTTGAAGGATTTGACCTTGATCGGCTGCACCTTCCAGGATGACGTGGTATTTGAAAATCTGGTCGGCTACATCGAGCGAGGGGAAATCCGGCCGTTGGTCGCGAAGACTTTTCCGTTGCATGATATTGATCGGGCGCAGGAACAGTTTCTGGCCAAGAAATTCACTGGGAAGCTGGTGCTGATACCACCGGACTAGGAGCCTGTCGGATTTAGGGAATCGCCGCAGTAGATTTTCCCTAAGTCCGACAGACTCCTAGTAAAACCCGTAAATTAAATACCCGACGATCGTTAGCGATCGTCGGGTTTATTCTCGTAGCCGTCGTTATCTCTGATTCGAGGCCATTTCACGTGCTAGCGGAACGTCATCGCGGCTTGCTTCCTGTTCCGCGTCTGCCCGACTGATGCCAATATCTTTCAACATCGCGTCGGACATCGACAACAGGCTCTGGCGTTCCTGGTGAATTTTATGCTTAAGCGATTGATTTTTCAGCCATAGACGAATCGGTTGAGCCAGACTATCCAGCATTCCGGCAGTATTTTCGGTGGTGCTTCGAGTGCAATTTTGAGTACAAGTAGTCATCATGGGCTCCTATCAATATTTGTGAATATATCGTCATTTGCTTAACGAATATTGACTATAGGTGAAAGCAAGGGTATAAGTGAATCGAATTATTTTGATAAGATGCTTCACAAAAATTGATGGCCCGAAAACGCCTCCGAAACCTGGACCTGGGTACCCTGCGCAGCTTCGTCACCATTGCCGAGGCGGGCAGTATGACCCGTGCCGCAGCCCGCCTTTTCATGACTCAATCCGCGATCAGTATGCAGATCAAGCGACTCGAGTCCAGTCTGGGATTGAGTGTTTTCGAGCGTTCCGCGCAGGGTATGACGACCACCTCCGAAGGCGAACAATTGCTGCAGTTCGCCAATCAGATGCTGGCATTGAATGATGAGGCCATGGGTCGTCTGACTTCGCCTGACTATGAGGGTGTGATCCGGCTGGGTGCACCCTGCGATGTCATCTATCCGCATATTCCGGGCATACTCAAGGATTTCAGCCGGGACTTCCCGCGCGTGCAAATCAAGTTCTCTTCGGGCGAGACACTTGCTCAGCGCGAACAGTTTCAGCAGGGCTTGCAGGACGTGGTGCTGACGACCGAGCAGAAACCGGGCCGTGGCGGCAGAGTGCTGAATACGCAGCGCCTGATCTGGACTGGAGCGCAGGATGGCCATGCCTGGAAGAAGCGCCCCTTGCCATTGGGAATCTCGAAGACCTGTGCCTTTCGATCCGGTGTGACCCAGGTACTCGATGAGGTCGGGCTCGACTGGATCGATATTGTTGCCTCGGAGGATGTGATTGCCGGCGA
>JAAESG010000381.1 GCA_024229615.1 Gammaproteobacteria bacterium | reverse complement strand
CATCGCGACTTTGACGATTTTTCACAATCGAATTTCTCGCAGCAATTGAAATCTCTCGCGACATTCAGGAGTCTCGTGACGATGAGGATAGTTGCCGTATTGTTCGTTTTCGGCGCGAATATACACGCATGGAGTAATTTGTCGTACACGCGGTTGCAAACAGTGTAGCGGAGCGTGGTATCGATCCACGGACCTTTGGGTTATGAACCCAACACGCTAACCACTGCGCCACTCCGCTGTGAGGAAAGGACGCTTCCTATGCATGGGCCCGCAGAAAAAGTCGCTTTTTTCAGCAACACATCGGGTGACCCAGAGCAAAGAGAACTTCTCGAACGCGATGAGGTAGACGGGATGGATCTTATGTTTTCTCAAACCGTTCCGTCATCATTGGTTTCCTCGCACCGATCAAATTCACCGCGACTTAGCGGCAAGCGTGCTACTATCGGCCTGTTGGCTTAATGGATAAGGCGTCGGCCTCCGGAGCCGGAGATTGCAGGTTCGAGTCCTGTGCGGGTCATTTGCTTCTCGCATATGGCATGATTGAATCGCTCGTAAATTTCAGACTCATCGCGACTTTGACGATTTTTCACAATCGAATTTCTCGCAGCAATTGAAATCTCTCGCGACATTCAGGAGTCTCGTGACGATGAGGATAGTTGCCGTATTGTTCGTTTTCGGCGCGAATATACACGCATGGAGTAATTTG
>JAAESG010000380.1 GCA_024229615.1 Gammaproteobacteria bacterium | reverse complement strand
TTAAGTCAAGGCGCGAGACCGACTGGTGCAATATGCAGGCTAGTACTCCTTCAATTTGATAATGACGGGTTCACTTTGTTAAAACCTGCTCAGGTCATAAGCCAGCTGATAAGCCTGACGGCTCCAATAGATCGGAGAAAAGCTGCTTCGATCGGATTCAAAGGCAATCAATGCCGACAATCAGGCAGCAGCCAGGTCTCGGAACTCGGCTGAACACAGGCTGGCGATATCAAGAATAAGAACGGTTTTAGCGTGGTGCGAGAAACAGGACAATGTAACCGATTTTAACAATTTTGTGGTGAGATCGGGTGACAATTCACAAAACTGCGCATCGTCAACCTGAATTCTTTCAGGCGCTTCGCTGACCCTCAGGGCCAGTTGTTGAATCGGAAGACTCGGCGCTTCCTGGTAGTTCAGCAGGCAAAGATAAGAATTGAGAAGGTCGAGACCTCTACCGCTATGCAGAAGTGCCAGGTCCATAATAGGAACTATGCTTTCTTGCCAGATCAGAACGCTCGAACAGTACTTCGGGGATCCCGGAACCGGATAACTGGATTGGCCCTGAACCAATTCTACCATTTCCCTGTCGCCTACCGCTATCGACAAGTCTTCGCCACATTGCAGCAGCCATGCACTGCTCAAACTCATGCCGCTACTCCCAGGTTCAAAAATTGCTGCATCGATTCGATGTCGCTGACAAGCATCAGTTTCTCGTCTTTGTAGGTCAAAGAAGCGATCGGATTTGCGGCGCTACGCATACACGCCCGCAAAGGTCTGAATTCACTTTCGTGCTCAACAGCTACCGATCCGACTTCTTCGCACAGAATTGAAAAAGCCACTTTACCAGGTTGACCTATTTCAACGCAGTATTTGTACTCTGGCGGGCACTCCGACTTCAGCTTGAAATCCGAATCCAGCGCAAAAACCGGACAATCGCCTTCACTTAACTTCAACGTACCAATCGCACCCGTGATGGACTCTTCGTTTTGGATAATTTCAATCGAGACGACGGCATTTTGCGGTAACAGCAAATTCACACCATTAAAAATGATAAGCGCCATGTTATTATCAACCATAATCAGTCTCGGCCCTGCTCGGTTTTCAAGCGATCAATGCCAGTTGCTCATCGATCGATTCAAGTACTTCATCGTCCGTAAACGGCTTGGTGATGTAACGATTAACGCCAGCCTTCTCAGCCTGTTGCCGGTGTTTTGTCATGCTACGAGAGGTAATCATGACGACGGGCAGATTTTCCCACTGTTTCGAGTTACGGATAAAACTGAGTAGGTCAAGCCCATTCATTCTCGGCATTTCGAGATCGGTAAGCACCACATCGGGGCATTCGCTTTCGAGTAAATTGATCGCTTCGAGTCCATCCCGTGCCAGGATGGACTGATATCCGCTATCGCGCATGAGCTGCGACAGCGAATTACGAACACTCAGGGAATCGTCGACGATAAGAACCCGAAGAAGCTCAACTTCACTGGCCGTGGTGGCGGCAGTTTGGTTGGGGTTGAATCTTGTATTGAGGTTAGACTGGGTTAACACCATAGCAGCCAGGTCCAGCACGGGTACAACTTCCCCGTTACCCAGCATCGAAACACCGGCGATACCACCAATTGATTTGATATAAGCTCCCATGTTTTTGACTACCAGATCATAGCTTGTAACGACGCGTTCCACGATAACAGCTGAGATCCCGTCTGCAGTCTGTACCAATAGCACACTGCTCTTTTCGATGATGTCTATATCGATCTGATCGGCAGCTCCAATCAACGAATTCAGGGTGTATGCCTCATACACGTCCTGATCAAGCTGGTAAGTGATTTTGTCGCTCTCTACGCTGATTTGCCCGGTTCCAGGCGATAATATCTGCATCAGAGATATTGTCGGAATCGCGTATATAGTTTCCTTGCCGACTCCGGCAAGTAAACAGTGGCTGGTCAACAAAGTGATAGGGAGTCTTAAGGTGACCATCGTGCCGCTGCTATCGGGGGCATTGTCGATCTCCATCGCCCCGCTTAGAGACTGAATCGTACTGTGGACAACATCCATGCCGACACCACGACCAGATACGTGGGTAACCTGCTCACTAGTAGAGAACCCCGGCTGCAATATCATTCTTGCAAGAGATTGATCATCCAGCATTTCCTTGTCAGCGATCAAACCCTGTTTAGCGGCTACCTCTCGAATACGTTCATAGTTCAATCCACGGCCATCGTCACAACAGGTGACTACGACGTTGTTACCCTCTTGCTTGAAACTCAGGGTAATCTTGCCAGCCGCCGGTTTACCGTTCGCCGCACGCATCTCGGGACTTTCGATACCGTGATCGACCGCATTCCGCAGCATGTGCATCAGCGGATCTGCGAGTTTGTTCAAAACATCACCGTCGAGTAACAGGTCTTGCCCAAAAAAGTCCAAATCCGCCTGTTTCCCGGTAGCCCGGCAGACCTGCCTGACAGTGCGTTGCAGGCGTGACACAATATTGTTGACCTGCACCATGCGCGTCGACATGACCATTTGTTGTAAATCTTTGTTTAGGCGTTGGTGCTCCAGGAACAGGGCATTAAGTTCATAGACCTCACCGGTAAAGCCTCGCAGAATTTCACGCGAATCGGAAACAACTTCTATATAGGCATGCGTGGCTCCGTAAAATTCGTCGTATTCATCCATTTCCAACGGATCGAATTCGCTTGAGACATCCGCCATTGAGCCCCGATGGCGAGCTGCCATA
Source organism: Gammaproteobacteria bacterium (assembly GCA_024229615.1). Lineage (GTDB taxonomy): Bacteria > Pseudomonadota > Gammaproteobacteria. The sequence continues at coordinate 9,123 of JAAESG010000380.1, read as the reverse complement.
CCCCGCACACTGACCAGATTTTCAAGTTCGAAGCGTTGTTGCTGCATGGCACCATCATTATTGCGAATCATCTTTTCGCTACCTTCGAGGCGATTCAGTCTCTCCTGAATCTGCGCGGAGGTTATCGCAGTTTCACTGACGATACGGAATATATTATCAAGAAGTTTAAGTGGCACGCGAACCACCTCAGCGCCGGCTGTCGGAACACCAGGCTCTGCTTCGGTTGAGTTTTGCCGTTCGGCAACCAATTCATCGGCTGCCTTAGGTACCTGCTTCGAGAACGGACGCTCCTTCGTCCCGTGACTGGCATCACCAAAGTCAAGCCCACGCATTTTTCCACTGTCGATGCGGTTGGCCCAATCGAGAACGTCCTGTAGCACACGCTGTGCATCCAGGGGTGGAGCCACCAGGCCCTGCAGGGACTCGAGCATAATCTCAATCGTGTCCGCCGCTTCCTGCATGGTCCGAGCCAGGGCATCAGGCGGTGTAATTTTATGCTTGGCGATATATTCGAAAATATCTTCGATGTGATGCGCAAGATTGGCAATACCCTTGACGCCGATCATGTTTCCCGAACCCTTTAAAGTGTGCGCGATACGCTGCGCCACTTCGACGTTTTCCTGGATGTTTTCCCCATGGCTTATGGCTTCCATCAATGCGGAGAATGCCTCCGCATGTGCGGGCGATTCTGCGAAAAAAGCCTCGATTAACTCCTCGCTGGCATCGCTCGACATTTCCAGCGCAACGTCTTCCGCTGTCGCTTCGATTTCACGCAACTCGACTTCAAAGTCGTGATTAACTTCCAGTGCTTCGGTCAAACCCTTTATCAGTACGCGGACATCGCGATAGGGCACCGGATCCGGCCATTCCGACATCTCAAGGTAATCGATCACGGCAATACACAGCGCATCGTCGTCCGGATGAGCCAGGTGTTCAATGACAACCAGTGGCCAGGATTGCAATACCGCCAGCGAGACGGCGCGCTCCTGTGGGGGTTTTTCTGCCACCTGCGTTAAGTTAAAGCTGACGAATTTGCATATATAGTTCAAGCCTTGCAGACCCAGCTCATCTGCAACGCTGGCGACCCTGGAAACAATCTCGTTGTAGTTATCGACCGCGGAACATAGCGCTGCGTGATCGCCTGAGTCCACAATCAGCTGTGCCAGTTGTTTGAGTTCAGGTGAGACTTCTTTCAATTCGAAGGCCAGCATGCCGAGAACATCGTCAGCATCAAATTCTGAATCATCGATCTCGCCGAACGCATCTTCGAATTCGGGTACGGCTTCACTGAAAGCGTCCTCAAGTTCGGGAACCACCTCAGCGGATTCGTTACCGCTAGCTTCAGCGATCGCTGAGTCGGACCAGGCTACGGCGTCGGATTCCGATTCCTTCGCGGATACCGGCTTTTTTGCATCGTCGACTGCGAACAAAATGGAGCGAAGCCCATCACGGGATTCCTGCGAGAGTGGCGCCAGCAACAAGTCCGGATTGTCTGCATGACCACCAGCCTCGACATACATTTCAGCCTGATTGAGCCATTCCAGAATCTGGGCACCCCGTTCTGCCCCCATGGTGCCGGATTCCTCACTTAACTGGGCCTGCATGGTATCAACAATCAGATACAGATCCTCTTGCCCCGCCCGGGTCGTGGCCCAGACAAGGTTTTCAAGCTGAGCACAGCACAGCTGCTGAAGTTCGGCCGATTCGGCATCAACCAGCTCGGTTAAGGCGTCAGAAATTTCCTCCTGCGCCATCCCGATCAGGGTCAACAAAGCTTCATTAGCCTCTGAATTGCTGTTTGTCATACCTTGCAACTACCGTCGTTGTGTAACGATAAAGCTGACCGGGCGAGCATATCGTAAATGCCTAATCGACATTTCGCTTACGCCGCAGGCAGCTTAAACACGTTTACCGAATCGAGCAGCTGTCTGGAGAATTGCACCAGATTATTTGTTTCATCAGCCTGTCGCTTGAGTTCCGCGTTGGTATCCTGGGTGCTCTTCTGCGCCTGCTCGGTCTGATCGCGTAATTTGTTATTGACATGCGCCTGAACCAGCGAGCGTTTTGCAATGACTTCAACCGCGCTTACCAGCTCGGCCGTGGTCTGCTGTGTGGCCTGCATCTGAACACCGGAAGCCTGAGCCAACTCACTTCCTTCTACTACCTGCGCAATGGCTTTGTTCATGGTTGCCATGGTTTCGGCGGTTTCCGCCTGGATGTTACCCACCAGCCCGGCAATCTCGGAAGTCGAATCACGCGACGATTCCGCGAGTCGCTGTACCTCGTTTGCAACCACTGCGAAACCGCGTCCCGCATCTCCCGCGGCAGCGGCCTGCATCGAAGCGTTCAAGGCGAGAATATGGGTCCTTTCCGCGATGTTGTTAATGATCTCAACCACACCGTTGATTTCCTGGGAACGTTCACCCAGTCGCTTGATACGTTTTTCAGTTTCGGAAATTGTCTCGCGAATTTCGTTCATTCCGTTTGCCGTTTGGGCTACCTTTTCCAGGGCTTCCTGAGTCGATACCGTCGCTTTTGAAGCGATGTCATTACTGGCCTTCGCCTGTCTCGCAATCAGGTTCATCGTTTTCGCCGCCTCGTCCAGCTTGGTCATCGTATCTTCAATGATCTGCCTTTCCTCATCCGCAAGCTGGTTGATCTTGCCGCCCTGGGACTCAACCGTTGTAGCTGACCCGGCGACCTGATTTGAGATAGTACGAATTTCAGACAGTACCTGTGCGGTTTGACGGGCCATCAGATTCATCGCATCGGCTACCGGACCAGTCACATCCTCAGCCACAGGTACGTTTACCGTCAAATCACGATTACTGAGGTCCGACACGGCTTCAAGCAGCTGGATGACCGAGTCATTTAGTCGTTCGTTTTCTTCCGACGCGGTGGTCATGGAAGCAACACGTTCATTCAACATCCCGTCGAAGGCTTGTCCCAATTGCCCCAGCTCGTCCCTGCTCGATAAACCGGTACGCGCTTCCAGATTACCATCGGCAACCTGCCTCACTACGCTGGAAATGGAATTGATTGGAGCGGTGATCGACAGATAAATCATCGGTCCGAGGATGGCGGCGGCAAGTACACCGACAACGACAACCACCAAACTAAGTAAGTTGTATAGTCGAGCGTTCTGTTCACTTTGATCGAATACCGCCTGGGCTTCTATCGAACCGAGTGAGGAGAGTGCATCTGCAGCATCGAGAAAGGGGTCGGAGAAGGTGCGTGCATCGTTGAGTAGAAACAGGGACAGATGGCCACGATTTTCCGCTTTTACAATGGTCAGAAATTCCTCAAAGCCCTGTCGGACGAGACCGACTTCTATACCAAAAGTGTCATTAAAGAATTCCTGAGAGGCGCTATTTCCAGCTATTCTCGCTTCGTGGCTCTGCCAGAGCGAATCAAATTCCTGAGCTCCAGATTCAAGCAAACGTGCAGCCTCGGACCAGGTCAGGGCACCGGATGCCAATTGCTGACCGACGTCCACCATATGGTAGCGCACCGAACCGGAGATTCGTGAGAATTCAGCCGATTCCGCGGTTTTCTGATTCAGGGATTCGGTTCCCTTGGTCAGGGTCGACAAACCGACCAGGGTTACCGCACCGGTTGATAAGAAGATCAGGGTTAGAATGCTGATCAGAATAATGAGACGTCGGCTTATTTTGATATTGTTAAACATAAAATTATGTCCTATCGCGAATTACTGTTTCTATAAAAAGACAAGTTGTGTTTGGCGTTTTATCGGAAAAGCTTCTTTAAATCGCCAGCGCTGGCGATTTTGAAACGATCATCTGCAAGATACGTTTCAATAACGAGATCCGATCCCTGATTATCATTCGAATAGTCGAGAGCCAGTCCGCCGATATTAAATTTATTACCGTTGATCACAGAGAGTAGTGAATCCCTCGTAATCTCCTTGCCAGGGATTTTTTTCAACGCTTCCAGCAGAAATCTACCGACGACATAACCCTCGAGATTGACGTAGTTCAACTTTGATCCGAGTACTTTTCTCGCGTCCTTGACTACCTGCAATTTGGAGTTCAGCGGTGGTACGACCTGGGTAACGATAATATTCTCTTTAACGCCAAATTCGGCCAGCGCATTTTTCAGGTTTTCCGCGCCGGTAAACGATACCGCGCTGTAAATCCACTCTTCGCCCTTCATCGTCGCATAACCAATGAAATTGGCGATCGACGCATAGGCTCCCACGGTGACCACCAGACGGCATTTGACCCCGGCATTCGTCTCCCAGGCCTTCAACGAGTTGTATCCGTCTCTGGATGAAAATGTATTGCGTTTATAGACACCCACCGGTCCGACGTTATTTCGAAAAGGATTGTCACCACCAAGCGCGATGATTTCATCGAGCTTCTGAATGACCTCCTTCGATCCACCGGCTGATTTCAACGCCGCCTTAACGCCAGCTATGCCTGCCATACCATAGGCGTCGTTTTGTACATAAGCGCAAATTTCATCAGCCTTGAGGCCCGCGTCTAGCCCCGCGTTAATAACGGCCGCCGTTTCCTGCACATAGCTTGCACGATAATTCACGACATCTCCCTTGCCGGGCCTGAGCAACCCGGCGCCGGTAAAAAACCCGACTGCAGGAATCCCTGAACGTTCCAACAGAGGCAGGGAAACCTTGGCTGTCGGCGTCCCGACATTACCCAGCATGGCAAATATGCCACGCCCAACCAGGTCTTGCGTCGCCGCTATGGTCTTGCTCGGGTTATAGGAATCGTTCAGGGTGACGTATTCGATACTACGCCCTTTAACTTTTTGGCCCGATAGCGCCGCCACAATCCCTTCTCGCATGCCTTGCCCCAATCCACGCGATCGCCCCTCGAGATCCATAACGCCACCAATAATGATTTTATCGTTGGTGACACCGATCTCGGCGATCGCACCGGAATTGACGCATAGACTCAGAATCAGCCCCAGCGATACGACCTTGACAGGGTGTTTTACTCTTCCAGCACATTTTTTCATGTTATACATTTTCGAACCTCGGGTAATCAGTTAGTCAAGTAAGCGTCGTAAAACGCGAACCTGGAATCTCTACTGTTTGGTGTCGAGATAGTCGACGGAAACGCCCAGTACCAACACGCCAATCGTCTCGTTTTGAGAGACAACCGGAGCACTGATTTGTACCTGAGTCTTTTGGGTACTTTCGTCGTATTCCAACGGTCCTACGTAGACCACACCAATGCCGTTGTTATAGGATTCGGTCCACTTGTCCTCGTCACCCTGCCAATAATCACTGGTTGGCGGATAGGCGGCCACATTGGCACCCTGATTATCCGTCAGAAATACCTCATCGATCGCGGGGTTGTTCTCGACGCGGCGCTGGAAATACTTTGCCACATCGTTTTGTGTCACTCGTCGAATCAGTGCATTCGAATCCTGGTCGGCGTTTTTCCAACTCTCGTCAAATGCCTTGATATCGGTCAACGAGATCGCCTGGTTATTTTGAGTCTCAACCGCTCGAACAATGCTGGGGATATACCCCATATGTGTCGCAAATCGAATTTTCACACTGAGTAAATCCTCAATTTGATCTTGACTGAGCTCGGATTCAGCTAGCAGTAACCCAGGGGAAAACAGCAGAACAATCAACAGGTATTTTTTATACATCTCTATGTTTCTCCAGATCGAATAGTAACCGGGCACTCTAGGGTGAACCGGATTGGGCTATCTACGGTTAAAGCATTTCGCCCAGCATTGTAAAAAATGATTCGACATTCCAGTCGACCCAAACCTGGCCATCCCTGAGATAAAACTCACGCGAATGATCCTTGATCAGCAACGGTATCGGTGGCGCACTGGTCATGCTGTCTTCTCCCGCTAGCGCAATCAGTCGTGGGTAATCGTCTACCCAGAAAGCAACGGCGGTTTCGGCTTCACCAACGACAATCAGCCTGCGCCTGAGGTTTTCATGGTCAATCGCAAACAGTTCGTGTAAATCGAAAACCGGAATCATGTTGCCACGTACCGTTGTCACACCGTTAAACCATGTCTCGGTATTGGGCAGGCGGCAGACGGTCATTCTATCGATGAGTTCACTAACTTCGTTTTCAGGCAGTAACAGCCCGATGTTGCCGACCATAACTGCATGGGTTGTTATCGATTTACTCTGCTCAATCGGCGCATCGAGTTCTGCCAGCGATGCATGGGCCAGATCGAATTCCCGATTCAGTGCCTCGCTAGGCAACATCGTCATCGTTTTCTCGGCTAGTACAGTGTTGCTCATGACAATTAAATATATGTGTCCAGATTCTTGATAATTTCGGCTTTATCCGCGGGTTTACCAATCAGGGCCTTGGCACCCTGCTTTTCTGCCCAAATCTTGTCGGCGCGTTGACTTTTTGTACTGACGAACACGACCGGAATTTCTTTTGTCTCGACGTCCTGAGTAATTTCCCGACAAGCCCCGAATCCATCCAGATCGTCCATCACAATATCGAGAAAAACCATACTGGGTTTTTCAGATTTCGTTCTTTCTATCGCTTCTCTACCTGAGGTAGCCGTGATGACCTGATATCCGGCATCGGAAACTATCTCCTTCAATTGCTGCAAGTGGGCTGCAGTGTCATCAACTACGAGGACTTTTTTCATCGCCATTTTTAACTCCAGTTTGATCTGAGTGATGGTTGTATATAGTTCATATTCGGTTTTCCTGCCTCAAATATCGACTATCTCGCGCCGGCTCTGGTCAGGCCACCGTTACGCTGCGGACGCTGCGAAAGGCATTTTTGAATAACCTCGAGCAGACGCTCGTCCGTGGGCGGCTTGGTCACATAAGCATCGCAGCCAGACATGGTTCCACGAACCTTGTCGAAGGGCGATTTCTTGCTGGTGAGCATCACAACAAATGAGCCCGTACTCGACGACTTAATACTCTTGCAAGCCTTGTATCCGTCCATGCCTTCCATCATGACGTCGAGAAAGATCATGTCGTATTTCATGTTCGCGTTTTTCCGAAGGGCTTCCTCGCCACTGGATGCAAAATGAATGTCAACCGACATCTGCACCAGCTCGGTCAGTTTATGCTCCATGTATTTTCGAACCGGATAACTATCGTCGATTACCAAAATCCTCAACTCCGCTGCAGCGCCTAGTTGGTTAAATTTTATCGAGGTTTGTTCGATAATATCTTCTAGTGCGGCAATCAGTTTTTGCACTCTGATCGGGCGTTGAATAGTTCTTTCGTCACTATTTAGCTTGGCTCTATCGGTAAGCAACAGGGGAACCACGAGATGGTTCGCCCGTTTTAATCCCATCCATTGACGGGTGATAGCGGGATCATCGGAGTTGACCAGAACAAGATCCGCTTCTGCCAACTGCCCAGGCGGCAGAAGAGAAACGTTTTCATTGAGTTGGGGCGCAAGAGTAAAAATGCTTTTTAGTACTCGGATCTCGAGCTCGGTCAATCCGATATAACTTAAATTGATTCCATCATGCATACGTGCTATCCCTGAAGCAAAGCCCTAAAAGAATCATAGTCAATGCTTGTACAACAAATCTCGCATACAAGGCTCTCAAACACCGATCAAAATTTCCGGATAGGTTTGGATTCTTCCGACTAGAGCTCAGAACCGGATCCCGATTCGGGAAACCGTCTCGTTGAGATAGAAATATTTGCAACTTGATAACCCGATAGAAAATTTGATTCCGAATCGATAGGTATAGAACAGGATGGTTAAAAGTAAAGACCAGTGGCAAAATTTTGACAGGCTCGCGCACTTCGTTGTTTCTAATTTTGATCTGCATCACATCTACCGACTCCACCGTTGTTGTTCTACCAAAATATGATGGTCTTAATGGCTTTATGAAATTGGATCAGCAAACTTTTGATATTTAAGGAAGCTCTGCATAAGTCATCCTGACTTAGCAGAGCACGATAAACACAAAATGCGATTTTGCGTTTTCCTTCATTTTTCAATCACTTGCGCGATCGAAAAATGAAGGCACATCCCTGTGCCGCAGGAATCTCTGCATCTTGCAGAGATTCCTTAAGTATATTTCAGAATTCTGCTTGCAATGCAGCAACCCAGTCGGCAGAGCGAAACAAAGATCCAAAATCTCCTACGCAGCAAAATTAGGGACTCAAGTCAAAAATTCCCTGCTATATATATCAGATCAGTAATTGAACCGGACCCACCATTGGATTCCAATTCGCTCTTTAAGAAGACGCAGTCAGGCCGTTCCGAAATCGAGGCCAATCTGTTTGAGCTGACGCAACACCAACGTCGCGTGCTGATTCTGGTGAATGGTAGAAATGACAGCGCCGCGTTAAGTAAAATGTCACTATGTAAAGATATCGAGGGAATTCTCGCATTTCTCCTCAGCAAAAACCTCGTCGAACTGGTCGAATCGAAACGAGTCGATGCCACGATTCCACAAGCAGAATCGAAGGTGGATGAGGAAAAAACCGACCTCCGTGAATTTCTTTGTAATACGCTACTCACTTACGGCAACCGCGTCCGGGTTGCCAAATTAATCGAAGAAATAAACGCCGTACAGGACATCGACAGTCTAAAAGAGTTAGTCAATACCTGGTATCGTGCGATTTCGGAATCACCTAACGGTATGTATGAGGCCGATAATCTCAAAAAACACGCGCAAAAAATGTTAGCTCTGGAAGAGGCCAACGGGCTGCGCTAGATTTGGAGGCACTTTAGAAATAGAGCTACATCCGGTTCGTTTCGCCTAAAATGATCCCGTGAACACACTACTTGACTCAGTGCCGATGCACATACAAATGGTGGTCAGGTTTCATAATTATCCCCTGTTATTCCTGTAGTTTATCGATCCCTCAGAGGGTGATGGGGTCTCTTTCTCACCGACCACCCAAGCTAGCCTGAGTATTTCACCAGTCGGTCTCAACTTGTCATAATCCATTGGATATGAAAGGTTAACTGATAGCTTTTACACCAAGTGAAACTGTGCAATTTGTAACCGGCCTGAACCCTATCCCGGCGCTGACATGTCCAGCTACGCTTGAACTTGGGCGTCCATCGCGAGGACGTCGAGATGCCGCAGCAGCAGGAGAGTGGTGAGAGGTGCTTTCTAGCCCGCATTTCTCACCAGCTTTCGTAGCGAGACGACGAGAGG
>JAAESG010000379.1 GCA_024229615.1 Gammaproteobacteria bacterium | reverse complement strand
GCCTCGATATTCTCGGCGGCTGCGATGATGGCGGCCAGGATGTAACGGCTAAAATCATCGAGAATGGAGAGCACGTGAACCCGGATCGTTTTGCCGTTGATAAAGGTCACCGCAAATGGTCCTTTGGCATCCAGTTGCCAGCTGTCGTGCGGCTGATCGGTCTGGTACAGATCCCGCAGCTTTTTGTCCGTGCCCTTTCGACGTCGCAAAATTCCCTGGAAAGCCGGGTGTGCGTGAAGATCTCTGCTCAGCGTCGAGCGGCTGATGGACAGCTTACCGAACTCCAGCTCAAGGTAGAGCATCAGCTGGGTCAAAGAGCGCTGGGGCTGTTCGTACAGCAGTCCCAAGGCGTAGCTGACCTGCAGCGAGCGGTCGGATCGGGCCAGCCCTTTGTCTTTTCTGGCCTTTGGCATCAACCCTAAAAAGCCCTTTTCGCGGTAGTTTTGCAGCCATCGAAACAACGTGCTTTTGCCGATCGGCCTTTTTTCTGGTGAATTCGGCCACTGGACAGCACGCGTGGTCCGCTCGCGGATAATACGCCGTTTTTGGGCTTCGCTCAGCTTCGCATCCAGCAGTGCAGAGATCATTTCGAATCGCCAGGTGGCGATCTGCCATAGATCGGACATGACAATGGTTCCTTTTTGGAAATTTTTAGCCATAATCGCATATCCGTTGAAACAGAGTGTTCAATCGGCGTGCAGCAAATTCCGGTTTTAAACCCAAGGCCGAACCAAT
>JAAESG010000378.1 GCA_024229615.1 Gammaproteobacteria bacterium | reverse complement strand
GGATAGTGGAGTACCCACCCCGCTTCATCATCCGTCATCTCTACCAAAGTACTGGACAACGGAATTTTAAGAATAAACACTTCACCACCACCGGAAGCGTAGAAACCAGAACCGAGATAGTTAGCGAAGGCAAAATTCAACAATTCAATTTCCGGCCGGTTCTGAGCGTACGCATTGATAACTGGGAATACATTGCCTAAAACCATGACCAACAGTAAATGCCACGAATATTTGGAGATCGAACTACGCATTTTTTGAATGTTTCAAGCTGATCAAACTATCGGTAATGAAGGTTATTCGGCCATCGGGTAACCTGGATCTTGTCAACATTGGCTTCATTTTACAAATTCTCTGCCGAAATCATAAATGACCACTGGCGGAGGCAGGAGGTGATAATTTTTTTCCGAAATCGACTAAGCTTCAACTTATTGATGCTTGTAACGTCTAACTCAAGATGATTATCAACCGTGATATCTTTACGCCGTGAATAAACATGATGCTCGAATTCCGGTCATTTCTGACCCCGAGGAATTGAATATTCCGTGGCAAACACTGCAAACGATCATTGCCGGAAAATCTTTACTCGATACTTTCGAATTGCACGTCGATTCCCTGGATGAAGCTCATCGATTTCTGCATGCCTATGGCCTTGATGCGAACGAAGACATAGATAAGCTGCGCTTTACTGCCCTCGAATACATCGATAGCGTCCTGCTGCAGGAAACCCGCCTGCACTTGCCGGATGAGATGATCCAGCTATCGCTGCCTGAGCTTTTACTGGCAGCGTCCAGTGTCCCCAGAACAACGGTCTCCGAATGGTCTTGCGTGATCCTCAAGGTCTGTCATGCGGTTGCTCATGCACAATGGACGCGTGATGAAAGCGCTGGCGACCGCGCCCGGCTCAAGATCAAAAACCGACTCGAACCTTATGTTATCGAATCAGGTGACGGGTTCTGGATTGGCGATGAAGGCTGCCGTATCCCTATCGTTGAATACAGCATCAAAACGGAGAAACAGTTTTTCCGCCTGGTCACCAAGCTGTTACTCAAAGAGGGCAATCTTTCGGCCCGGATTTATGATCATATCGGCATGCGCTTCGTTACCCACGATATATTTTCGGCCATTCTGCTGATTAAATTTCTACGTAGCCGTAACATTTTCATGTATGCCAATGTGCTTCCCCACGAATCCAGAAATTCGCTGGCTGAATTTCATCAGATCGAATCCCTGTTTGCGGAATTCAGCGACCCTGTCGAGGAAATCGACATCGGTTCAGGCGGGGTTACCTGGCCGCCGAATGAAAACAGCTACTCGAGCAAGAAATTTAAAATGATAAAAATAATTGAACGTATCCTGGTGACTACGGAGACGGGTCGCAAGGTGTTCTTTCCCTGCGAAATACAGATTCTGACGAGATCAACACAAGAATCTCTGAGCAAGAAAAAGACACAACATTCCGCCTATGAGAAAAGACAGATCAAGGGGGTCAAGCGCCGGCTTTTTCATCGGACCTCCCTGATCGAGCAATTATAGACGAACGCTTACCGCAACAACAAGACAACCCAGATCCCACCGGGTAACTGCCTATCCAGGCAATCTCGTGAGCGAGGTTTCTGGTTTTATCAAGACTTGTGCTCCGACCTTACGCATTTGCTGTCGAACCTGACCAATCCTGTCGTTGAAAATGGGTTGTATTATCTCCTGCCACGGTTATGGTTAACCCCTACCCCATGCCAATAACGACTGAACATTGAATTCGCCGATGAAGCCAGGCCAGCCTTATCGATACACCCCCTTCTATTGCGAAGAGAATATCTGGCACCTCGCCCAGGAGTCATGTTTTCGTGAGCAGGAAACCTTGGTCGTGATGATCTCGGGAATCGGGCCTTTCAGGAGGCTATGGTTCCAACGAAATACCGAAAGTGCCGAGTCGCCGGTATGCTGGGACTATCACGTCATACTGCTTTCATATCGCGAAGGCTGGAAAGTATGGGACCTGGACACAACCCTCGGGCTACCAGTCGCTGCCCGTACCTATGTTGACAAGACATTCCTGCATGCGAACCTCGAGGCAGAACAGACCGACGTGACTCTGAGACTGATTGCCGCGGATCACTACGTGCAAAGCTTTTCCTCGGATCGATCCCACATGATACTAGCCTCCGGTGACTGGAGCGCTCCCCCACCCGAGTGGTCGATGATTTTGCAAGGAGAGAAACCAAACCTGGAGGACTGGCTGAACATCATGCAGGATAGCCCTGGCGAGGTACTGACTTTAAGCGGGTTCATCACCGACTTCCTGGACAGAAAACCGGCTTAAAGGAATGAAACTATCTGGCATCGGAAGTCTTTTTACCCTGCCGGACAATGCTAATTAACATTAACTTTATCTTCTATATTACTGTTTTATATTATTTTTTAGAGTTTCATTTACCAATAAATGCAATGCCAAAGCTAGGGGTTGCACTTGTATTCGATGTCAGGTTTACTACACAGTTAGGCTATGTGCCTAGCCGGACTCCAGATGGGAATGTCTGTGTTCAGATTCTACTCAATCGCCCTGCTAGTCATTGCGGCAACACTATCCCTCGGTGCATGCGGTGGCGGCAGCACGCCACCCCCGTTTGCCCCGAAAGCAGAACGGTTGACGCTGACGGGTGCGGGTGATCTGGGCATATTCGATCCTTCGGTAACCCTCGACCCAAACACGAATCGCCTATGGATGAGTTATTCATCGGTGAGCACATCGATTTACTACGCATCCTCGGTGTACTGGGGAGTGTCCATTCGTCTTGCCTTTTCCGACAACAATGGTACAAGTTGGCAGGACGCCGGAGTTGTAGTCGCACCCGGAGTCGAAACCCTGCTCGGACCAATGGCGGTGACACCACCCAACCCGCTAATCCAGGCGAACAGCGAGGGCATTTGGCAAAGCGAGACATCATCGTTGATCTATGACCCCGGCGCGGCACCTGCGGAACGCTGGAAGCTGATCTGGTTTCAATATCTGAATGCAAATCTGACCTCTTATTTTGCCGATCACGGCTGGATCACCTTGAAGATGGCCGCTAACCCACTAGGCCTGGCCAGCGCGGCCCCGGTCAAGTTATTCGGAGGTGCAGGATTGCAAACGGACGGCGCCAACACGGCCTTTCCGGTATTTTCACCGACCGGCGGCGCCCCGGCATTCCAGTTAAATACCGCATTGACCCGAACTCTGGGTGGCGCAAACCTGACAGACCTGAATTTATGCGTGTTTGCCGAACCCGGCCTGCACGCCACCAGCGGCGCACTTTACCTGGCACTGTTTTGCGCCGACGCCAGCACCATGCCGATCACCGAATACCTGGTTTATTTTCGCTGTAACAGCCCCTGTAATATGACCGTGGCCACCAGCTGGGAATATCTCGGCCGTCTGCTAACCCCGGCAGACGCCCTCACGGCAACCGGCGACGATCATTTCCAGGCGCCCGACCTGGTCGAAAAAAACGGCAAGACCTACTTGCTGGCAACCCCGGTGGATACGAGTATCGACAATCGCTACAACGGTTGCCGGGTATACGAATTTGTCGATATCAACACCAATCTGCTACGCCGCATTGGCCCCGCTCTGGTAGAAGTAGCACGCGTAGATGGAGCGATCGGCTCTCATAACGGCGCCTGCTCCGGCTTTGCCGGTCTTGAAGGTGGGCTATTGCTCAGCCAGTTTGAACCCACGGTCGCGCCCGAAACCTTCAGAATTTTCAAAAGCCAGCAATCGATACCGTAAGGGGTCTCTGATTAATCCATGGCATCAGTTTCGGGCCTGAAAACCCGATCTGTCACCGAACCCAGTGATCAATGGAAGTATATTCACCTGTAATTCCGTTGCGAAAAAAAGCGGTCCGGAGACTGCGCTCGAATATCTGGCCACGGAGTAATGCAAAGCTGGCGTCGAGAATCAAATCATCAAAAGCCCGCCCATCAAGTCAAATGACTTGATCCAGATCAATTGACCATTAAGTCGGGTGCGGTAGATTGGTTTTTGGGAATTAATTCCCTATAAAAAAAGGGCTAGTTAGGTGCGGGAATCGACAATCAGAACTATCTGCATTTGCTTTACTCTCCTGTTCAGTGGTCAGGCATTCGCGTTTAGTGGTGGTATTACCGGTTATTCCGGCAATCCCGCCTCGGCCGGTGCGGGTGCCTTCTGCGCGCTCTGTCACAATACGGGGCTCCCGCCCGTAGTTGCCATTTCGGGACCGGGCAGCGTGGCACCGGGCTCGGTCACCAACTACCAGTTTACGATCAACGACAGCCTGCAGCCAACTGGCGGGCTGAACGTCAGCGCCAGCTCCGGTACCCTGCTGGTACCACAGGGCGAGACGCGCATTAAAAAAGTCGGCCAGGAACTCACCCATGGCCTGCCCACCGCGATAAGCGGAGACATATCCTGGAGTTTCGACTGGCAAGCGCCCGCGACGGCAGGTATTTACACGCTATATGCGTCCGGCGTTACGGCAAACAACGACCAGACCGCGACCGGTGACAATGCCGCGATCGACGCACTGACCATCACCGTTGCCAACCAGGGCCCGATACCCACGGCGGTCATTTCGGCACCTTTGACGACCACGCCGAATTCCAGTGTTGCTTTCGATGGATCATCCTCCACCGCCCCCGCGGGTGCCACGATCAACCGCTACGACTGGGTCATTAATGGCACTGATTTCCCCAATACCGGTCCGAATCAGATCGCGAGTTTCTCAACTAACGGCTGGCACCGCGTGACGTTGACGGTCACCGATTCCGATAACGCCAGCGCGACGACTTTTGCCGATATTTTGGTAGCCGATAGCACGATACCTGAAGTCAATCCCGGCGGTCCTTACAGTGGCGATGCGGGTGTGGTCATAAACTTCGATGCCACGACTTCGACCAGTGATCCCACCACTGCGTTGACCAACTATCTCTGGGATTTTGGCGATGGCAGTGCCATCGAACAGGGCAGCTCAGCGACAAGATCCCACACCTTCGCTGTCGAGGGCGATTATATCGTGACCATAGCCGCACAAGACGGCAACGGTATGACCGGGGTCGCGTCGACGGTTGTAGCGATCAGTACTCCGGACCCGCAGCCAACCACTGGCGAGGAAATCTACAACCTGCAATGTAACTCTTGCCACGGTCCCGCAGGAAGTGGAACTCCGAGCGTGCCGAAGGTGATCGAGGGGGCAACACAGCAACAGCTCCTCGATGCCATCGTTAATGTGCCAGCGATGAACGCGATTACACTGTCGAACGCGGATGCCCTGCTGGTTGCGGATTATCTCGCCGTTACCGGTAGTTCCGGGGAAGCTCTCTATCGAGGCAGGTGCCAGATTTGCCACGGTATCGATGGCGTCGGTATTGCCGGTACCGCGCCCCCGGTCATCGGTTCAACACGCGAGATGATAAATGGCAAGATTATCTCCGTCCCGAGCATGAATACCATCGTACTCGACAACGCCGAGTCGCAGCTGATCGCAGATTTTCTCGGCAATACCGCAGCTGCAACGGGCAACGGTATCTACGACGTCAAATGCGCGATCTGTCACGGATCTACCGGCGCCGGCATCTCCGGCGTCGGGCCGTTTGTCAGGGGCGCGACCCAGTCGATGATCCAGGGCGCAATTTCCGGCTTCACTATCATGGACGGAATTATCCTGTCGAATAGCGAGGCGCAACTGGTCGCCGATTATCTGGGCTCCGAGGGTACGACGGGTCAGGACTTTTACATGAACAAGTGCGAAATTTGCCACGGTGCATCCGGAATCGGTGGCAGCGCAGCGTTCATCAAGGGTGCCACCCAATTCATGATTGAAGGTGAGCTCAACCGGATCGCGGAGATGAACGGCATCCTTGTCAACAGCCAGCAGTCGCAGCAAATTGCCGACTACCTGGGTAGCGGTGGCGCTACCGGCCAGGATTTGTATACCAACCGGTGCCTGATCTGCCACGGACAGGACGGTAACGGTACGAGTGGGCCATATGATGGCGAAAGCATCCGTGGCGAAAAGGCATCCGAATATCTGGAAGCGATTGACGATAAGGAAGAAATGGAAGGAATTTTATTGACCAATACCGAGGCCCAGGCAATTCAAAACTACCTGAACGGCGGCGGGGGGTAATCGATCATGACTATTGGTTACAGATTTTTACGCGGCAACGAAGCAGGCAATTTCAGGCCCTGGCGGGCCCTGGCAGTCACGCTAGCGGCTATCCTGATCAGCACTAGTCTGGTGTCCTGCTTCGAAAGCAATTCCGAAGGTCCGGCTCCACCTGCGATAAACATTTCCGGCGGCGGTAGTATTCCTGCCGGTAACGCGTTGAACGGCAAAATTTTTTACACCCAGAACTGTTCCATTTGCCATGCCGCGGGCAACGAGGATACCACGCGGGTATTTGGAGCGATTGATCTGGCAAACCAGGGGTCGAGAATATCGGCCGACATGTCCAATTTCGACTTGACTTATAACCTGATGAGCCGCTTCAATAATCTCGATCAGGAGCGAGTCGACGATTTGAAAAGATATCTATCGGGGTTATAGCGCGTGAAACCGGACGTCGCGAACAGGGTGGTCTATACCTCGACCTTAACTAAAAGAGAACGAATGGGCACATACAAACAAACAACAATACCGGCCTTCTGTCTGTTAGTTTTCCTGACAGTATTAATTCTTAATCCGGTTAACGCAGCTGAGAACAAGCCACCGGCGTATTCCAAAAAAGGTGCGGATACATGTCTTAAATGTCACGATGAGGACAACGAGTACCCGGTGCTGCCGATCTTCAGAACCGGGCATGGCGAGTCGAATGACAGTCGTTCGCCGATGGCCATATTACAATGCGAAACTTGCCACGGCCCCGCGGGCAAGCATCCGAAGCGCGTCCGGGAAGGCGAAGTACGGCCGCCGATTCGCACTTTCGGCAAAAATGTCTGGACGCCGCTGCCCGAACAGAACGCGGTTTGTCTGCGTTGTCATGACGATACCCCCCGAATCAACTGGCATGGCGGCGTGCACGAAACCGAGTCCGTCGGTTGCGCCGATTGCCACCAGGTCCATTC
>JAAESG010000377.1 GCA_024229615.1 Gammaproteobacteria bacterium | reverse complement strand
GGATCCAGCGAGAGGAATTACGGGGCATGTTTATTATAACCTCAGTGTGTCAATATCACTTTGAAAGAACACTAGTGTTCACTCTGTTCGAAGCAACTTTGCGCGCGGTTTTTGACGACCTTTCCCGGATCTAAAATCCGGCCATTCATGGCCAGATGAACACCGTTGGGTAAAAACTGCACCGCGGCGCTGGCGACGCCCAGATTGTACATCGCATCACTATAACGCATGCGTGCCGGTTGCATCGAACCGAATAAAACGATGGTTTTGTGTGGAATGTCGAGCAGTGCACGAGCGGTAGCGACCATCGTGTCGGTACCGTGGATTATCATGACCTTACTCTCCTCTACTTTACAAACCGCATCGCGGATCATTTCACGCTCGGCATCGTCGATTTCGAGGCTATCTTTTTTCAGCAGCGACTCGATGCGGTACTCGAAACTAACATTGGCCTCTTCAAGTAACTGGCCGACGATGGGTTCACCGATACGAAACTCGCTCAAGGCATCGAAATAAATCTTGTCGAAAGTGCCGCCGGTGGTAAAAATTCTGATGCTCAATACAAACTCCCGGTTTAGAATTTAAAATCAGGCACAAAGCCGATCCATGTATTGTAAACTGCCGTGATCAATTCCACTAAATTAGATCCTTCCTGGAATGAATACTGAGCCGCTAGTTCAGCATAAAGTACCCGTCTTCGCCATTGTCTGTGCCTGCATTATTTCGTTACTGGCATTCGGTCCGCGATCCGCAATGGGTTTTTTCCAGCTGCCGATTTTACTGGACACTGGTTGGGACCGCACAACCTTCGGTTTGGCGATGGCTCTGCAGAACCTGTTCTGGGGCATTGGGCAACCTTTTTTCGGCGTGATCGCCGACAAGTTTGGCACCTGGCGAGTGTTGGCTGTCGGTGCACTTCTGTATGTTGTCGGTCTGATAGGAATGTCGATTGCACCGAGCCCGGCGTGGTTGCATATCACAGGTGGAATCCTGGTAGGCCTCGGAGTTGCTGCCTGCTCCTTCGGAGTTGTACTGGCCTCGATCGCGCGCCTGGTCAGTCCCGAGAAACGTTCTTTTGCGTTTGGTCTCGGCACTGCTTCCGGTTCTGCCGGAATGTTCTTTTTTGCGCCGATTTCACAGGGGCTGATCGACAATCTTGGCTGGTCGGACAGTCTGATCGCGATTGGGGCTTTAATGCTGGTGATTCCGTTGCTCGCGATTCCGTTGCGTGGCAATTCAGCTACTTCGAAGATTGCTGCGGCCGAGTTTGAGCAGACTGCACGCGAAGCACTGCGTGAGGCGTTTGCCAGCAAGGGATATCTGCTACTGACTTGCGGATTTTTTGTCTGTGGCTTTCAGGTGGCGTTTATCACCGCGCATTTCCCCGCTTACGTCAGTGATCTTGGCATTGCATCGCGTTGGGCTGTGGTCGCCATCAGCCTGATTGGATTTTTCAATATCTTTGGTTCCCTGGCTTCCGGGTTTATCGGGCAACGCTATTCAAAGCCGATTTTTCTGACCCTGATTTACATCGCCCGATCGATCGCCTTTACGGTATTCCTGTTAATTCCGACCAGCCCTACAACTGTCGTGGTGTTTTCCGTTGTCATCGGTCTTTTATGGTTGTCGACCGTGGCCCCGACCAATGCATTGGTGGCGGTTATGTTCGGTACGCGTTACCTGGGTATGCTCGGCGGTATCGTCTTTTTTTCACACCAGATCGGCTCCTTTCTCGGTGTCTGGATGGGTGGAGTGCTTTACGATATTTACGGATCTTATGATGTTGTCTGGTGGCTTGGAGTTGTGCTCGGCTTGTTCGCCGCAGCCGTACACTGGCCGATTCGCGAGGAACAAGTGCAACGTCCCGTCCACACCAGCGCCTGACAGGGTCGGTCCGACACATCGGGCCTTCGGCTATCAGATAAGACGTCAATTTTAAAAGGCAAGGCGAGACGAGACGCGACATCCCTGTTTCGCCTCACCTCAGCCGATGTGTCGGACCACCGCATCCTTGCGGCCTGGCCCTTTAAAATCGATTACTTATCGGCACCCTGCCTTTATGTCACAAGGGGATTTCTCGGTTGCCTTCCTCCAATTTTTATACCGTCCTTGAAAGAGC
>JAAESG010000376.1 GCA_024229615.1 Gammaproteobacteria bacterium | reverse complement strand
TGCCGAATATTGTCGATACCGATGGTTAATGCGTATTCGATGGCGCAGCCGAGACCCAGTTTGGCCGCATAGTTACTTTCCCAGTTTTCAAATCTTTTCGCGTCCTGGCGCAATTCGTAACGATCGGCATCTATCCATTGCGCGGAAAACAGGTCGATCATTGGCGGATGCAGAGAATCAAGAACCCGCTTGCTGACAAACAGGAAACCGACGCCACGGGGTCCGCGTAAATACTTGCGTCCCGTTACACTCAACATATCGCATTGAATCGCGTTAACATCGAGCGGAATCTGCCCGGCCGACTGACAAGCATCGACCAGGTATAAAATATCATGTGTCTTCGCGACCGCACCGATTTCCTCGACCGGGTTGACGAGGCCGCCATTAGTAGGTACGTGAGTGACCGATATCAGCTTCACCCGCTCGTCGATCATCTTTTTCAGGGATTCGACGCACAACTCCCCGGTTTCAGTAGACGGTACGGTTTCGACCTCGACGCCCCTGGTCCTGACGATTTGCAGATAAGCCAGATAGTTTGAGGCATACTCGGCTTCTGCGGTCAGTATGCGATCGCCGGCTTCAAACTGGATCGAGTAAAAAGCCATCATCCAGCCTACAGTGGCATTCTCGACAATGGCGACTTCGTCGCGCTGACAATTGATCAGGCGCGCCACTGAATCGTAAACGGCATTGATCTGGTCACCCTTGAGCCTTTCAGCCTCGTAGCCTCCAACCTCGGCTTCGAGCCTGAGGTGCTCGAGTTGCGTATCCAGTACACAGCGTGGCATCAACGCTGCACCCGCGTTATCCAGATGAATGAAGCCTTCATCGGAAACCAGGTCGGACCTGATGGCGTTCTTGTCTATGCTCATAGCGAGTCCCTGCCCGTTAATCAGTGGATTCGATCTCGATCGAATCTGTTTCAAGCTTACTGCCGGCACTGCGAATACGCACGTCATTGATGATCGTGACCAGTACGAAACTGAGTAACATCAACATGTACCATGAAGACAGTTTTGCCAGAGGCACCAGGTTCCACTCCAACCGTTGGTTAGGGTAAACCCAGATGTTGGCCCAGGTCGCGACATTCTCGGCAATCCAGATAAACAGCGCAACGAGGAACCATCCGAGTAACAAAGGCATACGGCGTGGTGTCTTTATCACCTTGAAAAAAATCGTGGTTCGCCAGAACAGAAAAGCGGTCAACAACAGTAAAACCCAACGCGCATCCGGTAAATAATGATGGCTGAAGAAGTTGATGTAGATCCCCACCACTAGAAAAACCGTCCATCGCTTTGCCGGATAACGTGAAAACTCAAACTCGAATATCCTCCAGATTCGCGCTATATAACTACCGACCGCACTATACATGAAACCGGTAAACAACGGCACGTTGCCGATGCCAAAAATGAATTCTTCGGGATAGACCCAGGAGCCTATTGCGTCCGATGTTTTAAACAGTTCCATCAACGTGGCTACAAAGTGAAAGACGACGATGATCAGCGCTTCCCGCGGTGTTTCGAGTCGAAATACCAGTAATCCGATCTGGAACAGGATTGCCACGATAAAAATGAAATCATATCGATGCAAGGACTCAAGCGGATACCAGACACTGCTGACGAGCATCACCAGCAACAGAAAACCACCAAATACGCTGGCATAGGCCTGCTTCAGACCGAACAGATAGAATTCCCGGATCAATGACATACGGACACGGGTTTTTCGATTTCTGTTGTGCGATCAGGCGATCCCAAACGGATGGTGGGTGGTGCTGTGCATACACGTTCGTAGGGATAACGTTCGGGGATACCACCGGTATATTCGAATACATCCAGCATTACCTCAACCGCGGAACTGGTGATCTCGACATGTGGCGACCAGCAATCCAGTTGTTGATAGGCGGAGATGCATTTCTCGAGCGCCGGCGCGTAAATATTCGGGAAAAGGGCTTGCTCGATTGCGGCAATTTCTGCGGCAGGTGCTTCGTTCAAAAAACGGCGTGTATTGGCGTAGGCACGCGTGATGGCTCGGGCCATATCGGTTCCAAGCCATGCGCGCGATGCGGCCAAACTGGAAAAAGAACAGGGGCCGATCAACGGGACGACCTGCACCACGATATGTCCAATGCCATCATCTTCGAGTTGCTGTGGAAAAGGCCCCTGTTTTTGCACGAATTGCCCCAGACCGGAACGGAATGCCTGATCGATTTCTGCCGCGCCACCCGGCGTAATCGTGTTGATCCGGCCATAGTCGATGCCTGCCCGATGACAGGCGAAACGAAACATCGCGTTCGGCTGATCCCCACCAAAAACGACAACATCCGCACCCTCGAGTTTTTCCCAGGTAAAATTGTTATCCGCATCTCATCCAGTGATAAAGAACCCATCCATTTCATTGATCTGTGCAAAATGCAGCGGGTAATCGGGCTCACTTCACCACCTGCTCCCAGCACTGATGCAGGGCGTCGAGGCAAGAGAGCCCAAGCTTGGCACAGCGTTCCGGACTCCAACCCTGAATTCGATCAGGGGTCCCGCTGGCATCCTTGAACGGCATCTCAAGGGTCATCACCAGCGCAGAGAAACGCTCGGCCAGTGCGTTGGAACAGTAGCTCATGTTCGCGCTGCCGGGTCGGTTGACCGGATAACCGTGTTCATACTGAAAATCGGGATTAATCTTCGCCAGGGTCTTCTTGAACAGATCGAGCTGTTGCTGACGCCTGTCATCCCAGCCGGGAATGCCCTCGGTACCGGCAATAAAATTGTACGGCAAGGCTTCATCACCGTGGATGTCCATGCCGAAGTCGAGCCCGGTTCGCATGATTTTTTCGAGTACGCATAACACTTCGGGGCTTTTGTCGGGTGTTGGATTATCCCATTCACGATTCAGGTTCGAACCGACTGCATTGGTACGTAAATGCCCGCGTCGACTTCCGTCCGGATTCATATTCGGTACCAGGTAAATGACTGCCTTGTCGAGAATTTCGTTGACGACCGGGTCGCTATGATCGACGAGCCGATTGATCAGGCCTTCCATCCACCATTCAGCCATGGATTCACCGGGATGCTGACGCGCCACTATCCAGATAGTTTTGCGCCCTTGATCGACCTCGCCAAAACGCAGGCAATCCATAGCCTGACCATCGAGTGTCGTTCCCAAAGTTTCTACCTGGCAGCGTTCGCTGGCTTGCGCAAACGCGATCAGGTCGGCATGACGTTCCATCGAATAGGGCGCAAAATAGGCGAAATAAATCTGCTCCTCGCTACTGTGATGCTCGATAACCAGGTTCTCACCGTCGTAACTGGTCTCGACGCGAAACCAGAACTCGCGGTCGTAGCTGGCGACCGCCTGGTAGTCCTCCCAGCCTTTTTGATAAGCGGCAGCCGGGGCATTGGTAATCAGGTAGCGACAATTCAAATCTTTTACGTTAGCGGCGCGAAAGTGAAACCATTGAAAAAAATCCGACTGGTGGTCTGCGCGGATGCTGAGTAAAACCCTGGCGGGGTCGCTGGCATCGATACACTCGATGTTACCACTGTCGAAATCGCTGGAGATGAACATGAACTTTCTCGGAACAAAAGCAGTGTGAGAGAATACTGT
Organism: Gammaproteobacteria bacterium; assembly: GCA_024229615.1. GTDB lineage: Bacteria > Pseudomonadota > Gammaproteobacteria. The sequence continues at coordinate 32,565 of JAAESG010000376.1, read as the reverse complement.
ATGCGCTGGATAATTTCGATTCCTTTACTCTTACTGCTATGCGGCTGCGCCGATTTCGGCTACTACTGGCATAACGCGAGCGGACACCTCGCCATCATGAAGCAACGAGTCGACATCGAGGACATGCTCGCCGATGATCAGCTCGAGCTTGGTTTGCGCGAGCGACTGTTGCTGGTACAACAAATTCGCCAGTTTTCGATTGACCGCCTCGACTTGCCAGCAAACGACAGCTACGACAGCTATGTCCAGCTCGAGCACCCCTACGTGATTCAGAATATTTTTGCCGCGCCGGAATTTTCAACCCGCCTGTACCAGTGGTGCTATCCGCTCATCGGTTGTGCCAGTTACCGTGGCTATCACGACGAGGAACGCATGCTGGCCTATGTGGATAAATTGAAAGCAGATGGGCTCGAAGTTCATATCGGCAAGGTTCCTGCGTATTCGACCCTCGGCTGGTTCGACGATCCGGTGTTGAGCAGCTTCATCAACTGGCCCGACTACCGGCTCGCAGGCCTGTTGTTTCACGAACTCACCCATCAGCAGATTTACATCGACGATGACACCAGCTTCAACGAATCACTCGCGTCGGCGGTACAGCAGGTCGGCACCGAACTATGGCTGAAAGCTAACAAGCGAGAGGCCCAGTTAAGCGAATTATCGCGCTGGTTACGGTATCGGGATGAAGTCATTAAACTCATCGAATCTATACGTACCGAACTGACGGTCATCTATGCCGGCGCCGTCGACGATGTCGTTAAACGAGAACAAAAATCCCGCGTTTTTGATGAGGCTCGACTGGCGCATGCGGACATCGCAGCGAAATACGGGATACAAGGCGGATACACGCATTGGTTTGCGCAGGAACTGAACAACGCCAAGATCGGCTCAATCGCAGCCTACAACTCTCTGGCACCGGCATTCGTGAACATGATCCACGCGCACAATCTGGATTTTTCGGCATTCTACGACTATGTCGATAACCTCGGATCGCTGGCCAAAATTGAACGCGATCGTTGCCTTCAGGCCTGGACCGAAAAGACACAGTTAAAGGCGAACGATTGCCCACCAGATGAAGGGCTCGACACTACTGCTTTTTGATGAAATTCGCGTACTTCGTGTAGACTTGTTTATAGTCTTCAAGATTCTCATCCAGCATTTGCTGGTACTGGGCGACAAAAAAATCTTGCGCTTTGGCTTGATCTCGCTCGTAGCTTTCCAATGTTTCAGCGTGCTGAGAAACCACATGGGCGTTAAAGCGCGATGCGGCATAGAGCAGAGCCATGCCAACATTTTCCGGACTATTGTTTTCCGTCAGTTCGTTGGCGCGATCGATAAACAAATCCACCATGCGCCGGTAGACTGCATCGAGTTCTTCATCGCTGATTGATTCATCGACCATTGGCACGTCTTAACTGGATTGTGACGACAAAGATAGTAACACAACGACGCTACCGGCACTGCTGCCCAGTCTGGTGCTCACAGACTGCTGACCGCAAATGGAAACATTCTTGCACCCGCCGCTTGATCGACCTGGTGATTTTTTAGATCAGATGATAGCCGTTTAACCGGCTGTTTTCGGGGCCAGGTGTTCGGCTATCATTTCAGTCAAGCCGAGCACCGGTATATCCAGCTCATTCGATTCGAGGCCATCCTCCATCACCATGCGGCAATTCGAGCAAGCGGTTACCACGGCGTCAACCTCGAGTTCCTCGATCTGGGACTTCTTACGATTAAAAACAGTCAATTTCAACGCTTCCGCGCGCTCGTTACTGCTGACACCGCCACCGCCACCACAACACCAGTTCATGCTGCCATGATCGGTCATCTCGACAAAATTTTCGGTGATCGGAGCGAGCAAGTTACGCGGCTGTGACTGAATACCACCCCGGCGAACAATCGAACAGGGGTCGTGGAAGGTCAGGCGATCGGTTTCGATACCAGTGGTTTTCAGTATACCTTTGGTAGTCAATTCATCGAGCAGTTCGAGAATATGCACCACCCTGAACGGATAGGCCTTACCTATGAAATTTGGGCCTTCCCAACGCAATGCGGTATAAGCATGACCGCATTCCGGACTGATAACGGTTTTGACTTTCAGTTTTTCGGCCCCATCGACCACTCTTTGCACGAGTTGACCCGCAATTTTCTTGTTGCCAATTTGTAATCCGGAGTTGGTCGCTTCAAAGGCGTCCGAAGACAGGGTCCAGCTAATACCGGCATGATCGAAAATCTTCGCCAACGATTCGAGGTATTCGGGATAAAGTGCAATCTCATTGGAGGATAGTAACGCCATGTACTCGGCACCCTCGACATCCATTGGAATTTTCAGTCCGGTGTCTTCCTCGACATGCTTGATCATCGCATTCACGGTCGTCATGGTAATTCCCATCGGGCTACCAATATCGACCGCTCGCTGGGTCGCACCAACCAGGCCCTCCGGCGAGAAACCCGCCACGGCGAGCGCATGTTTGACCTTGAAGATCACCATCGAAATATCGACACCGAGCGGACAGACCATGCTGCAACGACCACACATCGAGCAACCGTCGTAAACCAGCTCTTCCCAGTCGGCAAGATCCGCTTCAGTGAGCGATTCAGAGATGCCGAGTGCAGACTTTAGCTTGCCCCAGAAACTGTATTCATTCATCCACAGCTTGCGCATCGGTTCGGTTTTATATATTGGGGTATAACGTGGGTCATTGGTTTCGGTATAAAACAGGCAGGACTCGGCGCACACACCACAGCGCACACAGCTTGAAAAAAAGGACATGACCTTTTTATCCATTTCGGCGCGTAATACGCCTAAACCTCTTTCCAGTCTTTCACTCATTGGTCGATACCTCGCTCAAGCATCGATTCCACGCCGACCGAACCAGGCGCCGGTAAAGGCGCGGCTGGGGATAAATGTGAAAGCATGCATCAGGCAGCTGAAAGGAAAATAAATCAGCAGCAGCTCAACAGTAAAACGATGCAACAGGCGTAGTTCGCTAAAACCTTTCAACAAGGCAAAGCAACCTGTCAACATGACGATAAAAGTCAGGATTGCCGCGATGTGATCGTCGAGGGTCGAGATTAACCGGCCCACCGAATTCAACATGCGCCGCAACCACAAAATAATCAGTCCCAGAAACGCGAATTGAGAAGCGACGATAAAGGCCCAGTGCGGCATCGCCGTCCAGCCGAAACCGAGGATATGTTCTTCCAGGAACAGCACGTGTGGGGCTGCAAAAAATAACAATGCAAAAAGGCCCAGATGGAACATGTACCCGGCCACGATCTGGATGCCAATCTGGGGCGCAATTTCCTTGCGGGGCAGAAAGCGAGTAAAGATATTACGCCACGCCCCACTACCGGCAGATCCGCGCGCGACCGACAGGTCGGTTTTGCCAGCCGTAAAAACAATCCTGGCCAGTTGCCAAAGCACTCCGATGCAGAACACCGCCAGCGAAAAATACCACAGGGGCCCATCAATTAAGCTCTTGATCATTTACCTTGCTCTTGCTCCGTTGCCAGTAATTCTCCCGATTCTGCTTTCTTGCCCAGTATGCGGGCGTATTCTTCGGCGGAAATAACCAGATTCTTTTCGTGGCATTCCTTCGCCCAGCGATCGTGATGAGCTTCAACCCAGTTAATATCGACATAACCCGTTTTCATCCCTTCGGCGGTTCCTTCGGTACCGAAGGAACCCAGGTACATATGCCCGATGGAAACCGCGATCAGCACAACGGCGCCGAGAACATGCAAAACATGAGAGATTTCCATAATGATCCTGCTCTGGCCAAAATTAGGCATCACCAGGACCAAACCACTAATCGAGATCAGCAAGCCGATCAGGATTACTATCCAATACCAGGTCTTTTCACCCATATTGAAAAAACCGCCGGAAACATGACCCTCACCAATGAATCCACCGCCTTTCAACAGCCAGGTTAAGTCGCCCTTTTCATAGATATTACGTCTCACAAAACTGAATAACATCATCAGCAACGAAATCAGGAATATGGGACCGAACAGGTTATGGCCTTCCTTGCCTGCCGACGCCAGCAACGAAAAGGCTTCTTTGCCGAGCAGTGGAATCAGAAGGGGGCGCCCTAACAAAAGTATGAGCCCTGTAATTGCCAGAAAAATAAATACAATAGCCAGCGTCCAATGCACAATTCTTTCGTAATCGCTAAAGCGATGCACCATGCGTCCCGAGAGACCGCCGTCGATACCGATTTTACCGCGCAACACGAAAAATAAAACGATGACAAGAAAGACCACGGCCAACGCGATGGATCCGTATGGGGATAGCTTATTAATTCGAAATCTTGCCCATCTGTCTCCTTGCGTGTTGATCAATATACCGGCGTCAACACCTTTGACCTGACTGATTCCATCAGTGGACTTACCGTCACGTTGTCGAACTTTGCGCCACAATTCAGCCCCCGGTACTGTTGACACCATACCGGGTGGCGGTGGGGGATCGGCAGCGTGCACTTGAAACTGCAGAAATAACATGCACATCAGCAATAACAGTGTAGGGATTCTCACGTCTGATTCTCTGTGTATCATTGAACAGGTTTAAGCATAGCCCCTTCTGACAACTTCGATACTTCCCTGTATCGGTGTCATTTTTTCAGTGCCGATTAACCTTGTAACTTGGAGTTATTGAAGTTCACACCCCAGTTGAAAGCGCTGGCACCGCGGTTGATAACGCGTTTACGATAAATATCAGAGAGCACGTCAGCATCGCCTGCGAGCAGAGCCTTGGTGGAGCACATTTCGGCGCACAGCGGTAACTTGCCTTCGGAGAGCCGGTTGCGACCATACTTGCGGGTTTCCTCAGAGCTATGATCCTGTTCCGGCCCACCCGCGCAAAAGGTACATTTATCCATTTTGCCACGGGACGAAAAGGCGGACGATTCAGGAAACTGCGGAGCGCCGAAAGGACAGGCATAAAAACAGTAGCCGCAGCCGATACAGATATCCTTGTCGTGCAATACAATACCGTCACTGGTAGTGTAAAAACAGTCAACCGGACAAACCACAGCACAAGGCGCGTCGGAACAATGCATACAGGCCACCGACAGAGAACGTTCACCCTGCTCGCCATCCTTGATTGTCACCACGCGACGACGATTAACACCCCACGGAATTTCATGCTCGTTTTTACAAGCGGTTACACAGGCATTACATTCGACACAACGTTCTGCATCACAATAGAATTTCATTCTAGCCATTTTTCAGTCCCCCTATGCTTTTGTAATGCGACAAAGGCTGCACTTCGATTCCTGCATCTGCGTCACGGAATCGTAGCCATAAGTCATCACCGTATTGGCGGCTTCACCTAACACGTAAGGATCGGCACCCTCGGGGTACTTGCTCCTCAAATTCTCACCCTGGAAGTGTCCGGCAAAGTGGAAAGGCATGAACGCGACACCAGAACCGACTCGGCGCGTTATCAGAGCCTTGACCTTGACTTTGGCGCTCTCAGCACCTTCGACCCAGACATCATCACCGTCGTTGATACCGGCGTTGTTGGCATCGCGCGGATGGACTTCGACGAACATGTCCTGCTGCAACTCCGCAAGCCAGGCGTTGGACCGGGTTTCTTCTCCACCACCTTCATACTCGACCAGCCGTCCCGTGGTCAGGATAATCGGGTAGTCTGCGGAGTAGTCGGTCGCCTGTATCGACTGGTAACGGGTTGGCAATCGCCAAAAAGACTTGCGATCCTCATAGGTCGGGTACTTCTCGACCAGATCGCGCCGAGACGTGTACAGGGGCTCGCGATGAATAGGCACCGGATCGGGGAAAGTCCAGACCATCGCACGCGCCTTGGCGTTACCAAAGGGTGAGCATCCGTGCTTGATCGCGACGCGTTGAATTCCGCCAGACAGGTCGGTTTTCCAGTTCCTGCCCTCGGCGGCTTTTTGCTCCTCCGTGGTCAGATCATTCCACCAGCCAAGCTTTTTCAGCACCTTGTCGCTGAATTCCGGGTAGCCATCCTTAATTTCCGAACCTTTACCAAACGAACCTTGCGCAAGCAGGTTGACCCCGTTGCGTTCGACGCCGAAGCGAGCCCTGAATGTCAATCCGCCGTCAGCGACGTTCTTGGACGTGTCATAGAGATTTGGCGTACCGGGATGATTCATCTCCGGTGGCCCCCATGAAGGCCACGGCAAACCGTAGAAATCGCCATCGGCGGGACCACCTTCGGCCTTGAGAGTGTCGTAGTCAAAGGTACCCCAGACTTCCTGGTGCTTCTTCAGGCGTTCCGGACTCTGCCCTGTATAGCCGATGGTCCACATGCCGCGATTGATTTCACGCAGAATATCTTCCACCAATGGTTCGTCACCATTCACCTGGATATTCTTGAACATCTGCTCGTCAAGTCCCAGCTTCTTCGCCAGCTTGTACATGATGACGTGATCCGGCAGCGACTCGAACATCGGCTCGATAACTCTGGAACGCCACTGGAACGAGCGGTTGGACGCGGTTACCGAGCCATAGGTTTCCAACTGCGTGGAAGCCGGCAGCAGGTAAACCCCATTCTTGCGATCCGACATGACCGCGCTCGCAGTCGGGTAAGGATCGACGATGACCATCATCTCGAGCTTTTCCATCGCCTTCTTCTGCTCGACGCCACGGGTCTGGCTGTTGGGCGCATGCCCCCAGAAGAACATCGCCTTGAAATTATCCTTCTGCGCGATGTTTTCCTTATCCTCGAGCACACCATCGATCCAGCGTGAAACCGGAATCCCCTTGGTGTTCATGACATGCACGTCCTTGCCTTTACTCTGCTCGTAGCTACCACCGTCAAACTGACCTTTGACCCATTCATAATCGAGGTCCCAAACGCGAGACCAGTGCTTCCAGGCACCCGTCGAAAGACCGTAGTAGCCCGGTAGCGTGTTGGAAAGCACACCGAGATCGGTGGCGCCCTGGACATTATCGTGGCCGCGGAAAATATTGGCACCGCCACCGGAAACGCCCATGTTGCCGAGGGCCAGCTGAAATGCGCAGTAGGCGCGGGTATTGTTGTTGCCGATGGTGTGCTGAGTACCACCCATACACCAGATGAAGGTACCGGGACGGTTATCCGCCATCGCCTTGGCTGCGGCGAAGACCTGATTTCCCGGCACACCGGTGACGCGTTCGACTTCTTTCGGATTCCAGTTCTTTACCTCTTTCATGACATCGTCCATGCCGTAAACCCGTTGACGAATGAATTCCCTGTCTTGCCAGCCATTCTCGAAGATATGCCATAGCATGCCCCAGATGATGGCGACGTCGGTACCAGGGCGAATCTTCAGATAGTGATTGGCATGCGCCGCGGTGCGGGTATAGCGCGGGTCGATTACTACGATTGGCGCATTGTTCTCTTCCTTGGCCTTGAAGATATGCTGCATCGCAACCGGATGAGCCTCGGCTGGGTTGGACCCGATCAACAAAACAGCCTTGGAAAAGTGAATATCGTTATAGGAGTTGGTCATCGCACCGTAACCCCAGGTGTTCGCCACCCCGGCTACCGTGGTCGAATGACAGATACGCGCCTGATGATCGACATTGTTGGTGCCCCACATCGCCGCAAACTTGCGGAACAGGTAGGCCTGCTCGTTGCTGTGCTTGGCCGAACCCAGCCAGAATACAGAATCGGGGCCGGATTTTTCTCTGATATCGAGCAGCTTGTCGCCAATCTCGCCGATCGCCTCATCCCAGGAGACTTTTTTCCATTTGCCATCAACCAGTTTGGTCGGGTATTTGAGTCTGCGTTCGCCATGTCCGTGTTCGCGGATCGAAGCACCCTTGGCACAATGGGCGCCCTTGTTGATTGGATGGTCAAAAGCCGGCTCCTGACCTGTCCAGACGCCGTTTTGAACTTCCGCGATGATGCCGCAACCGACCGAGCAGTGGGTACAGATCGTCTTGATTTCTTCGATTTTTCCACCCGAGGTGTTGACCGCGGCTTTGGCTTTTTTCATCATCACCGGGGTCATCGTGGTCGCCAGTGCGGCGCCACCTGCCATCAGGCTGGAGTTTCTTAAAAATGCACGCCGGCTGATCGCATCAGGCGTGGATTGTCTGGATCTGGCGACAGCGGCATGGCCGACAATGGAAGATGTTTTGGTTAGTTTTCTCATGGTAGACCCCCGGGTTAAATGTCAGCTGACTTGTAGTAGTCGATAACGTGCTGGGTTAGCTGGTAACCCTTCTGACGAGGTTTTTCTTCAGTCGTGTCGCCGAATTGGGCGATGGCGTTGGTACTGGCCACGGTAGACGCTGCCACAGCTGATCCCACGAGTGTGGACTTTTTGATAAATTCTCTTCGTTCCTGACTTTTAAGCTGACTTTTTTTATTCACGGGCTTCTCCTCCACAGGGTCATAGAGTTTTTGGTTATCTTTAAAATTTTAGCTATGCATTGATAAGTAATCTTGTTCCAGGTCAACAAACGCCGCGCCAAAGCGCGCGACATGTTTGTAAAATTTGGAAGATCGAGCCTTACCCAGATCTTCAAAAAATCGTCCCAGCCAAGGCTGCATGTGTGTGTCGAAGAACCGACGTTGCTCGGAGAGGCCGGAAGCGTCGGCTATCATAACAGAAAACACTTCAAAAATCGCGGCCACATGGTCTTCCGGCTCGCTTGTGCCGGCATTGCGCTCGAAGCCCAACAGGCGCAAATCGTCGCGTAAATCGCTAAGTGGTTGTTCCATAAGAAATCCTGTTAGATACCAGGATCCGTAAGGAACCACCTCTCCTTTACCGATGCCGATAAACAGCGCGCTGTATTCATCCTCCAACAGACTCGGATTCTGTTCCCGAGCAGCCTCGGCAAGGCTCGACATCGCGTCGTAGAGCGCATCCCGCTCGCCATCATCACCGGGTGACAGGAACTGCAGGTGGTCCAGCAGGGCTTGATCAGGCGCGGCTCGTAACAGTGCGGCCAACAGGCTATAGGCACCTGCCCGGTAAACTTGCTCATTTTCAATCATCGCATCCGCGGCGGGCATGGTACTTTATCCTCGATCAGCTTTACTGGTGAAACCCTTTGAGCGGGTCGAACTGTCCACCCATGGCCCCTGCATCCTTGACTATATCGGCAACACGACAATCGTCGCACATTTTCAAACGATCGAGCGCACGTTCACTGTCAAACATGTGATGGTCTTTCAGCTTTTCCTGCATTTTATGGATGACCGAGGTCGGTGCAAAAGGCTTGCCACAGACGATGCAGGCAAACGGTGTATCGCGATTGAGTGCGCGTGCGCGATTGCGAGTTTCGTGATCGAATAACAGGCGCGAACTCAAGCTGATCGCATCTTCCGGGCAGGTCTGCACACAAGCGCCACATTGCAAACAGTTGCTTTCGATGAAAAAAATCTCGGGAACTTCTCGATTTGAGCCATCCTGCAGGGCTCTGCCCGGGCAGGACCCGACACAGGCCATGCACAGCGTGCACTTGCCGGAATCGATGACCACGTCGCCAAAAGGTGCCGGTTGCGGTAATTGAACCCGATCCCTGGCCGGCTTCAGCTGGATCACGAGGTGATCGAGCGCCTGAAAAATCGCATTACGTTTTAACAGCGGCATGTCGTAAATCGCCGCAGGCACCTCGGTCACGCCATCGAGTTCGGTAAAGGCCGCGTCCTCGGTGCAGATGGTCACACAAAAACGCTCCAGACCGAGACCGATAAGCAACTCCTGAACCCAGTCGACCTGCACTTTCAAATTACTCTGCGAACTGGGTGGCACCTGGTCATCGAGGTGCAAGATCACCTGGGCTGCTCCAAAAGCCAGCGCAGACAGGCATAAATCCATGCCGACACTGCCAATTTCTTCGACTTCAAGCGGCAACAGGTTGTCATAGGCCTGCAGATACAGTTCCGGCGAGTAACTTTCACTGTGAAACAACAGGATGGGATGTTGACCACCCTCCTGACGATACAGTTTCAACACATCTCGCATCCGTTTGCCATTGTCGCGCAGATTCGGGTATAGATAGCGGATCGCACCCGATGGGCAGACCGTGCTGCAGCAACCTCCGCCCTGGCACAGGTACGGGTTTACTTCGATACGCTCGTCCTGACTTTGAATCGCTGCCGCCGGGCAAGCGTCTACACACTGCCGGCAAACAATCTTGCCGTTGACCCCGTGGGCGCAAATCGATGGATCGTAGTCGAAGTATTTTGGTTTTTGAAATTCACCGCGTAAATCTTCCAGCTCTGACGCCACCTCGGCTATCTGGAAATCTACGGCAGGGACGTGAAAGTACCCTGGGGGCAACATTTCACGGGCCAGGACAGGGGTTTCGCTCAAATCCAGGATCGCATCTCCACTGTGAGTCAGCTGGTTTCCGTGTTGATCGGTCACCACCACCAGATAGGCGCCAAGGTATCCGCTGACTTGAATGCCCCCGGCGCCTGTTGGAATCAGGCCGAAATCGAGAGTCGCTGGCAATTCATTGCATTTAAGCAAGGATTCTTCATCGCCTATCACCATTACCTTGCCAGCCGACTGGTAGGAAATCAGGCTGGTGGGTTCCAGACTGAAGGCGTCGCGTAACGCAAGCGCCTGCTGTCTCGCGTCTTTATTGCTCATTGTTCGCTTGTTGTTTGATTTCCGGCTCAATCTCGACTTCGGCGAGCGTTTCTACTTCCTCATCAGCTTCACCCTGCAGCTCGATATCCTCTATGGCATCCTCGTCATCGACAGGATCCTGTGCCGCTTCCTCGACCATGGCTTCGCGCAATTTTTGCTCCTTCATTTCAATTTGATGCTTCATATCGCTGGTGATGATATCACCAAGCTTTTCGAAAGAAGTGTAGTCTTCATCATACTCGTCGAGCCCGTCGCGAATATTGAAAAGCGGAGCTTTGAACAGCTTGCGCAAGGCGAGATTGCGCAATTCATCGCTGACACCCTCGGACATGAAGGCGCTAAAGTCCGAATTCTCGTCGAGTGACTCGATGTCCGGCATATCCGCGTCCGTCAACCCGGGCTTCGATTCTGCCTCCACTGCGTCTGGCACAACCGCCTCATTAGCCTCAATCCCGGGTTCTACCAGATTATTCTCGTCGTCAGATTCGGACATGTCGGCTTCGAGTTTGCGTCGCGACCAGCGCGACAACACCGATTCTTTGCTATCCATGGTCACGAGGAATCACCCCCTGAAGTCGAACCGGGTTTCTGCGTCGGGTGCCAGTTCTTGAGTTTGCGTTTGGTTTTCTTGATCGCTACATAGTGGGTTAGCACGTAGGCTTCCGCCCAGCGGTACAGTTCCGGCGGAATCGCAACCGAGTAGATTTGCTCATCTCCTTCCAGGTACGCGTGAACTTCGTCAAAGCTGAGAGAAGCCAGATACGGTACCGGCATATCATCAACCGAGTCGGGTTGATCGGCGACGATAAAGCAGCCGGGTTCGGGTGACATCAGATTGTGATAGTAGCTTTCACATTCATCGACGTGAAGCCGGAGATTGAGACCCGTAACCAGAAAGTGTTCGATCCCGCCATCCTGGTAAATCCGCGAAACCGATTTTTCCTCGCCGCTGTCGCGCACAAGTACGCCCAGGGCCGCGTAGCGGAAGTCCGCCCAGGGGTGTGCCGATGGCTGTTTCTCCATGACCACCGCGAGGCTCATCTGATCAGGCAACTCCTGCTTGAAGTCGTCCATTTCGAGTTTTTCCATGGGCTCCTTTTGGTGGCCGAGCTTTATCGAAGCCCATTTATAACACAGCCAGCCTGCACAAGCGCAAATGACATTCCATTCCAGACCCGCTAACGCCTATCCACTGCTCACCCTGAGTGGATTTCATTCAGGCACCCACTCCTCTATCAAAATCAGATCAGATAATTCTTGCACAGTTGCAGAATTCCAGAAAAACGTCGGCCCCGTTGCCTGGCCTTCCCGGCACTGACGCCGGTCGAACACTGATTACTGCGGGTGGAATACATTTTTGCGCAGCGAAAATTTTCCCCACCCGCTCTTTAACAAAACCGAGCTAGCCCGGAAAATTCACAAATCATGCACCATCTCGCTAGTACTCCCACAAGAAATATTTCCTCAATCACTCGAAATCGTCATCCGCATTTCTCACCACCACTCGTTGCGAGACGACGAGAGGTCGTGCCCTGCCTGTATTTTGCGAGCGCTCTGACCGAGCCAAATGCAGGCAGGGTGTGGCATAGCGTCGTAGTAGAAAGGTGGTGAGAAATGCGGGCTAGATCCCGGCTCGAACGCCAACGGCTGTCCGGAATAAAAGTCTGTTTTCGAAAACAAGTCATAGAAACCAACAGGATTCCGTCGTTTTGCAATGATCCGACTTAATTTTCGAGGGACTCTTCCGGGTTCTCCCTTAAATGGGTGGCTGGTGGTCGAGCGTAAAATCGCGCTCGTTCTTCAGTGACGGGATACGAGCACGTACTTTTTGCACCTGGCCCGTATCGATATCGGCATAAATGATGCCCGCTTCGGTCCCACCATCGGCAAGTACCTCACCCCAGGGGTCGACGATCAGTGAATGGCCGAAGGAATAGCGCTTGTCACAGTGATGCCCACATTGATTCGGTGCGACGATGAATGCCCCGGTTTCGATCGCACGAGCACGCACCAGCGTATGCCAGTGCGCCTGCCCGGTGGTCTGTGTAAACGCGGCCGGAATCGTAATAAATTCAGCTCCAGCCTGCGCCAGGGTTCGATATAGTGCAGCGAATCGCAGATCGTAACAAATCGACAGGCCGAGCAGACCCAGCGAAGTTTCGACCACGACAGCCTTGTTTCCGGGTTCTATCGCATCCGATTCGCGATAGCTTTCGCCGTTTTTGAGTTCGATATCAAACATGTGCAACTTGTCGTAACGCGCGCGAATTTCACCCGAAGTATCGACTAAGAAGCTACGATTGTAGATTTTTCCTTGTTCAAGAATCAGCTGCGAACCCACTAGCAGGGTAATACCATGTTGCTTCGCCTTGGCGCAAAACGCAGCCAGACCGAGGTCTTCGGCTTCGCTTCGAGTCGCCGCCGGAATCTGTTCATTAACCGGTTCGATCAACCCAACGGTCTCAGGCAGCGCAACGAAATCGGCGCCGCCTGAGACAGCTTCGTCTATGCACGCGCAAACCCAGTCGATGTTGGTCTGGATATCGCGCGTTGCGGTATTTTGAATACAGGCGGCCCGAAATTGACTCACTACATCAGATCCGCGGGATCGTGAAAATCATACCCGAGGTCCTGTGCAACTTCCTGCTGGGTTATCTTACCCTGGTACACATTGAGCCCGTCACGTAACCAGCGATCATCCTTCAGCGCCTGCTGGTAACCCTTGTTGGCAAGCGCGATCACATGAGGCAAGGTGACGTTGTTGAGCGCGTAAGTGGAAGTGCGCGGCACTCCACCGGGCATATTGGCGACACAATAATGCACCACGTCATCGACGATATAGGTCGGGTCGGCGTGCGTGGTCGCCCTTGAGGTTTCGCAACAGCCACCCTGGTCGATCGCTACGTCAACGATCACGGCACCGGGTTTCATCGCCTTGACCATATCGGCAGTTACCAGTTTGGGCGCTTCCGCGCCCGGTACCAGAACTCCGCCGATTACCAGGTCAGCCTCGACCACGTGACGCTCGATCGCATCATCGGTCGAAAAGATCGAGTTAGTGCTGCGCCCGAACTGGCGCCAGTGGTTTTCGATCGCTTCCGGGCTGCGATCGACGACCCAGACATCGGCGCCCATACCGACCGCGATATGCGTCGAATGGGTACCAACCACACCCGCACCAAGAATCACCACCTTGGCCGGGTCAACTCCGGGCACTCCACCGAGCAACATACCAAGCCCGCCATGCGGGTGCTCCAGACAATAGGCGCCGGCCTGGATTGCCATGCGCCCCGCGACCTTCGACATCGGCGCCAACAAAGGCAAGCCACCGTGGGGAGAAGTAACGGTTTCATAGGCGATGCAGGTGGCGCCACTGTCGACCAGGTCCCTGGTCTGCTCAGGATCCGGCGCCAAATGCAGATAGGTAAACAACACCTGGCCTTCGCGCAGCATGGCACGTTCAACCGCCTGGGGCTCCTTAACCTTGACGATCATTTCGGCGCGCGCGAATATTTCCTCGGCAGAATCGATAATTTGAGCACCTATTTCGGCGTACTCGGCATCGCTAACACCGATGCCTTCGCCGGCGTTGGCCTGCACCATCACCTGGTGGTCGTGTTTAATCGCCTCGCGCACACTCGCTGGCGCCATACCGACGCGATACTCGTGATTTTTAATCTCTTTAGGAACACCTATTAACATAACTGAAATCCTGGTTAAAAAATGAAGCGTAAAGATAATTGAGCTATGCAGCACAGGCTAGTGCCAGCAAAATTAAATTACTATGCCAGAAATGCAGCGTTTCAAAATCCTGCAAACTTGCTAGAATAGTCCGTCCCATGACCGAGACGAATTTACAAAACCAGCTCATCGATCGCTTCGGCCGTAAGATCAGCTACGTGCGCCTGTCGGTAACCGATCGTTGTGACCTGCGCTGCGTTTACTGCATGCCCGAAAAGATGAAGTTCGTACCACGCACGCAATTGCTGACACTCGAAGAAATGGAGAGTGTCGGCCGTGCCTTTATTAATCTCGGTGTCGATAAAATTCGTATCACGGGTGGCGAACCATTGGTTCGGCAAAATATCATGCAATTGTTCCGCAACCTCGGCTCCATCGATGGATTGCGCGATCTGACGCTGACCACGAATGCGACTCAGCTCGAAAAATACGCGCGGCCGCTCAAGGAAGCCGGAGTTACACGAATTAACATTAGTCTGGACACGTTGCGCCCGGATCGCTTTCGCGCGATGACCCGTATCGGTGATCTCAAGAAGACGCTGGATGGCATCGACGCAGCCATCGCCTGTGACTTTGAGCAAATCAAGCTCAATGCGGTCGTGCTACGTAATCACAACCACGATGAAATTCTCGATCTGGTGAATTTCTGCATCGAGCGCGGCATCGACATCAGTTTCATCGAAGAGATGCCTCTGGGTCAGAACGATCATCACGACCGTGCAGTTTCGTTTTACTCCAGCGATCAGATTCTGCAGGACCTGCAACAGCATTTCGAACTGGTGCCAAGCACGATGACGAGCGCGGGTCCTACGCGTTATTACCAGTTAACGGGCCACGACAACGCCCATGTTGGTTTCATCTCACCCCATAGTCATAATTTCTGCGAGGCCTGCAACCGCGTTCGTATCACCGCCGAGGGACGCCTTCTGTTGTGTCTGGGACAGGAACACTCGATGGACCTGCGCCACGTCATGCGCGCCCATCCGGGCGAGCCCGAAGTACTCAAGCAGGCACTCATCGACTCGATGCAAATCAAGCCCAAAGGGCATGATTTCAATCTCAATTCCCAGGAAGTCCTGCTGCGTCACATGAATCTGACCGGGGGTTAACCCTCGCCGAGGGCACATCATGTCTTCCGTTCCAAAACGAGGCCTGCCCGAACTGAGCAAGGCCGGTCTCGCAGCTACCGCCGATGTCGTCGCCTGCAACGAATTCAATGAGCCCGTGGAGGCTGCGATTGCGGTCGAGCGCGCACTCACGATTTACCTCGACAAACGAGAAATCGTTACCTTGATGACGCTTGGCAACCACCCCGAACTACTCATCCTGGGCTGGTTGCGTAACCAGCGCATGATCGATGACATCGAGGCAATCAAAGCCATCCAGGTAGACTGGGAAGCCGAGGCGGTCGCGATCACCACGCACGATGGCATCGAAAATCTCGATAAGAAGCTCGCTAAAAAAACGGTCACCACCGGCTGCGGCCAGGGCACCGTATTCGGCGATCTGATGGAAAATATCGAGCAGATTTCGCTTCAGCAACCGCGACTCAAACAGTCATCGATTTATGCGATGCTGAACAAGCTAAACGAATATAACGAGGTCTATAAAAATGCCGGCGCGGTGCACGGTTGCGCCCTTTGTAGCGAACAGGGTATCGAACAGTTTATCGAGGATGTCGGCCGCCACAATGCAGTCGACGCCATCGCAGGTTACATGTGGCTTAACGATCTGGGAGGGAAAGACAAGCTATTCTACACCACCGGGCGCCTGACCTCGGAAATGGTGATCAAGGTCGCATTGATGGAGATTCCCGTATTACTGTCGCGCTCAGGCATCACCGCGATGGGCCTCGAGATTGCGCAAAAGGTTGGGGTCACGCTGATTGCACGTGCCAAGGGCCGCCACTTTCTCGTTTATCACGGGGGTGAGCTGATCAATTTTGATGAAATACCATCCAAACCGCGGTCGCGCCCCGGCAAGGACAGCCGTCACAGTCCCGACTGACCTGGCGTCTATTGCGCAAAACAGGCAGTCATCCCCTGTTCACTCCCTATTCAGTAACTGCTTGCCCGAACATTTTTTCAGGTAACACAATTCGATGTAACACAAGAGGATTTTACTTTTCGCGCAGGCGCGGCATCAATTCAACCAGATTGCAGGGACGAGTTCGATAATCCAGCTGACTGCTAATCAAGTTTGTCCAGGCGTCCTTGCATGCGCCCGAGGAACCCGGCAGGCAAAAAAGGTAGGTGCCATTGGCGACACCAGCAATCGCTCGTGACTGCAGGGTCGAGGTACCAATTGTCTGATAGGAAAGGTTGCGGAAAGTCTCACCGAATCCATCGATGACCTTGTCCAGCAACGCTGTGACCGCTTCCGGGGTGCCGTCACGTCCAGTCACGCCGGTTCCACCGGTGGTCAGCACCACTTGCAAAGATTCGTCCGCGATCCAGCGTGAAATAACTTCGCGAATTCGGTACTTGTCGTCCGGCACAATCGATTTCTCAGCGAGCCTGTGCCCGGCTTCGGTGAGATATTTGACCAGCAACGGGCCCGATTTGTCACTCGATTCATCGCGTGAATCCGACACGGTTAAAACCGCAATATTAAGTGCTACGAATTCACGATCCTGAGTCATTTCAACCATCTGCTAATACTTGATCTGGTCTTCTATAGACAATGCATCATCGATCAGGTCGCATTCCAGCGTGATCTTGACTCTTACCGGGTTCCCGTCCAAACGCCCCTCGGCGTTGGCTTGATCGACCGCTCTTTCGATTTCACGCTGCGATGTAATTCCGACTCTCTTGAGGAATTTACGTATCGACATGTTCAGGGCTTCTTCATCCATTTTGCAACTCGGCTTAAATTGATCTGAAGCAGCAAGTTTAACTGTTTTAACCAATCATCCCAATCAATATTCGACGTGAAGCGATGCGCATTGATACACTGCGTTTCGAATTTTTCCCTTTTTATGGATTGATAAATGTTACGTCAGGCACTTCTTCTGGTCATCACCAGTTTAATAACGAGCACGACTATTGCAAACGAATCGCCCCTGAGACTCGCTACTACAACCAGCACCGCCAACTCCGGATTGATGAGCCTTCTGCTACCGAAATTTACCGAGGAAACGTCTATCGAAGTGCACCTGATTGCTGTCGGCACCGGCAAGGCCTTGCGACTCGGTCGCGAGGGCGACGTCGATGCCGTGCTGGTACACGCTCGCGTAGCTGAGGATGAGTTTGTCAGCGGTGGTTACGGTATCGACAGGACCGACGTCATGTACAATGATTTCATTATCGTCGGACCACAGTCCGATCCGGCCGGCGTCACGAAAAGCAAGTCCGTGGCCGAAGTTCTGATCAACATTCATACCAGCAAACAACCATTTATCTCACGCGGGGACGATTCAGGGACCCACAAGCGGGAATTGATTCTATGGCAGAGTAGCAGCAAGACGCCAGATGGAAACTGGTATCGCGAGGTCGGTCAGGGCATGGGCAAGACGCTTCAGATTGCCAACGAGATAGACGGCTACACCATGACCGACCGCGGCACCTGGCTCGCCTACCAGTCGAAACTGGATATCGAATTACTGTTCGAGGATGACCCACCCCTGTACAATCCCTATGGCATCATTGCGGTCAATCCGGAGCGACACGCCGACATCAATTACACTGGTGCCAGCAAACTGATCAAGTGGATCACTTCGCCGAAGGTACAGAAAATGATTGGTGAATTTAAAATCAAGGGTCAGCAGTTGTTCGTCCCCTCGGCGGAAAACGACGGATAGCTGTGGATGTATTGATTACCAGTACGCTTGAGGCTTTCCGTTTGTTACTGAGCGGTAATGCCGAAATCTGGGAAATTGTCGGCATATCGTTTCAGGTTTCGACGCTGGCGATCCTGTTCGCAGTGCCACCGGCTCTGCTCACGGCCTTTTTTCTCACTTATGGCAATTTCCCGGGTCGACGCCTGCTGATTTCCATTTTTAACACTTTTTTAGCCGTCCCCGCAGTCGTGATTGGATTGACACTATTCATCATACTGTCTCGACAGGGCCCCCTCGGTGATTTCAAGCTACTGTTCACTCAGAGCGCAATGGTCATCGGCCAGTTTCTGTTATGCCTGCCGATCCTGGTCTGCATGGCGCATGTCACGCTACAGGCCGCAAACCGCGCCGCCTGGGAAACCGCTCGTACACTCGGCGCCAGCCCCGTGCGTGCTTTTTTCACGGTGCTCTATGAAAATCGGTTCGGTTTAACCGCAACTTTGCTTGCCGGCTACGGGCGTATTATTTCAGAGGTCGGCGCATCGATGATGTTGGGCGGCAATATTGCCCACTACACGCGTAATATTCCGACAGCGATAGCGCTTGAAACCAGCAAAGGCGCCTTTGCCGAGGGCATAGCGCTCGGCATGGTATTGCTGTTTCTCGCATTTCTACTCAACGGTTTATTGCAGTACCTGCAGGGAAAAGGCAGTATCAACCCATGATTGAAAATTTTCGCATCAGCTTTCGTGATATCAGTAAACGCTACAGCAGCAACCCGGTGCTGGATCAGGCCGCGATTTCCATCGCCAGCCACGACTGCATCGTCATTACCGGGGTTAACGGGGCAGGGAAAACCACCCTGCTGCGCATCATCGCCGGCCTAGATAAACCGAACCAATGCGAAGTGATGATCGACGATAATCGGCCCGAGCCCTGGCGTCGATTGCGACGACGCCTGTTAAGATCTGTCATGTACCTGCACCAGCAACCCTATATGTTCGCCGGCAGTTTACTACGCAACATTCAGTACGCTGCTCGACTCAACCCGGCGGTCACCGACCGCGAGTCAAGCGTAAATAAAGCGATTCACTGGGCCGGGCTCAAAGGCCTGGAACATCAGTCGGCCGCCTCACTTTCGGGTGGCCAAAAACAACGGGTGGCATTAACTCGTGCGCGCCTGCGTCATCCACAAATTTTGCTGCTTGACGAACCTACCGCCAACCTCGACAGCGAAAGCCGGCAACGCACGCTGCAGATGCTGCAAGAATTTCGTGATAGCGGCACCGCAATCGTCATCGTCACGCATGACCCCGAGGTTTTCAGTGAGTTGGCCACTGGCAGATTGTATCTGCGAGACCACCGAATTCTCGGCCAGGATGTCGAGACTCACGAGGTGGTTAATCTGGAATCGGTACGTCAGTCGATAACAAGATGAGTATCCAGAAACGAGATATCACCGCGGTTATTCTCGCCGGCGGTCAGGGTAGACGCATGGGCGGTCAGGACAAAGGCCTGATCGAGATTAATGGTAAAGCACTGGTATCTATTCTGATAGACAAGCTCGAGCGCCAGGCGGTCGCAATAGTCATAAACGCTAATCGCAATCACGAAAGCTACCTGAGCCTCGGTTACCCGGTGATCAAGGACAAACTCGAAGACTATCAGGGGCCGCTAGCGGGTTTCGCCAGCACCATGGGTGCGGTAGATAGCAACTATATCCTGACCCTGCCCTGCGACAGCCCACTGCTGGTTGAAGACTATGTCACGCGTTTCATCACCACTCACGAACAGCGGGGTTCACCGATTGTCGTCGCGCATGACGGTGAACGCCTGCAACCAGTACATGCACTGATCAGGACTGATTTGCTGCCTAGCCTGCAGCAATTCCTGCACGGCGGCGAGCGCAAGATCGATCGATGGTACGCGTTGCACGACTACCGACAGGCCGATTTTTCAGACTGCGCCGATATGTTCCGTAACATTAATACGCCTTCTGACCAGCAGTTGCTGCAGGCGAGCTTATGACCCGCTCGATCCCAGTTCTAGGCTTCAGCGCCTATAGCGGAACCGGAAAAACCACCCTGTTGCGACAAGTAATCCCGGCACTAAAGGCTTTCGGATTAAATGTCTCGGTGATCAAACATGCTCATCATGACTTTGATCTGGATGTCCCCGGCAAAGACAGTTACGAATTGCGCAAATCAGGCACCCATCAAACGGTCATCTGCACCACGACCCGAATGGCGATGATGACCGAGTTTGCCGAACCCGGGGATGAACCGGAATTGCATCAGATCATCGATTCGCTCGATACCGAACGCACCGACATTATCCTGGTTGAAGGATACAAGGATATCCATTTCCCCAAAATCGAGTTACACCGCCAGGCGCTGGGGAAACCCTACCTCTACAGCAACGATGAATCGGTAATCGCGATCGCCTGCGATCTGGCTCCGCCGGACGGCGCCAATATTCCGGTCCTCGACATCAACGACATCGACGCCATCGCGGAGTTTATTTACGAGGATTTCTATCGCAGGGTTTGAGTCGATTATCGCGAGCGCGATCTAGCCTGGATATTTCACCAGCCGGTCTCAAGCCTTGTCATAATCCCTTGAATATGAAAGATTAATTGATGGTTTTTATGCCAGGTGAGACTGTGCAATTTGTAACCGGCCTGAGCCCGGCTGGTGAAATATCCAGGCTAGCGATACTGATGACAGGCGACACAACTGCCTGAAAGCCTACCGAGCGAATAATAATTCGGAGGATTGGCGCCAGCATCACGCAATGCGATATCGACATCACGTTTAAACCGGTCGATACGACTGTCGATGAGCAAATGATTGGTCTCTACGCTACCAGCGCCAAGTCGGTTGGCACTTTCCGTTATCGACGACAACAGACCCACGATTTTGAGTTGTTGCTCGCTACTGATAACACTGTCATCGAGCAGGATTTGATCGATCTGGCGTAGATAGATACTCAACATTACCATCTCGCTCTTGACCTGTTTTTGTTCCAGGTAGACAAAATCATCCGGGTAGGTCACCTTTCGGACCTGCGCACAACCAGCCAACAATCCTGCACACAATAGTGCGATAAGTGACATTTGAGAGACTGCCCTGCACATCATACGCCTCGCTTTGAGATAAAAGGTATCCCCAGTTAGACAAGTAAATCACTGGCTGGGCATCTGCATATTGACTTGAATCATTATTATCGGGATCGACCTGATTCGTCGACAATCGCGGAGCCTTGTCGCAAAGCCTTGAGCGACGATATCAAACCCACACGACGTTTCAAATAATGTTAACAGGCACTGGCACAAATCGGGCAATTGGGATTCCGTGGCAGAGTAACCGACTGCCATTGCATCGACAGGGCATCGAACAGCAACAGGCGATCGACCATCTCCTGACCTTGCCCGGCGAGAATCAGCAGTGTTTGCACCGCCTGCATGGCACCGATAACGCCGACTACCGGACCGAGCACGCCTTCGAGCTCACAGGACTCCTCCGCGCCATAAGCATGTGTATAAAGGCACTGATAGCAGGCGCTATCGGCATCGGGCTGGTAATTCATAATCTGGCCTTCGAGCCTGATCGCGGCACCGGTTACCAGTCTCGTGGCGGTTTCGACACAGTAACGATTGACTTCGAAACGGGTCGGATAGTTATCACTGCAGTCGAGCACGATATCAACCGAATCGATCACCTGCCTGAGCTCATCGCCTTCGAGTTGATATCCAATAACATCGACTTTGCAGTCGGGATTCAGCGCTACCAGGGTTTGTTTACCGGAATCAACCTTATTTTCCCCAACCGACGCATGGCTATGGATGATCTGGCGTTGCAGATTGGAGGTTTCGACGATGTCGTAATCGCTGAGTATCAACTTGCCGACACCAGCGGCGGCGAGGTACATCGCGGCCGGTGATCCAAGCCCGCCGACGCCGACAATCAACACGCTCGCATCGAGTATAGCCTGCTGCCCCTGTTCACCGAGCTGAGGCAGACGAATGTGGCGAGCATAGCGATCTTTCTGAGCCTGGTTCATCCGCCACCCTTGTGAAAATACTGGTGAAAGCGGTGAAAAAAGCGCTCGCGTAAAGATTCTTCGGTATCGGTGAAGATGAATTTCACATCGAGCACCGGCAGCCTGAACAAGCCCAGTTTGCGCGGCGGCTTCTCGACCACGGTAATCACCAGTGTAAACACCAACCCGGATTGTTCGAGTGACCACTGATGCCGCGCGATCTCTGTGCAACGATAGACGGATTTGTCTCCACTGAAGGGACCGTTTAGCACATTGCCAAATTCGTCAGCGGTGTATCCCATTTCATACTCGACCAGGGTCGCATCAGGCATGTCGCTTAACCGCCAGCGACCGGCGGCCAGATCGAAACCACATCGTCCTCGACGAGCTCTTGAGCTTCACGACTTTCGCCATCGACATAATGACCATTAACGAGCACGATGTGCGCCTCGGCGTGCGAAATGTGAAACTGTTCTATCAATTGATTGAGTACGAGCCCCTCGTCGACCCTGATTTCACGCCGGAATCGACTCTTGCCCGGCGGCAGGTACTTCATCAACGACGCATAGAATTCAATATAGATCTGCATACGAATTCACCCTTTGCGAACGCCTGCAAGAGAATCAGCTATAACCGAGTTCCTGGGTGCAGGCGATATAGGCTTCCATGATAGCGGTCGGATCCTGCATCAAGCGGGATTTCCATTCGCCGAGGTGAATTTTCGATTCGATCAGTCCACGCAGAACACCGATGTGCTGGGTCTTGCCGACGCTGCTGGCACCGACAAGGTGATCGCCGTCAAACTGCAGGTTGATATACTGGTACTCGTCCGAATTATACAGCTCGGCGCTATCACCATCGTCAACCCCCATCCACAGGCCAAAGGAACAGGAAACAAGCCCGACCGTATCGAGCACGTTCATATTCAATGTGCCGTGGTGCTCACCGCCCTGACCGGCCATATTGAGAGCCGCGATGCGTCCATGATCGGTCGCTGTCGGTTGAATCGCCTGCACTTCGAAATTTCCAGTCGAAAAATCGACGCCCTGGGCGACGTCTCCGGCCGCATACACATCCGGGCTGCTGGTCTGCATGCGTCGATTGACCAGAATTCCCCGGTCGGTATTGATACCGGTACCCTCAAGCAGATCGATATTCGCTTTAACCCCGGTCGCGGTAATCACCAGTGCAGCACCGAGCTTGCCGCCATCGCTGAGGCTTACCTCGACCTGGTTATCCGCCTGCGCCGTGATCCCATCGACACTGCAGGAAGTATGCACGTCGATGCCTTCTTTCCGGCACCAGGTATCAAGCAGACCGCCGGCCTTTTCGTCAAGCATGCGTGGCACCATGCGATTACCCGTCTCTATGACCGCCAGTTTGACCCCGCGCTTGACCAGTGCCTCGAGGATGATACAGCCGATGAAGCCGGCTCCAATCAGGACCACACTGGAACCCGGCTGAGCCAGTTTGATAATGTTGCGCGCATCCTCGAGCGTCCAGCAGGAATGCACCTGTGGCAGCTCCAGTCCCGGAATCGGCGGGCTGACAGGGCGTGACCCGGTCGCGATCAGCAATTTATCGTAGACACGGTTACTACCATCGGCGAGCGACAGTTGCTTCGCTGCCGTATCCACCTCATCGACCCGTTGCTGCACAAGCTCGATATTTTGTGCCTCGAAGTGACGATCCGGGTCACGCAGATAGCTACCCGATTCCTCGATGTTATCGCTCAGGTAATAAGGTATGGCCATGCGTGAATAGGGTGGTTCCGGCTCATCCCCGATGATCGCGATTTGCGCAGCGGGATCTGCTTTACGAAGAGTTTCCGCAGCTATCACACCAGCGGGCCCTGCACCTATGATGATATGTTGCATGTCAGCGCTCTTTAAATGAAAACCCCCCGCCTTGCGGCGAGGGGTTCGAGGGTTTATTTACAATGACAACCGTTGCCGCGTTGCGTCCGGAATCTTGCCATCCGCGGTCCAGCCCCTGGCTTCGTAGTACTGCGGCAGCATTTCGCCGAGTTTACTGACCTGACCTTCGGTCGGCCCACTCTTAATGGCTTCTTCGAGCAAACGCTTGGGCAGTGTATCGTCATCGGCAGTAAATCCGGCCGCTTCGTTGAACAGGCGTTCCATATTCCAGATGCGCTCGCCGGTCTCGAGACAGTTCTCGACACTCCAGTCGCCCTCACAAGCGGCATCGATTTGTGGCGCTATGTTATCCATACCCCAGGCAAAGGTTGTGAAGATGCACAGCCCCGCCGAATCGACCAGTGCCGTCGCATCCTGGAAAGCCTTCACCAGTTCAGCCTTGCCGTCGCTATCGGTTTGCTCGGTCTTTACCGGAATACCAAGAATCTCGGAAGCGACGGTATAACCGCGCAAGTGACAGGCGCCTCGATTCGACGTCGCGTAGTTCAGCCCGATACCCTGGATACCGCGCGGGTCGTAAGCCGGGAATTCTTGCCCCTTGACCGTCATCGACAATTCCGGACGCTCGTATTTTTCGCACAGCCGTTTAGAGCCCAATCCCAGATCCTTGCCAAACCCTTCACCAGCCACAAACTGTTCGGTTACGGCAACAAAGGCTTCGGCAGAGCCGAATTTGAGATCAATACCTCCGGTTTCCTGGGTTGTAATCACCCCACTTTCGAACAGCTCCATTGCCGCAGCCACAGTAGAGCCATAGGAAATCGGATCGAAGCCATCTTCATTACAAAGGAAATTCACATAGGTTAGCGCATCCAGGTCATCGACCCCGGTATCCGCGCCCAGAGACCAGGCAGCCTCATATTCGAGACCACCGGAGGCACCCTGGTACTGAGGCTTATCCTTAACCGAAAAATGCGTCGGGTCTACCGTGGAGATACGACCACAGGCGATAGTACAGCCAAAACAGGCGGCATTGGTGGTCAGGTTGGGCTTGCCGTCACTTTTACGTGGTTCGGCCATCGCTTCGGCCGAAATATTTTCCGCCCCCTCAAACCCAACATCGCGCATGTTATGCGCCGGCAGAGCACCCACGCCGTTGATGACGTTCATCAACACCTGGGTACCGTATGCCGGTAATCCCTGTCCGGTAACCGCGTTTTCTGCCAACACCGCCTTGCCATCATTGGTTGACGACACAAACGCCCCGACGTCTTCGATATTTCCTATGCCCTGGGTACCGCGTATCGCAACCGCCTTCAGGTTTTTCGACGCCATTACAGTACCAACCCCGGAACGACCGGCGGCACGGTGCTTGTCGTTGATAACCCCGGCGTAAAGGCAACCATTTTCTGCGGCTCGGCCGATGCAGGCAATGCGCATCTGCGGATCCTGATGGGTCTGATGCAATATATCATCGGTTTCCCAGGCGGTTTTGCCCCACATGTGTTCGGCCGAACGTAAAGCGACCTTGTCATTTTCGATCAACAGGTAAACCGGTTTTTCTGATTTGCCCACGAAAATGATCATATCCCAGCCGGCAAATTTCAGCTCAGCCCCGAAAAAACCACCCGAGTTCGAGCAGGCAATCGCACCGGTCAACGGACCCTTGCAACTGACCGTGTAACGCCCCGAGGTGGAGGCCATGGTTCCGGTCAGCGGGCCGGTGGCCATGATCATATTATTGTCGGGCCCGAGCGCGTCGCATTTCGGATCGACTTCCTCGGTCAGGTATTTGGCTGCCAACCCGCGGGAGCCCAGATAATGATTAGCCCACTCCATGTTGAGTGGTTCAGGTGTACAGGTACCTTTAGAGAGATCTACCCTCAGAATTTTTCTTGTCCATGACATGATTCATTTCCCCCATGATTAAGCGGTTGCTTCAGCGGATGGCAAGCTTTTGGCTGCCGAGGCTAGCATGCGGTCATAGCCGGTCCAGTCAGCATCGACGTAGGTGATCGCACTGGTGGGACAGGCTGCCGCACATTGAGGCTCTCCACCACAGAGGTCGCATTTGACGACCTTGCCGGTGACCTGAGCATAGTTAATCGTGCCAAACGGACAGGCAATGGTGCAGACCTTGCAGCCAACACACTTATCGTCTGAGACAACCTTGGCACCGGTAGCCATGTCGACACTGATTGCGTCCACCGGGCAGGCGCGCATACACCAGGCTTCATCGCACTGGGTGCAGGTATAGGGCGCAAATCTCCCTTCATGGTGAAAATTGAATACCTTGATATACGATCGTGATGGATTGAAGGTCCCGGTGTGCTCGTAGGAACAAGCCATTTCGCACTGGAGACAGCCGGTACACTTGCCCGGATCGATGTTGAGGGATTTCTGCATTGTATCCTCCGATTGTGTCGTTATTATCCTTCCGTTCGGATAACCGCACTATATCCGACCGGAACGCCTTTTTGTCAGGGTGTAAAAATACCACTCTAGCCGAATTTTTGACAGCCCCAAGGACAAATTAAGTCCGCTTTCCGATACAGATCATGAAATGTCATAAAAAAACGCCCCTACCCCTACCATTTTGACTTCGTCTATGACTCAATTGCCGGCCTGTAGTAAAATCTATTTTAAATGATTAACAAAATCTCTTCCGAACCCAGTTGTGCCGATCCCTTCGATCCGAACTCGATCGGTATGGCCGAAGCACTGGATAAAATCGAGCAGCGTGTGCTTCCGGTTCACGCCTGTGAACGCCTGCCGATTCGCGATTGTCTCGGTCGCGTCAACAATGAAGAGGTCAAGTCGCCACACAATGTGCCTTCACAGGCCAATTCGGCGATGGATGGATACGCACTCGCCATCGAAAGTCTACACGCGGGAGAAATTGCGGAGTTACGCGAAATCGGAACTGCATTTGCCGGCACCGCGTTCGGCGAGCGCTGTGGCCCGGGAGAGTGCGTACGCATCATGACCGGTGCGTTGATCCCGGAAGGCACCGATGCGGTTATCATGCAGGAACAGGTAGAAATCAGCGATTCTGGACAGATTCGAGTCGATTCCGATCATCGCGTCGGAGAAAATATCCGCCAGGCCGGTGAAGACGTTCAGCAGGGTCAGATCGTCATCGAGGCAGGCGCCAGGCTAAACCCGGCCGATCTCGGGGTGCTGGCATCGCTCGGTATCGCTCAACTGCAGGTCAAGCGTAAACCGGTAGTCGCATTTTTTTCAACCGGCGACGAACTGATGCCCGTTGGCGAACCCCTCGAGCCGGGTAAAATTTACGACAGCAACCGTTACAGCCTGTTCGGCATGTTATCGAATCTGGCGGTCGACATCATCGATCTCGGAGTAG
This sequence comes from Gammaproteobacteria bacterium, assembly GCA_024229615.1. Lineage (GTDB taxonomy): Bacteria > Pseudomonadota > Gammaproteobacteria. The sequence goes on along the minus strand of JAAESG010000376.1, from coordinate 5,178 downwards.
TGAGGGATGAGCCGGAGGCAATGCGTGAAGTGTTGACCCTGGCTTCCAGCAAGGCGGATCTGATTATCAGTACTGGCGGCGTATCGGTCGGCGAGGCCGATTTCATCAAACCGGCCCTGGCCGAGCTCGGTACTACCGAATTCTGGAAAATCGCGATCAAACCGGGACGTCCGCTTACCTTCGGGCAAATCGATGCCAGCATCTTCATGGGCCTGCCGGGAAACCCGGTCGCGGTCATGGTCACTTTCAGTCAATTTGTGGTGCCGGCGATCCAGCTCCTGGCAGGGACCAGCCTGAGACGACCGGCACTGTTTCGTGCACGGGCGCTCGAGCAAATGCGCAAGAAGCCTGGTCGCACTGAATTTCAACGGGGTATCGCAAGCCTCGATGAAGATAACCTTTGGCAGGTCGGAAAAACCGGCAAGCAGGGCTCGGGCATCCTGACATCGATGAGTCGAGCCAATTGCTTCATCGTGTTGCCGGATGACAACGCCGGGGTCGAACCTGGTGACGAAGTCGATATCCAGTTCTTCGACTGGTTCCTTTAATCACGATGGCGGATATACTCTATTTCGCGCAGCTCGCCGAATGCCTGGGCCTGAAATCAGAAAATCTCGAATTGCCCACGGACTGTAAAACCGTGGCCGACCTGGTCGTGCTATTGCGATCCCGGGGTGAACCTTTTGCCAGCGCATTCGACGGCGAGACTCGTTTACTGATCGCGATCAATCAGGAAATGACTGACCCTACGACGCAAATCACCAATACCGACGAGGTTGCATTTTTCCCTCCGGTGACTGGGGGCTAACCTGAATATTTCACCAGTCGGTCTCAACTTGTCATAATCCATTGAATATGAAAAATTATTCAATGGTTTTTATGCCAAGTGAGTTTGTGCAATTTCTAACCGGCCTGAGCCTATCCCGGTTAATCCTCTCATCCGATCAATGCAGAGTGTCTCTGGGTCGAATCGCTGATCGAAACGACGACATGGACTTCAAACCTGGTAGCTGATCTGGTTGCTGGTATAGTCGCCAAGACGCATCATATTCAAGCTCTATCGCAGCCAAAGGCTGTGGCGCAGGACCGCCCAGCACCCGGGCACCTTGCGCTAGCCCGCATTTCTCACCACCCTTCTACTGCGACGACGTTATGCCGCACCTCGCCGTGGCGTTAACTGTCTCACGACTCTGTGGATCGATCAGAGCAACGCACCCATAGCGATGATGGGCCTGGTGATCGCGCGACAGTAATGCCGGGTTGGCGGTAATACTGGCAACCGCAGACGCATCGAGTTATACAAATCCTCTTCGCTTCATGCTCGACTGTTTCCTCGTGGATACCGCAGGCAGGAAAATTATAGATTATCCAAATCACTTTAGGGAAGCTGTGCATTTTGCAGAGCTTCCCGGGGTAGCTCGCTCAGGCGATCAATAATTCGACAGTAAGGTTTTTATCAATCCTGTCGATAACAGACTCAATCACTTCAATGCCAGAGGATTAGATTGAAATCTGTCAGGTTCATTTTTGCGCTCACGCTACTGCTTAACTTCCCGGTCGCGGCGGATGAACTACAGATCGTGCTCAGCGGCAAGGCGATACATCTGGGCGACAACAATCTAAATGAAAGTAATTACGGGCTGGGTCTTCAATACGATTTCAATACCCATCGACGCTGGATTCCACTGATCAATCTGGCATCGTTTAAAGACAGTAACAATCAAACTTCAAAATATATCGGTGCCGGAATCAAACGGCGCTTCAAGATCCGTTCTTTACCGCAGAGACTGAATCTCGACCTGGGATTTGCGGGCCTGATAATGACTCGTCAAAACTACAATAACGAAGAGCCTTTTTTCGGCGCAATTCCCTTCGTATCGGTGAGCAATGACTGGGGTGGCCTTAACGCGACCTATATCTCAAAATTTGAAGATGAAATGCTGCCCTTCTGGTACTTTCAATTCACCTTGAAACTGATACAGTTCTAAACTTGGCATCACACTAATCCGACCAGGGAAGCCTCTCGCTCCGCACTGCAAACCCCGAGCCAGAATTTCGTCGGGATTACCCGCTACAGAAATACCGCCTTGCCCGGGCATTACAACTCTGAAATAGTTATTGTGTGATCGCTGTTATTTGCACAGAATTGCCATATGTCCGAGCTTGATCAAATTCTTGCAGATATCGAATCAAACGCAGAGGGCGAAACCGCCAGGCGTGACTGGAATCCGTCAAACCAGGGTGAAATTGATATCCGTATCGCCGCCGACGGCAGCTGGTTCCACCAGGGTCGTCGTTTCCAGCGGGAGTCGCTGATCAGGCTCTTCGCCAGCATTTTAAGGCGTGAGGGCGAAGTCTATTTTCTGGTTACCCCAGTTGAGAAACTACGCATCGAAGTCGAGGATGCGCCCTTTATCGCGAATCTGGTGGAGCTCATCGAGGACGACGCTCAGCAGGCGATCGTATTTACGACCAACATCGGTGAGCGTATCGTCGTCGATCACCAACACAGGATCCGCGTCGAGATCGATGCAAACAGCGGTGAGCCCCGTCCTTATATACATTTTCGCGCGGGATTGGAGGCACTCATCAACCGCAGTGCGTTTTACGATTTACTCAATCTCGCGCATGAAAGCCGGCGAGATGGCAAAACTTACCTGAGTATTACCAGCATGAACGAAGAATTCGAACTAGGAAGCATTGATGACTAAGCAAAGCAAAGGCACGCATGACTACCAGGACGATCCGCGCAATGCGCATATCATTATCGACATCAACGGCGAGTTTTTCCCACGTGATCAGGCCAGAGTTTCTGTGTTTGATAGCGGCTTCGTGCTCGGAGACGGAGTTTGGGAAGGGCTGCGCGTGCACCACGGCAAGATTGCGTTTTTAGGTCAGCATCTCGATCGTCTCTACGAAGGCGCCAAAGCACTGGATATGGAAATGGAGGTAACAGCAGAACAACTCTCGGCGCGCCTTTACCGATTGCTCGAAAAAAATAACATGCAGGATGGAGTTCATATCAGGCTAATGGTATCGCGCGGCGTCAAAGCTACGCCTTACCAGGATCCCCGCATCACTATCACCCCGCCAACCATCGTGATCATTCCGGAATACAAGCAAGCGCTACCGGAAACCGCACAAAAAGGGATCAAGCTATTTACCGTTCATGTGCGCCGTGGGTATCCCGACATACAGGATCCGAAACTCAATAGTCACTCCAAGCTGAATTGCATTACTGCCTGCATTCAGGCAGCCAAGGCTGGCGCAGATGAAGCCCTGATGCTCGATCCGCACGGCTTTGTCGCGACCTGTAACTCGACTCACTTTTTCATCCTGCGCAAGGGTGAAGTATGGACTTCGAGCGGCGACTATTGCCTCGGTGGCATCACGCGCGGCAACGTCATCCAGTTATGCGGTCAAAACCAGATTCCGCTGCGGCAAAAGAATTTCAGCTTAATCGATGTTTACGGCGCCGACGAGGCGTTCGTCACCGGCACCTTTGCCGGCCTCGCGCCAGTGCGTGAAGTAGACGGTCGCGTTATCGGCGATGGCGAGCGTGGTCCGATGGTCGAAAAACTGCAACAGCTTTATCTCACCATGCTGGAGCAAGAATGCCAGTGAAGTCATTGCGTATAGCGATGTGGTCGGGACCCCGGAATATATCAACTGCGCTGATGCGCGCCTGGGAAAATCGCGCTGACTGTGTCGTCTGGGATGAACCCCTCTACGGTTACTATCTGGATGCCAGTGGCATTCCACACCCCGGTGCAGCAGAAGTCATTGCCGCTCAGGGCACCGACGCGAACAGGATAATCGCTCGTTGCATTGGCGATATACCGAACGACAAAACAATCTTTTACCAGAAACATATGACCCTGCACCTTCTGCCCGGGCTTGAGCGTTCGTGGCTGTCCGGCCTGACTAATTGTTTTTTGATCCGCGAACCCGAAGCGGTGATCGCATCCTATGCCGCTGTGCGCGGCGACGTGACCCTCGAGGATATCGGTTTTATCCAGCAAGCGGAATTATTCGACCATGTCAAACGCATCAGCGGGGAGATACCTCTGGTCATCGATAGTGGCGAGTTTCTACTCGATCCTCACGGCATGCTAGAAGCGATTTGTGCGAGACTCGGAGTCGATTTTGTTAGCGAAATGTTGAGTTGGCGCGAAGGGCCTCGTGACAGTGACGGTGTCTGGGCGAAGTACTGGTACGATTCAGTCTGGCGCTCGACTGGGTTTGCAGCCTATGCCAGGAAAAAATATGCACTCGCCGCAAAGGATCGGGAAATATCGATTCAAGCGCGCCCCTATTACGAAAAACTGTTCCAGTACCGCTTGCAACCCTAATGCTTTTTCACAACGTAGAGATTGATGTGTTGGGCGTAAGATGTTCGTTGATGACTTGACCAGGAGTTCCCCTGTACTCCTGCAATGCGATATATCGTAGCGGGGATACTAGCCACTATCCCTGTTATTACAAACCATACTTAGGCAACTATCTAACCCGGAAAATTCACAAATCATGCACCATCTCGCTAGTCTATTGATTCCACAAGAAATATTTCCTCAATCGCTCGGAATCGTCGATACGAGACTCTTTCGGAAATTTCCTTGTGAACACAATATCCTGCGCGATCCTGGCGCAGATTTATGAAATTTCCAGGCTAACAATAATTCGCCTTTCGCAGTAGAACCCGACAATGTACACTTTAATGTTCAGCAATAATTTTTTATGGCAATGGCTGAGCCACAAATAATCACCCCCGCACCTGGCAGTCGAATCGTCACCAATGATTCCGAAGTCATACTCTTCGGCCAGCCACCAGAAGTTTTAAAAGGCCTGTTGCGCGAAGGCATTACCCGTTTTGACACCCTGGTGCTAACCGACACTCGCGAGAAGAATGGTTCGCTGCTGAACAATCTTGAGTTTCCACTCTACTTCTTTCTGTTCTTTTCCAAAGGCCTTGCCGAAAAACGCAAACTCAATCTGGTAGGCGATAGCGAATCAATCAGTCACGCGTTGCGTCTGTTGCGCTTCACACTGCTCGGACCAAACCGGCAGGAGCTCGATTACTGGCAGACCGCCGAGGCACTTAAAAACGAATGGCTAAGTGTATCCGAGGCGCTAGCGATCAAGAACGATGCCGGCAAGACGATACCGATTGAAAATTTC
>JAAESG010000375.1 GCA_024229615.1 Gammaproteobacteria bacterium | reverse complement strand
CGTTCTGTCAACAGGTGGCGGCGGTACGCCACCGCCTGTTCCATCCAATGGCGAACAGCTGTACATCAATTTATGCCAGAGCTGTCATGGATTTAACGGCACCGGCGGCAGCGCTAACGCCATTGTTGGTGTGAGCGAAAGTCAGATTTCGAGTTCGATTTTTTCCGTTGGTTCGATGCAGGGCATCCTTCTAACTGGCACCGACGCCCAGGAAATTGCCATCTTCCTGTCATCCGGCGGTGGCACGCTGCCACCTCCGACAACAGGCGAGGAGATCTATGCGGTAAAATGTGCAGCTTGCCATGGACCTGCTGGAACCGGTGGCAGCGAGGGGGAAATCATCGGTGCCGATCTGCACAAGATTCAGGAAGCCATGCTCGCAGTCGATGAAATGCGTCCCATTCCGTTGACCAATGGCGAAGCGCAGGCCGTCGCGACCTATCTGGCAAGTGATAGCGATTCTGGCGGTGGCACGCCGCCGTCTCCGACAACAGGCGGAGAGATCTATGCGGTAAAATGTGCAGCTTGCCATGGACCTGCCGGAACCGGTGGCAGCGAGGGGGAAATCATCGGTGCCGATCTACACAAGATTCAGGAAGCCATGCTCGCAGTCGATGAAATGCGTCCCATTCCGTTGACCAATGGCGAAGCGCAGGCCATCGCGGCCTATCTGGCTAGCGACGACGATGACGACTAGCAGTCTATCCATGGATTGTTTATGGAGGCATTCCTGATTTGACAATGAAGGTGATAGTTATGCAAAAGTTAATGGCAATGATTTTGATGGTTTCGCTAAGCCTTGCTTTGACGGGTTGCTATCAGAGTAACTCTGAAGAGCCGCCACCAGATGCTATCCAGATCCAGGCAGCACCACCGGTCGGCCTGGCGGTGAGTGGATCCACATATTACCAGACCAACTGCGCTACCTGCCACAAGGCGGGAGCAGATGATGTCACTTCAGCATTTGGAGCTTCCGATCTGGCCCAAAAGCAAGATATGATCGTTATCGACATGAGTACCTACGACATGTTTTCGTCGTTCAATTTAATGATGGCTTTCAGTTCTGTCCCAGATCAAAGGGTGGCTGATCTCAAATCCTATCTCGAATCCATTCCCAAGATCTAGACAGCCCTCAAAGCTGCGGGATCATCCTTCAAGTCCATTCGGTGTGTGCTGACGGCTTGCTTTTACAGTCACCTAAGCTGTAAAAGCACGAATTGTAAACGGGCCGGTTGGCACAATAGTCAAATCTGTCTGGTTACTCCAAAATGCCTACTTTTTCAGCACTCATTCTCTGCGAACGGAGATATCACGACTCATTACAGCCACATCAAACTCGACTACCCGAGACAGATTGTGGTGTTCGTAAGCCGGAGAATTCCAAAAAAACTCCCGATAGAACTTCGATGGAGAATGAAAATCAGCACAACTTTTATGAAAAATGCTGGCTAGCCTGCATATTGCACCAGTCGGTCTCGCGCCTTGACTTAACCTATTGAATTGTTGGAGTAAGCTGGCAATATTTCGGATACTACCAAAAATACCGTTTGTAGCCGGCCCAAACCCTATCCCGGCGCTGACTTGTCCAGATACGCCTGAACTTGGCCTTCCCTCAATCCATAGCTAGAGCTATGGATTTCGGTCCAGCCCAGCGTTCAGCCGCATCTGTCCGGCGTCAGCATCCGGGATACTGATGCAATATGCGGGCTAGCCTGAATCGACTCATGCTACCAATCAATGATTATCTCTAACCTGAACCTACGGATTCAGGTCTAAGACTACCAATCATCTCAGTGTAACTTCCCAGTGACATTTTGTTTTCGACTGCGTCAGTCACTCATAAGCAGCCGATTTCCGACCAACAGCGCGATCTAGGTTATGAACGGTGTGTGACTTTGCGCCAGAGTTGACTAAAATCACTAGACGAAAAGCCGATGAATACGTCTCGAATATGCGCATTATTCCCATATTAATCGTTAATTTTTTGGGATATTATTCCCATTCTTTAAAATTCAGGCTAGTATTACCCGCTATTCAGTACACACGACATTGGCAATGGGAATTTAATTTTTTGCAAATAATACCTGAAAATTCAACAGTTTAAATTAAGATGCTTACCACGCTGACAACAGGTATGTCTCGAGGGCTTACCGGCTATCTACTTGCAATCACGATTGCATTGTTAGCCGTTAGCTGTGGTGGCGGAGGCGGCGGATCCGTAGACGGAACTACGGACACAGCCGGCAGGGTGGCGGAAATCGTCGCACGGGCAGGGCCTATCGTTGCGGTTCGGGTCGGCGAAACAGCCCAGTTGAGCGACAACGGTTCGTATATATCGTCATCCGGGTCACTAAGCTACGCCTGGTCTTTTGCCTCCAGACCCGATACCAGCAATGCCGTATTGCAAAACGCCTCCAGCACAAACCCCAGTTTCGTGGCCGATGTCAGGGGCGCCTACACGGTGCAACTCGTAGTCCGCGCAGGAAGTCTTACCAGTGCGCGTGCCATTCAATTTGTGGTTGCGACGATTGCACCCGAGCGTGTCACCGGACCTTTTTTCCACCAGGGTTTATCGTCGAGTTGCGTCAATTGCCACAACGACGACTTTGGCACGATTCCAGCCAAATCGCAGGATCACATTGGCACCAGCAGCCTGTGCGAAACTTGCCACACTCCGCTGGGATTCGACATCACCCCCTTTGTCGACCACCAGGAAGTATTCGGTAATTGCAGCCAATGCCACGATGGGGTGCTGGCAGTGGGCAAGTCCCAGTTTCATTTGCCCACCAATGGCGAATGTGACGATTGCCACAATACCACCAGCTTTTTCGATCTGAATCTCGACGGCAGTTTTGATCATACGGGTATAACAAGCGGATGCTCGGGCTGTCACAACGGCAATCTGGCGATCGGCAAGACGCCGACACCGCCCCACCCCGATACCGTCGTCGAGTGCGCGTTCTGTCATACCACGGACAGTTTTACCGGCGCTTATCCCGACCACAGCGGTCCTTTCGTGGTCGGCAATCGGTGCGATTCCTGTCACGGTGTTACCGCAGTCGGACCCATCAACGGTCACCCGATTCCGGCGGTCGATTGTGGCACCTGCCATGGTATCAACAGTTTTAACATGGGCGGGGTTTTCGAACATCGCCTGGTCGACCCGACCGTACAGGCCTGCGAGTCCTGCCACAATGAAACCAACAGTATCAACGCAGCGGCGAAGTCGGCGGCGGTGCCTGCACACCTGGCAACCAGCACCGATTGCGGTAGCTGCCACAGCACCGACAGTTTTTCACCCGCTTTCAGCATCGACCATACCGACCCGGCCGTGCTGGCCGCGCGTTGCGATTCCTGTCATGGCGTTTCGGCGAGCGGCAAATCGGTCAACCACATGCCGACTACGCTGGATTGCAAGGTTTGCCACACCCCGGGCACATTTACCACCGGTACTTACGATCACGCCGGTGTGACCAATAACTGCACGACCTGTCACAACGACGTTATCGTTTCGGGCAAGCCCGTTAATCACATACCGACAACCCCCGCAAACCAGGATTGCGCAGACTGTCATTTCAGCACAACTACCTTTACCGGGGCAGTTTTTAGCCACGCGGGTATTGTTAACAACTGTGTATCCTGTCACGACGGAATTATCACTACCGGAAAATCCGGCACGCATATCCCGACAACCCAGGACTGCATCGTGTGCCACTCGACCTCCGATCCGTTCGTGCCAGCGTTGAACTTTTCGCACGCGGGGATCAGCAACAATTGTCAATCCTGTCACAATGGTAATGCCAACTATGTTGCGGCCGGGGCGATCGATAAGAAGCTGAATCATATCCCCGCACTGGATGTGTGCAGCGATTGCCACAACGATACCAATACCGGAGGATTTGCGACCTCAACCTTTCTTGCCACACAGCATGTCGGCATCACCAATGGTTGCGAAGGCTGTCACACCAGTCAGTTCTTCCCGACGAATCCGGCCCTTTACAAGACCGCGAGCCATTTACCGACCGGCCAGGATTGTGACGTCTGCCATACGGTGGCCGGTTTCACACCGACAACGATGCTGGCACACGAAGGCATCACCGGTAATTGCGCCTCCTGCCACGATGGCAGCGCCGGTTTTGTTGCCCTTGGTGCCAGGGCCAAAACGCCGACTCCGCCGCACCCGGTGACCTCTGCCGATTGTGCCTTGTGCCATAACACAATTGATTTCGCCGACGCGTTTGTCGACCACAACGATCCAGCCGTGCTCGCTGTGCGCTGCGATTCCTGTCACGTAGCCAACGGCTCTGGTACGGCAAAGGGTATGGATCCCGGCCACGTCGTCACCACCGAGGATTGCGGTCTCTGTCACGCCGCCGGCGGCAGCTTCAAGCCGGCCATCTTCAATCACAGCGGAATCGTGGACAACTGTGCTTCCTGCCACAACGGAGTCGATGCCACCGGCACCGCGGCCAAGGTCAACCCGTCCCACATTCCGATCAGCGACGATTGTTCGTTGTGTCATACAACGACCGCCTTCGCCAATGCCAGGTTCGAACACCAGGGCATTACTAACAATTGCGGCATCTGTCACGACGGCGTGACTGCCCTGGGCAAGGATAACGACCACGTGCCGACCAACGGCGATTGTGTCGACTGCCATCAGACCACCGGGTTTAAGCCGGCAACTTTTGATCATGCTGGAATCGTCAACAACTGCTCATCGTGTCACGCTACCGGATTTGCCACCCCCAAACATTCGGCGCACGTCCCGACCAACCAGGATTGCGGAATCTGTCATACACCTAGCGGCTTCGTTCCGGCCACCTTTGACCATACCGGAATCGTCAATAATTGCGTTTCCTGCCATGACGGTAATACGGCGACGGGTATGGATGATGCCGTTCCAGCGCACATTCCAACCAGCCTGGATTGCGTCTCCTGCCATACTACGACAACCTTCGCCGGCGGCAGCTGGACTCACGATGCCAGTAGTGTCGGCAACTGCGACACCTGTCACTCCCCTGGCGGCGGCGCGACCTCCAAACCGGGCGGGCATTTATCCACCACATCACAGTGCGACGTTTGCCACACCACAAACCGCTGGACGCCGGCCAACTTCAGCCATGATTCTAATGGCGACTATCCCGGCGACCACAGAAATGATCCAGGGTGTACCGGATGTCATGGCAATACAATCAGTAGTACTATTCCGTGGCCTGATGCCCAATACGCACCCTACTGTGCCGCCTGCCACGAGAATGATTTTAGACGTAAGGACAAGCACATTGGCGGGAAAAATGGCACTGTAGAACAGAACAAGGATTGCGGCCGCAGTGGTTGCCATAGAGTCAGCGATAAAGATTGGGATTGACGCAGGATCGATTGCACGCCTTCCCCACAACAGTTACCGGATATAATGCGACAGTATTACATTTCCGGCATAGAGAAATTCTCTTTTGACCAATAGAATATTCGTGCCCTATCAGCCTACCCACGACATCACACATGACAACTTTATCGAACAACAACGCCTCATCCAGTCTCAAAATACCGATTCTGATTGCGCTGACGCTGGTCTCGCTGGCTATTTATTTTATGGTGTCGAAATTTTCCAACCCGACCGATCCGGATCTGATGAGTGATTTCAAAACCCAGCAACCGGTCGTCTCTTCATCGCAGAGTTTGGAACCCACAGCCGGCATCGCTCCGGTCGATGAGCTTTTGATCGGCCTGAAGCAGCGACTGAAAGCCCAGCCGGACGACGTCGATGGCTGGGTTTTACTTTCTAAATCTTACTATCACCTTGATCGCAGGCAGGAAGCAGACGATGCATTCGAAAAAGCCAAGACACTGGGGTATACCGGTAGTTGGCAACCGCTACCGCGCATCGACAGTTTCAGCCAGAACAAGTCGCCATCGAGTTTTAACTCGTCGATCAACTTTAAGGACTACAAGATTGGCGACGACATTGCCCTGGCCAAAAATCAACCCGACGAAACAGTCGGTCAAGCAGGGTCGATGGAGGCTAACGGCTTAAAACTAAAAATTTCTTTGAGTTCCGCGCTGCAACAATCGCTATCCCCAGAGTTTCCAGTATATGTTTTCGTGCGTGCGGCTGAGAAACCAGGGCCGCCCCTGGCAGTGGTGCGCAAGAGGGTGGCCGAACTACCTTTCGAACTGGTTTTAAATGACAGCAATGCGATGATGCCTGGAAAAACGATTTCCAGCGCCGAGCAGGTTATCGCAGGCGCCAGAATTTCAATTTCCGGAAATCCCCAAAGACAGTCCGGCGACTATGAACAACTGTCAAACTCGATTCCTTCGAACTCCAGTAAAACTGTTGAACTGGTGATTAACGACAGGATTTGATTTCCTGGCAGTCACCAGATCACGCTGCCCACTATCGTACTGACCTGCTTCTAAACCCGGTTTCACATTAATCCTGATCTTTACCTTCTGCGGTCCTTAGCCTGTGTCGACGGTCATCATGCTGGGGCCTGGTATAAATTGGCGCCGCAGTTTCCGGGATGACCTCGCCTTAAGGCGAGGTCACTTTATTCTATTTTCTGCGGAACGCGCGTGGGCTACTAAGCCCTCGCCGCGCGCCAGGGTCGATGCGATCTTGCCAAGTTCAGATGCACCGTCTGCCGAACAACCGATCAGGCTTGAGCGTTTCTGAAAATCATAAACACCCAGCGGTGACGAAAAGCGAGCGGTACGCGAGGTCGGTAACACGTGGTTGGGTCCTGCGCAGTAATCGCCCAGCGCCTCGGCGGTATAACGCCCGAGGAAAATCGCACCCGCATGGCGAATCGACTTCGCCAGTTGTTGCGCATTCTCGACCGAAAGTTCAAGGTGCTCTGGCGCGATGTAATTGGCAACCTCGACCGCATCGTCAAGATCAGCAACCCTGATTAAGGCGCCTCGAGCGCTCATCGATTCGTCTATGATCTGTTTGCGTGGCATTTCTTCGATCAGCCGCTCAATGCTTTGCGCCACCCGATCCAGAAAATCAGCGTCCGGGGACAGCAGAATCGCCTGCGCATCTTCATCGTGTTCGGCCTGCGAAAACAAATCCATCGCGATCCAGTCCGGGTCGGTTTTGCCGTCACAGATCACCAGTATTTCTGAAGGTCCGGCAATCATGTCTATACCGACAGTACCAAACACCATGCGCTTCGCGGTGGCAACATAGATATTACCTGGACCGACAATCTTGTCCACCGCCGGTACCGTTTCGGTGCCATAGGCCAGCGCTGCCACCGCCTGGGCACCACCGATGGTAAACACCCGGTCTACGCCGCAGATATGTGCCGCTGCGAGCACCATTTCATTGATGACTCCCTGCGGTGTTGGCACCACCATGATCAGTTCACGCACTCCGGCTACCGCCGCCGGAATCGCATTCATCAATACCGAAGAAGGATAGGCAGCCTTACCGCCAGGCACATAAAGCCCGACTCGATCGAGTGAATTTATCTGCTGGCCAAGCAGGGTCCCGTCCGCCTCGACATACTCCCAGGATTCCAGCTTTTGATGTTCTGCATAGCCTCGAATCCGTTCGGCAGCCTGCTCCAGCGCACTCTGCTGGGCAACCGAAATCTCCTCATAGGCTTGCTGCAGCCGGCTTGACGGTAACTCCAGATCAGCACCCGTGTTAGCTTCATGTCCATCCAAGCGCCGGCTATAATCCAGCAAAGCGAGATCACCGTCATTTTTTACCGCAAGCAGTATTTCGTTTACGGTATTGAAAACCGCGTCATCTGACACCGATTCCCAGGCGAGAATTTTATCCAGATCGGCTTGAAATTTGCTATCACGGCTATCCAGCCGATTGATTTTCATATCATTGCACCACTTTTTCGATACTGTCGATGAGATCCCTGACCGGTTTATTTTTCATCTTTAGCGAGGCGCGATTGACGATCAGTCGAGAACTGATGTCCATGATATGTTCGAGCGGTGTCAAGCCGTTAGCCTTGAGCGTATTTCCACTTTCAACCAGGTCGACGATAATATCGGCAAGCCCGACTATAGGCGCTAATTCCATCGAACCATAGAGTTTGATCAACTCAACCTGCCTTCCCCGTTGCAGAAAAAACTGACGGGTTATTTCGGGATACTTGGTCGCTACCTTGAGGCGGCCGCTCGGCAAGGGTCGATCGGCAAAACCGGCAGTCATCATTTTGCAGGGTGCAATTTTCAAATCGACGCGTTCGTACAGGCCTTCTCCACCATGTTCGGCCAGCACGTCCTTGCCCGCGACGCCGAGGTCAGCCGCGCCATACTGGACATAGGTAGGCACATCCGCGGATCGGATCAACACCAGTTTTACATCCTCGCGATTGGTCGCAAATATGAGCTTGCGACTGGTGCTCAAATTGTCTTTGGGTTTAATTCCGGCGCGCTCCAGAAGCGGCAGGGTATCATTCAGAATCCGGCCCTTGGCGAGCGCAATGGTTAACTCGGTATCCATTTCAAACCCGTACTCCTTCAATGAAATATCTTACTGTGTAGCATAGCGTCGTCGCAGTAGAAGGGTGGTGAGATATGCGGGCTAGTTCTGCGGTCGCACGCCTAGCAGCTAACCGCTTCCTGACTGGCTGAATCCTAAGATAGCTCATTGTAAGGAGTACTAGCCCGGAAATTTCATAAACTTGCGCAAATATCGCGCAGGATATTGATTCCACAGGGAAATTCCCGAAGAAGTCT
>JAAESG010000374.1 GCA_024229615.1 Gammaproteobacteria bacterium | reverse complement strand
CAATAACCCGCGGGATGTAGAACTGGCTGATGCCCTGGCGATTTACCAGGCGGCATATTGATGGCGGCAAAAGATATTCCCCGTCGGGGCGACTACAATATTTTCTACCCTATCACCACCCGCTGGATGGATAACGATATCTACGGTCATATCAATAACGTTCAGTACTACAGCTACTTTGATACGGCGGTCAATCGATACCTGATAGAACAGGGTGTGCTTGATATTCACCAGGGCGCTGTCATCGGCCTCGTGGTTGAGACGCATTGTAATTTTTTCAGTGGTGCCGCTTTTCCACAGGATATCGAGGTTGGAATCCGGGTCGCGCACCTCGGTAACAGTTCTGTGCGCTACGAGGTCGGTTTGTTTGTCGAGGGGAGAGAGGACGCCATTGCACAGGGGCATTTCGTCCATGTTTACGTTGATCGCAATAGCCAGCAACCGGTTGCGATTACCGATGATTTGCGTTCAGCGCTTGACGTGCTGGTTTGTGAGTAGTGCCGCTACAATCCGATCCGGTTGTATGATGAGCTGACGATTGAGGGCGTCGTTGTCGTCGAATCTTTTATGGAGATAGGCCTTCCCTGGCTATCTATCTCACAATTCTCGATTACGGATCGACGACCAGATTACCGTTGTTCAGCAAATTGTCGAGTATTTGCTGATCGCTGAGACTGCCATTTGCAGTTATATCGATTCCGCTTAACACGATCTGTTGTGAAGTTTCGAACGTGCCCGTGCTGCCATCGGTATCGATACTAATTGTGGTATCACCACTGACACCGTCATAACTGAAATTGAAGAAGCCATCCAGAGATGCCAGATCTTCGCCTTGCAGCATATCGGACAGGTCCAGCACATCGCCGCCGACACCTGCTGTGAAATCGGCAATGGTGTCAATCGAAGCTGCACCATTGGTACCCTGATCACCTTCTTCGAGGGCAAAGATATCGATGCCGCTACCGCCAATAAGAATGTCGTCACCTTCGCCACCAATCAAAATGTCGTCACCAGACCCTCCGGAAAGCAAGTCATCACCCTGGCCACCATCGATCTGGTCGGAACCGGAACCACCGTAAATGGAATCGTCACCCAGCCCACCTTGTACGACATCGTCATCCTGGCCACCATCGAGAAAATCGTCTCCGGTGCCGCCGTCGAGATAGTCGTCACCGGCATTACCCTGCAGGGTATCGTCACCAGCACCACCGCTCAGGTTGTCGAGGCCGTCGTTACCCGACAGTGTATCGTCGCCAGCGCCACCACTAATGGCATCGTGCCCAGCGCCCCCCGATAGTGTGTCGTTACCGTCACCACCTGCAATAGCATCATTCAAAGCCCCGCCCACAATGCTGTCGGCGTTAACCGTACCGGTGATACTGTTATCGATCGCATAGATGCTTAGTTGTGCACCATCGGTTTGGCCGTCCGAATCAGTCAAAACGTAGTCGATAATTTCCGGTGTGGTCCCTACTGGAAATCCGGTAGTGTCTATAATTTCAGTAAAGGTGACGGAACTCAAACTAAAGTAATCGCCCGCACCGGCATCGGTATCGATGGTAATACTTCCAATACCGGCGGCTTGCGCCGGAATGACGGTCGAGCCCGAGCCGCTCGGATTAATCGCAATTGTGTCGATCAAAGCTCCCGCTGTATCAAACACGGTAATCGTCGCGCCGCCTGAGCCGTAAAAGTTGTTAATAATCACATCTTCAACACCGAGCGGGTAGGTGGCAGCAGTGAAGTTGATGGTCATTTGCTCACCGCGATCGAGTACCGCGTTGCCATATCCACCTTGAACACCGGCGCCTTCGTTCGGATTAACGGTATTGTAAATCACATTGCCATCTATAGAGGTCAAGGTGATACCGTTATCAGCCGTACTATCGAGGAAGGTCTCAGTGATAGGTGTCGGATTAGTCACTGTAGTGTTCGGATTGAATGAGTAGTAACCATTTTCATTAAATTCGAATTGCGCATTGTCAGCATTGTCGGTGACGACTACTCGTGCGATTTCATTGCCAAACACATCGTTGGTGACACTGTATGTCCAACTTAAAGTCCCTGAAGTATCACCCGCGGGAATACTGCCGCCATCAAAACTCAGGTCGAATGTCTGACCGCGGAAGGTTACCTCGGTGATATCGGCATCGTCGACGATTTTGTCGACGCCACCACCCTGAGCGGCAAAAGGTGTAAAGTTGTTGCCTAAAATCGGCCCGCCATCAGTCCCTTGTGCATTTATGACGTTTCCTTCGGCAGTCTCCATCGAAGCTGTGGAATGTAAATCGTTGTTTGCTTCTGGTGCGTCGTCCACAATGTCTACGGTTGCTGTCGCGGATGCGGTATCGCCATCGCCGTCTTGCACCGTATAATCGAAGACCATTTGGCTGCCGGCATTGCCGTTGGGTGAACTGAAGGTATAAGAACCATCCGCGAAATTGAAACTAAAGGTACCCAGGGTGAATCCAGTTACCGCAGGACCGATTGTGAGAGACGAACCGTCGATGATCAGGCCCGCTAGTGCGGGCGTTACCGTGAAAATGTTGCCATCGTAATCAAAGGTATGACTCGTGCCGTCTATATCCATAACGATCTGTGAAACGAAACCGTCATCCGCACCGAACTCTATGTTCTGCACATTGCCGTTGACGGTTATATTGCCGCCAAAGGCAGTTGGTACGGTGTTCAGCAATTCCGCTTCTAGTTCATTGATATCTTCGACAATGATTGCGCCGTCCGAGCTGCCGCCGCCTTGCTGCAATGAGTCGACATTATGGATAAAGTCGAGGTCGGTACTACCGTTGGCAAGCCCGGGTCCGATACCAACTGCGAAGGAATCAATATCGTTGCCATTGACGAATATATCCCAGCCACCACCGATTGGTGTGGCCTGGGACACGCCGTCGGAAACGAAGTAGGAAATATTTTCCACATCGTCGGCCGGGTTTTGTGCGGCAATATCTATAGCCAGATCATTTTGTGCTGCGGCCAACGCGTTTACATAGTTGGTACCGCCGCCTGCGGCCAACGCTTGTAAATCGGTATCGAGCGATGTGAAATCGGTGTATGTTCCAACTACGTTCGCATTGTTGGAGAAACTGATCAATGTGACCGAAACCTGTGAGGACTGATCGAAGAATTGTTGCGTCAGTGCTGCTAGTGCATCCTTGGCGACATCAAGCCGTGACGGGTCCCCGACCGGAGGCGCATTGTTATCGGTCAACGACCAGTTCATACTACCCGAAACGTCGAGAGTTAAGGTCAGGTTAAAAATGAGCTCTTCAGATTCCGGTACCGTTTCGTTCAGGTTATTGGTCACTGGTGTATCGTCAATAACAGTTATTGTCAAAGTATCGGTGTAGGGTACAAATGATTCGGTGAAGGTATAGGTGAACGCTTCATCAATGTCGTTACTGCTGCCATCGGCCGAATTCAACACATAGTTATAGTCACCGGCACTGAATCCGGGGCTCGAATTGTCTGCGTAGACCGTCAAGGTTCCGACCGCGGTGTTAATCGTAATTACGCCAGCCACCGGAGCCACACCGTTCACATCGTCGAGGCTGCTCGAAGTGTTGGCAATAGCATCATTGGCAAACAGATTACCGGAAACCGTGTTACTGCCGCCACTGGTGTTGCTGCCATTACTGAGTGCATCTTCATATACGGTACCGGTATCGGCCACGGTTGACCCGACGTCTATAGTTACTGTGGACGGTGTAGTAAGGCTACCGTCGAAAACATCGTAAGTAAAAGTATCCTGACCTTGAGCTGCGCCGGCATCGAACTCCAGCGCGGCGAGTTCTACGAGTGTCAGGGTATTGCCGATGTTCACCGGGGTTCCGTCCGCAAGGGTGATCGCACCGATGCTTGATGGGAGTCCGGTAACGGTTATGACCAATAGATTATCGTCGGTATCGGGATCGGTGGGCACGGTGATGTTGAGTGCATTGTCGTTGCTGCCATCGACAAAGAAATTATTGCTGTCGAATACATCGGGTGCATTGTGACCGCCGTAATCGACAGGGTGCCGGCATCGGAGCCGAACAGGTTAGCGTAACTTTGATCGAATGCTTCAATCGTGATATCGCGTACCGAGGTACTCGGATTATCAGAGTTGTTTTCATAAGTGATTGATTCGAGAACTGTTTCATACTCGTTAATATCCATACCACCAGTCAGGGTCAGTTCCCAGGTTGAGCCTGATACAACGACGTTGGCGACGACACTGGTGCCGGCGGTGAGGTAGTTGAGAACATCCTGAGTACCAATATAGCCATCGACGGTCACCACCACCGACGACAAATTGGCACTGTCGACATCGGTAATATTGACGCCCGAGATGATGGATGTCGGGGTATCGTTTTCGGTGTATGAGGTATCGGGGACATTGCTGACCACGGGAGGGTTAACCACTGCCGAACTGACTTCTACGGAAACCGAAGCGGTATCGGCCTCACCGTCGTCGTCTATCAGGGTATAGGTAAAACCGGCAGAACCGGTATAGCCAATGTCCGGTGAAAATGTAAATTCACCAGTATTTGAGTCGTAAACCACGGTGCCATTCGTACCATTAAAGCTGTAGACGCCAGACCCAAGATCGGTATACCCGGTTATATCGACGACCGCGTTATCGACTAGGGTATCGTTGGCGAGTGCGTTGGTTATGATCAGGGGGGTATCGGCCGTGGTAATGTAACTGTCATCGACAGCATCAGGGGCACCATTATTGGCGCCTATGGTTCCGAAGCCCTGGATACCTCCACTGATGATGTGTGCAGCACTGTCAAAATTTACGGTCTGATTAAAATTGGTAAGATCGAGAGACAGGGTTTCATCCCCTTCAAATACATCAGCATCGCTGTTTATCGTAACCACAACGGTAGTGAATGTGTTGCCTGCGGTGATCGTGCCAACCGTACTCGAAATGCCCACAAAGTCGGCGCCGGCAAGCGCGCTAATATCAGCTGTCTGGTAGTCAAATGTTAAATTGCTACTCAGTGTTTGGTCTATTGCAACGGTGAAGGTCAGGGTAGTGGTTCCTGCTACGGGTTCCTGCACCGAGACATCGGTAATACTGACCGTTGGCAAGGTAACGATGGCTACATCAGTGGTTGCAGTGTTGCTGTTGCTCAAGCCGTCATTTACAACAACGTCAATACTACGGCTGGTGTTAATTGTCGAACCGTCGTTCGAAAACTGTATTGCCCGAATAGCGTCCTGATAGTCTGACCAGGAAGCTGCGCCTGACAAGGTGATGGTGCCGGCTGCTGGATCATATGCACTGGCAGTTATGCCTGCAGGTATCGAGCCAACCGATAGCAGATCTCCACTTTCTGCGCTGTTTACAGTGATGGTAGCACTCACCAGATTGGCGTTGTCGACATCAGAAATATCGAGATCGATATCTGCGATGTAAGCCGCACTACCGCCCTCCGTAAAAGTGACTGCATAGTCATTACCGGGAGCTGCACTGTTATCTGAATCCAGATCTATAACAGGTCCATCGTTGGTACCGGTGACCGTCACGGTGACGGTCTGCGGAGCACTGGTATCGTTTCCGGCACCGGAATCGTCCGTGGCGGTATAGGTAAAGGTCACATCACGGGTCTCGCCGGCGGCGAGATCCTGGAAGTCGGTACCGGGATCGAAAGTGAAGCTACCGTCATTGTTATTGATGACTGAACCTTCGGCCGGTGCACTGGTAATTGCAAAGGTGTGCGTATCGGTGATGTCGGCATCGGTCTCGAT
>JAAESG010000373.1 GCA_024229615.1 Gammaproteobacteria bacterium | reverse complement strand
GGTATTGAGATCATCCTCTGATTCGTTCTCTGGCAATTTAGAAGCTAACCGCAGCTTGTCTCTGAGTTCATCGAACAACGCAGCACGCCGGCGTAGCCTTCGGACGACCTGCAGATAAGGTACTTCACAGGACACTGAGGCAACGACGCGATGAAGACGCTTGATAGCACTAAGCACTTTTCGATCATCGGGGGGAATGCGACCGAAGGCATCAATGGCTCGCAGTACGATTATACACCTGTTGTAAAGGTCCAAATAGGGTCGATCGAAGGGAAAGTCGAGGCCTGTTGCGTCGGCCTTGTAGTCCAGCGTCCACTGGGCCATGGCGCGAACAACAGCCAAGCCATCTCGCCCGGCCGGAAGGCTGTGATTTGCCTCGGCCATCGATTGCCATTGTTGAACTGCTTTACGTGCCTGATCAATTTGTTCACCAATCTTTCGACCGAGGTCTCTAACCAAACTGCGCAGTTTTGGGCGTACCTTTGTTCGGCTAAAAAGACCCCGCAGCTCAGAATGAGGGGGCTC
>JAAESG010000372.1 GCA_024229615.1 Gammaproteobacteria bacterium | reverse complement strand
TCATCAAGATTCAACACGGCAATTAAACCCTCCGGATCAGCGCCTAAATCGATCAGGGCTGATACCACACCGGGCTTGAGGCCGGATAGAATCGGCCGGGCTCCCATAACTTCCGCCATCTCCATCGTACTGCGCAACCCATTGAAATCGTCCAGATCCAGGATATCAATTCCGGACACGTCCAGGATGACACCGTTTGCTCTGGATTTCTGCACCCGCTCCAACAGATCGATTCGAAACTGCCGTAACACTTCAGGATCGAGGTCGATTTGGATCGAAGCCACTACACAGCCGCGAACAACCTGCAATGGAATGCGCTGAACACTGGAAGCTGTCATATCTTCAGCGATCCCCTCCGAAATTCAGGCCCAGCCGCTGGAAAGCGTCCACCAAAGCATCCTGCATGGTCGCCGTGGTCATCACCTTGCCGACGTCGATGCCCAACTCCACAATGGTCTGGGCGATGGCAGGCGAAAGGCCGGAGATCGTGCATTCACACCCCATCAGCCGGGTTGCTTTTGTCACCTTTATCAAGTAGTTGGCCACGGCGGTATCGACAACGGCCACCCCGCTGATGTCCATGATAAAGGCCCGGGACTGGGTTTGTGAAATCTTTGTCAGCGTTGCGTTCATAATCTCCTGCGCGCGTTTGGAATCGACGATGCCGACAATCGGTAAAAAGAGCACGCCTTCCCATATCTGCGT
>JAAESG010000371.1 GCA_024229615.1 Gammaproteobacteria bacterium | reverse complement strand
GATCGAAAAATGGCGGCACATCCCTGTGCCGCAGGATCTCTGCATTTTGCAGAGATTCCTTAACTATCAAAGTAATTCCGGGTCATCCCCGCGCAAGCGGAAAAGGGGGCCTGGTTCGAATTTTCGCATGTCGCTTAGGATCGTTTGCAGACTCCCGGTTCATGGTTTTGAACGTCTGCTCCAAAGCTTCCACGGTGTTATTTCTTTGCGATTGAGAAGTTTAAAGCAGGATGTCCGGGGAGCGAATGACCCGTGCTTAGCTGGCTTGCATACCGCGGCAGCAACAGGATAACTTGATTTCGGTGTCGGACTGGTGGACCAGTTCGTCGAGCTGTGGTTTGATCGCATCTGCTTCCTTGCGATGCCCGAGTCGAGTCAGGCATTCGTGGTAACCATGCAGGGACCAGATATTGCCCGGGTGCTGGTCGCATCTCGGCAGGCGACTGTGGATACCGAGGTCGTCCTCGTAGTGAGTCAGGGCTTCTTCGACTCGGCCCTGTTTTCGAGCAGCAGTACGCCGAGTGCTTGGCGTGGTGGGTGCATCCAGGGCCAGGGTTCGGAGTATTCGAGGTGATCGCAGAGCACGGTCGCTTCGCGCAGATAGCGATATCCCAGCTGGTGATTGCCGGCGTGATATTCGACTTCACCGTTCATCATCGCCCGTGCCACGGCTAGGATTGTTGGCCATGCCATTCCGGTTCTTGTCTCTAACGCTTATAAAATTCACGTTGGTAGGCACGACTTGCCTCCAGGTCTCCCATTGTCGCATGTGCGATGACCTTTGCGTAAACCAGCAAGATCATCATAATCGGCACCGAATCGGGATTGTCCGGCATCGATAATATTGAATGTTGCTTCGGACGGTAATGTTTTAGCGGGCCTGTATGTTGCTTTTTATCAGCCACCCCAACGGTGCTGAATTCGACATTCCGGGTGTTGCAGATTATGCTGCGGAACTTTGATGCGAGGATGAGCAAGTGCCCGATCTGAGTTACCTGAGCCGATGTCAAGCAGGCCGCTTCGAGCCGAGCCCGGATCGAAAAAATATGAAGGCGGTTGTGACAACCGGCAACGGTGGCTATGACAAACTCGAGTACCGTGATGTGCCTTTACCGAAGCTGCAGTCGGGTGAACTGTTACTGAAGGTGCTTGCCGCCGGCGTCAACAACACCGAGATCAATACGCGCCTGGGCTGGTATTCGTCTTCGGTCACCAGTGGTACCGAACAGGTTGCCGAGACCGATCGTGGCGATGGCAAAGTCGCTGACGGCGGCTGGAACGAATCTACGCCATTTCCGTTTATTCAGGGCACCGATTGCTGTGGCGAAGTCGTAGCCCAGGCTGAGGACGTCGCAACTTCGAGGATTGGCGAACGCGTGCTGGTCCGGGCCTGTATGCGCAAGCATGGTTTTGAGTCGCTGGAAAATATCTGGATGGCATCGGACTTCGACGGCGCCTTTGCCGAGTACGTGAAGCTGCCAGCGAGCGAGGTGTTCGAGGTTGAATGTGACTGGAGTGATGCTGAACTGGCGACCATCCCCTGTGCCTATGGCACCGCGGAGAATATGGTGCATCGCGCCGGAGTCTCGGCAGACGATCAGGTACTGGTCACGGGTGCCTCGGGCGGTGTCGGCTCCGCCGTGGCGCAACTGGCCAGGCGTCGAGGGGCGAAGGTAATCGCGCTAGTCGGCCGGGCCAAGATCGATGCGGTCGCTGACCTTGGCGTCGACCGGGTGATTGAACGCAATGCGAATTTGCTTGAGGAGTTAGGTGAGTCGAGCGTCGATGTAATTGTCGACAATGTCGCCGGTAGCGGGTTTACACCCTTGTTGAAATTGCTGCGCCGGGGGGGGCGGTACGCCTCTTCCGGGGCGATTGCCGGACCCATGGTGAATATGGACATGCGCGATTTTTATCTCAAGGATCTGAACCTGATTGGCTGTACCTCGTGGGATGAACCGGTTTTTCCGAACCTGGTGGGTTACATCGAACGAAGTGAAATCAGACCTCTGCTGGCAAAAACCTTTGCACTGAAAGATATTGCCGACGCACAGCGCGAGTTTCTCAAGAAGGAGCATTTCGGCAATTTCGTGCTGCTCCCGCCACACTCCTAACCCGCATTTCTCACCACCGTTTTACTGCGACGACGATAGCTGGTGAGAAATATGGGCTTGTCTCAATGGCACATACATAAGACTGAAAGCATCGATTTTCGAAACAGTTCCGGAGTTTAAATGCTCAATAAACTTCAAGACCGGATAAACGGTGAAAGTTTTCGCGAAGTAAACCGCAGGCGGCGTAGCCGCCGAGTCATTCGCGAAAACTTTCGCCGTTTGTGCGGTACTGTTTGGATTGGTATGACGATGGTTGCGAGCTTATGTAGTGCCATTCGGGTCTGGCCGGGAAAGCGCACAGCAGTCTGGAATAAAAGTCTGTTCCCGGAACAAGCCACTAAAATTGACAGGATTCTGTCGTTTTGCATTGATCCGACTAAATTCTCAAGGGGCTCTACCGGGTTCTCCCTTAAGTGAGTGGCCAGTCCCCCGAGGCAGCTGTCGAATGTTTGAGATGGCTTGATAAACAGTATTGCGGACAGAAGTGCGCGCAAGCGACCCACAGCGCACGCTGGGTTGACGTATCGGAATGAAGTCAGGAGCACTCGGTAGATGTTTGGAGGGATGGAAATACCATCGGAGGGTCGGCAATAGCGCTTTTACAGCTGTTCCGCGATATAGATAAACATCGGCAAGGTAAAGAAAGCGACGATGACCTGGAAGGTCACGATACTCGACATCAGCTCCGCGTTACCACCCATCTTGCGTGCCATGACGTAGGCCGATGCCGCGGTCGGTACCGCGCCGGCGATGATCGCGACGGTGCGCGCAACACCGTCCAGGCCGACCAGCCATGACATTGCGATAACGATTGCCGGCATACCGATCAAGCGGGTTAAGACCCCGATCGTCAGCAACATTTTATGTTGTGCGGCGCGTCCGAAATCCATGCCGGCGCCGACCGTCAGCAAGGCCAGTCCGAGGCCACCGGCACCGATGATGTCGATGGTTTCGAAGAGGATATCGGGCATACCCGACCAATTCAGTATCAGCCCGGCGATACAGGCGATGATCAACGGATTGGTGGCTATTTTTATGGCGACCGCGGCGATAGCAGGACGGGTGTCGCTGTGTCCGTATATCGATAACACAATGACTGAAATGACATTCAGCAACGGTACCATGATGGCCAGTGCCAGAGCCGCGAGCGTCACCCCGACATCGCCATAGAGCGGGCCGATGACGGCGATGGCGACAAAGCCATGAAAGCGAGTGGCGCCCTGAAACACACTGCTGAAACTGGGACCGCTTTGTGGAAAACGTTTCCAGATGATTGCCTGAATCAGGATCAGCAATACCGACATGCCCAAAATGGCGACGATCAGAACGGTCATGAAATCGACCACCGGCACACTGCCGAGGTTAGCCCGACTCAGGGTGCGGATGATCAGGAAGGGCAACAGCAGGTAAAAACAGAGGTGTTCGATTGCCGACCAGACCGTTTCATCGACGATGCGGGTTTTAAACAGCAGGTAGCCGGTAGCGATGATCAGAAATACTGGCGTGATCGCGTTGAGGGTTGTAATCACCTCGGCTTAGGCCTGACCCAGCAATTCAGCTTCGAAGCTCCACGGCACTCTGCGCGGTTGCAGCGCGGATTCAGGCACCACTGATTCAAAGGTTTTGACTTCGTTGGTGTGGACGTCGTAACGCCCCATGCGGATCAAAATACCTTCGCTCTCGAGTCCCAGCACAATCGCCGATAATTTTATCTGGGTGCCGTTTGCATCTGTGTACAGGTAGTACACCTTATCGTTTACGTTCATGCCGGCAAGGCTAACATTACCCCAATACAAAATACCAGTGCTGATCAGAACAAGCTGATCCAGGCGGTGTAGCGTTCAATCACGGCGCTACCGTACTCGGCCCACCATTCGGGATTGGCAACGATGGTACGCGACATGACTTCAGGCCGATTCGGCATGTGCTGCATGATATTCTTGCCGTTGTGAAACCAGGGCTCTCCCTGCAGCATGATGTCAAACGCCGAAGCCCGCATAGGACCATAATTGATGTACCTGGCCTGACCTGCCTGTTGTGCGGGCGCCGACGCATGTACCAGAAACTGCTTGGCTTCTTTCGCATTTGGCGCACCCTTGAGCATCACCAGCCATTCCTCTTCCAGAACCTGTCCGTCCCAAATAGTTTTGAAGTTTTCGTCTTTGGTCAAAATTGCTGCGCCGACACGACCACTGAAGGCGATCGACATTGCGACTTCACCCGATTTGACCATTTGCAGTGGCATTTCTCCGGAATACCAGATGACCACATGATCCTTGATACGGTCGAGTCGGGAGAAAGCGCGGTTTATGCCCGCCTCGGTGCTCATTACCTTGTATACATCCTTGATTTCGACGCCATCGGCGACCAGCGCCATTTCGATCAGCGCGTTCGGCCAGGCGTGAATGCCGCGTTTGCCCGGAAATTTCTCGACGTCGAAAAAATCTGTGATGCTGTCTGGTTGGTCGCCTTTGAAGAAACCTTCCCTATAAAAGGTCAGGTAAGACCAGAAGGCCTGGGGGACCACGCAATCGTTGGGCACTTCGACCATGATGTCGTCATCCATCGTGGTGCCATCGGGAGCGGGTTCAAACATATTTCGATCCAGGTCCTCGAACAGGCCCTCGTCGCATCCCGCGCGTGCCTCGTGTGGCAATACGTCGACAATATCCCAGTTCACGAGGCCGGAATTGACCTGGGTTCTGATCTCCTCCAGGCCGCCGCCATAGGGGTGAAACATCACCGACCCCTGGTCCCAGGTGTCGACATAGGCTTTTTGCTGAGAGATCTCGTAGTTGCCGCCCCAGGAGGCAAAGTTCACCTCGGCTTGTGAATTGGTGATCGATGCGGCAATGAATATCGCCGCCAGCAATATTTTCGGGATTGTCGACACGATGTTAAGCTCCCATTCACTTCAGATCACTGTAGTATAAACGACTCGAATCGGTGCCGGTGCATATGACGGGGTTGTTTTGTCCGAAATTAAAATACCCAAGTGAAAGTCAGTCTGACTAATTACATAGGTCAGCACTGGCGCGGGGATTTATCTCTAAGCCGGGCCTTCTGGATAAATTTGGTGCTGCCGTTGGGTGCGCTGGATTTGTTCGAGCGGCTGTTGTTCCCACCATTAATTGACGATCAACTCATCATCACTATCGGCGTGATGATTTATGTCGTCGTAGTCAAGTTGATCATTTATCCGTGGCAGGTGGTAGGGGTACTGCGCAGCTGCGCCAGGCAGATCAGAATGAATACAGGCAGGCTGTGGGCAATCGTGGCGCAATTTTCCGTGGTGGCGAGCCTGGCGGTCGTTTTGATTTCGTCGCTGGAAATCTACCAGTCGCTGCAGATTTACAAACACGACCGGGCGCGCCGGGAAATAGCCCCGGCCGTCCCCGAATATTCTCTCGATCTGGTCGGGCAGGCCACTCTGATCCATTTGCGTGGCCCGTTTGAAATAGGCATCACCAATCGGGTCTCGGACCTGCTCGAGCGCAATCCCCAGGTCACCGGGATTATCCTCGATAGCGTCGGTGGCCAGATATATGAAGGCAGAGGACTGGCCAGGCTGATCCGGGAATATGAGCTACAAACGTTCTCGCTCGACAAATGTCTGTCTTCCTGCACCACCGCGTTTGTTGCCGGTAGCGTTCGATCGATTGGAACGAAGGCGAGACTCGGATTTCATCAGTACAAGACTTACAGTCTGATTCCTTCGATCAATGTCGGCAACGAGCAGGCTAAAGACCGGGCGATATTCGTGAGTCAGGGGGTCGCGGTGGAGTTTATCGACAAGATATTCGAACAGCCGCCGGAGGGTATGTGGTGGCCGGAAACCGACGAGCTGTTAGCCGCCGGTGTCATTCACCAGACCGGATTTGTACTCTCAAGATAATCGCGGTCGACTAGTGGGGCGTAATCCCGCGCAAGCGTTCGGTACGCCGGCGCATCAGTTCCAAAAATATTAATAGTGCCACGGATATCATAATCAATATGGTCGCAACTGCCATAATTGTGGGGCTGATCTGCTCCCTGATTCCCGAAAACATCTGCCAGGGTATGGTTCTCTGGTTGTAACTTCCGACAAACAACACGACCACGACTTCATCGAAGGAGGTGATAAAGGCGAACAGACCACCGGAGATGACACCGGGAATGATCAGCGGCACGGTGACATGGAAGAAGGTGTACGTCGGCGAAGATCCGAGGCTCGCGGCGGCACGGGTCAGGCTGTGATCGAAGCCTGTCAGCGTAGCGGTCACGGTGATGACCACGAACGGAGTCGCCAGCGCCGCGTGTGCCAGAATGACGCCGATATGGGTGCCCTGTAGGCCAATTCTTGAATAAAAGAAAAACATACCCGCGGCTGAAATAATCAGCGGTACTACCATGGGAGAGATCAGCAATCCCATGATCGTGGTTTTAAACGGAAAATCGGGCTTGCTCAGTCCCAGTGCGGCCAGGGTGCCGAGAAATGTTGAAATAATCGTTGAGAAGAAAGCGATAATGAAACTGTTTTTAACCGCTCCCTGCCAGTTCAGGCTGGTGAAAAATTCCTGGTACCACTTGGTCGTATAAGCGTCGGGCTGCAGATGCAGCATTTCCGAAGTAAAGGAAAAGAACGGCTGCGCGTTGAACGACAGCGGCAGGATGATCAGGATCGGGAATATCAGGAACGTGAAAATCGCAAAGCAAATCGCCATAAAACAGTAGTGCCAAATGCGCTCGCCCAGTGTTGCGTGAATTGGTAAGGCCATCGGTCTACCCCAGTTTCATGTTACTAATGCCGACTACCTTGTCGTACAGAATATACAAAGCCAGTACCAGTAACAGCAGAATGGTACCCAGCGCGGCTGCCAGTCCCCAGTTCAAAGAAGTCGAAACGTGGTAGGCGATAAAATTACTGATCAGCGTGCCCTTGGTGCCGCCGACCAGGGCGGGCGTGATGTAATAACCGATTGCGAGTATGAAAACCAGGATACCCCCCGCGCCGATACCGGCGATCGTATTCGGCAGATAAACCCGCCGGAACGCAGTGAAAGGTGTGGCGCCCATCGATCGTGCCGCGCGCACCCAGCTCGGTGGAATGGTTTTCATCACGCTAAACAGCGGTAAAATCATGAACGGCAGCAGAATATGGGTCATCGCGATAATGGTGCCGGCCTCGTTGTGTATCATCGCCAGGCGACTGTCGTCGTTGAGCACGCCGATGGCGACCAGTATGTCGTTGATTACGCCTTCTTTTTGCAACAGCGCGATCCAGGCCGATGTTCTGACCAGCAGTGAAGTCCAGAAGGGCAGCAGCACCAGAATGATCAGCATATTGCTGGTCTTGGTCTTGAGCGTCGCCAGTAGATAGGCGATCGGATAACCCAGTAATATGGTGAGAATGGTTATCGTAATGCTGAGCCGGATGGTACGCCAGAATAAAGCGACATAAACCTGTCTATCCTCGGCCTTCATCGCCAGTGAGCCATCGCTCAGCTTTTCCGCATCGATTGCGGCCAGGTAGTAAGAATTGGTGTAGTTACCGCTTTCCCTTTTAATCAGCCGCCAGGTGTCGAGTTTGCCCCATTTTTTATCAATCGCAATCATCACCTCGGTTGCGGCTTCGGGGGCTTCGAGCTTTTTAATCTTGCGTGCGGTTTTTCTGAACAGGCCGGACATGCCCGACATTTCATAGTTTAGTCGCCGGCCCAGTCGGCTGATGGTTTTTCGTTCTGCACCAGCCTTGAAATCTTTGAATAGCGCCTGAAAGGTCGTTTCATCAGGTATTTCGGAGGAGTCCAGATCCCATCTCTGTATTTCAACAACGACGCTGGGAAATTGTTCGCCGGCAATCGAGTTGTCGACACTGCGAGTGAGCATGTCGAAGATAGGTATCAGGAAGGTAATCAGGACGAATAGAAACAGCGGGGACACCAGCAACAGCGCAGTTTTCTTACGCTGCCACAGCGCCTTCTTCAGCGCCTGCTTCAATGGAATGCCATCAGCGGTCGTAATTAATTCAGTTTCTGCTTCAGCATCAGCCATTTCTGTAGGTCCGTTGTCAGGTTATTCCGGGGTTCCGTGGGAACCCCGGAATAAAAGTTACGAGTAAAACCCGGGCGCTATTTCGCCAGCCATGATTCAAAACGTTCGGCCAGATCGTCCTTGTTATCCGCCCACCATTCGAAGTCATAGAAAATGGCACCTTTCATATTTGCTGGTGCAGTCGGCATATGTGGACCCATGTCTATGCCGAGATCGGCGTGCTTGCCAACCATCGGTGCCGACGAGGCGCGCAACGGGCCATAAGAAATGAACTTGGCCTGGTCTGCAAGCCGTTGCGTGTCGGTTGCAAAACGCAGGTATTTCATGACCTCTTCCTTATGCGGTGCGCCCTTGGGAACCACCCAGCCGTCTAACTGAATCGCTTGTGCGTCCCAGAGCATTTTAATGGGTTGCTTGTCGACTTCGATTGCCTCAAACAGACGACCGTTATAGCCGGAACCAAATGCCACCTCTCCGTCTGCGAGTAACTGCATCGGCTGGGAGCCTTTGGTCCACCAGATAACCTGATCCTTGATGGTGTCGAGTTTTTTGAATGCTCGGTCGATACCTTCCTCGGTATCGAGCACTTTATAAACGTCTTTAGGATCGACGCCGTCAGCGATCAGAGCCCACTCCAGATTCGGATCGGGACGTTTCTCGAGGGCACGCTTGCCGGGGAACTTTTTCAGATCGAAAACATCCGCCATTTTGGTGGGTCCGACATCAAAAATATCAGAACGATAGCCCAGTGTGGTCGAATAGGCGATCTGCGGAATAAAGCAGTCTGATACCAGCGACTTGCCGAAATCTACGCTGGCCGGCGTTCCATCGGGCGCCGGAGCGAGATCTTTGTCGAAGTTAATTTCTTCGACCAGGCCTTCATCGCAAAGGGTAATGGCATTCGGTGCTTCGGCGTCGAGCAGATCCCAGGTCACATTGCCTGCTTCAACCTGCGCTCGAAGTTTCGAGGCGCCTTCAGAAGCCGAGTCGTCGTTGACGATAGTAATGCCCGGGTTCGCATCCATATAGGGTTGATGGTAGGCGCGCTGTTGGCTCTTGGTGTAGGCGCCGCCCCAGGACACGATAACCATCGTGGTTTCCGCCTGGGCAGTGGCCACCACGCCAGCTGCTACTGTTGCCAGCAGGGTTTGTTTTAAAAGTTTGTTCATCAGTAATGCTCCTCGTGTTAAATCTAGTTATAAATAACGAAAAATATGTCGGCCTGGTTCTGAATCACCGTGGAAACTAATCCGATGGATCCAGTGCTCGACAGTCTTCCGCGGTCCAGCCGATATTTGCCGTGCCACCTTCTTGAAGGTGCGCGTGATCGGCGGAATTTGGAATTTTTACAATAAAATCATTATGTCCCAGGACCGTGAAACGGGTGCGGATATGATCCCCGAGATAAATCAATTCTTCGGCGACGCCTTCGAAAATATTGGGTAAGGATCCGGGTTCCGGGTTAACCGTGACGCGCTCGGGTCGCAGCGACAAGGTGCTTCGATCACCGACTCCACCGACGTTCACTTTCTTGGCGACGACGGCCCCGGCGTTGTTGTTATCGATATCGACCTTGACGGTATCACCATTGTCTTCGATAACCTTACCCAGGAAGCGGTTATTTTCGCCGATAAAATTGGCACAGAAAGCGTTGTCCGGCTTTTCGTACAAGACTTCCGGCGGTGCGCATTGCTGGATAATGCCATCGTCGAACACCGCGATGCGGTTCGACATGGTCAGCGCTTCGCTTTGGTCGTGGGTAACGTAAACCACGGTGAGCCCGAGGTTTTCATGTATGTGCTTGATTTCGTACTGCATTTTCTCGCGCAGATTCTTGTCCAGTGCGCCGAGTGGCTCGTCCATCAGTACCAGGTCGGGGTCGAACACCAGCGAGCGCGCCACCGCGACACGTTGCTGTTGTCCACCAGATAGCTGTGCCGGGCGCCGATCACCCAAAGGCCCGAGTTCAACCATGTCCAGTGCGCGATTGACGCGTTCTTCCTGCTCGGACTTGCTCATGTCGCGTACCTGCAACGGGAACGCGAGGTTTTCGGCCACGGTCATGTGCGGGAACAGGGCATAGTTCTGGAACACCATGCCGATACCGCGTTTGTGCGGTGGAACCCGGTTGATCGGGTTGCCCTTGTAGAAGATTTCACCGTGCGTGGCTGGTTCAAATCCAGCGAGCATCATCAGGCAGGTTGTTTTACCAGAGCCCGATGGTCCGAGCATGGTCAGGAATTCGCCGTTGGCGACGTCAAGATTAAGGCTTTTTACGACTAGCGACTCACCGTCATAACTTTTTTGTATATCGACAAAGCGAACCAGTGCATCATCATTGGACATGATAGGTATATCTCGGCTGTGTATCGTGACTTTTAATTTTCGTTATGACCGGGATAGTGTTTATTATCGATGCCCGGACTCCTCAAGTTATGCCCAGACCATAACGGGCTTAACTTGCAAAATCAACCGTTTTTGTCGGATTCTCACCGATCACGATAGAACTATAACAAGTGAGGATGAACCAATTCTGAACAACGGCTGAAAGTTCGTGCTCCCGTCGGTGGAGAGACGTTAACTGGAAAATCAAACCAGGAAGAGTACTCTAGGTAGTGGGGAAAAATTCGATGCCCGGGAAAATATACGCTGCCAGTGGCGTTTGCCCAGGTCGCCCGCTAACGCCATGATTCCCAGGCGTATATTTTGTACTGACGCCAATGGCACTAAGATTAGAATGAAAGCATGGATTTTCGAAATCTGTCCAGAATTTAAATACTCAATAGATTTCAAGGCCTGATAAACGGTGGAAATTTTCGCGAAGTAAACCGCAGGCGGCGCAGTCGCCGAGGCATTCGCGAAAAT
>JAAESG010000370.1 GCA_024229615.1 Gammaproteobacteria bacterium | reverse complement strand
TCGGATTGTTGGGCATCATTATCCAGGTGCCCTGATAGCTGTAGTCCGGCGAAAAAACTCTAACCATAACATCACCGCCGTTAAAGGTCCATTTACGGCCGTCGTTGTAAATATGTTCGATGCACATTCCCTGGCGGGTCTTGATGTGAAAACTGTCTTCCGGAAGGTCCCAGGAATTGTCGATGATAAACTGCAATACCTGCCATTTGTTGCCCGAGGGGAGAAAGCCCTGGTTGGAAGCAATACCGGCATCGTTAGGCAGGCCGAACGCCAGATGCCCTGGAAATCTCCGGGCCAGTTTGCCCAGATCCGCCTCCCGGCCCCATTCATGGTGCAGAGTGGTGGTGACATTGTGGATCAAGGCGTAACAGCGATGATAATCGTCTTGCTCACAAACATCACCGAGTTGGATGGCACCAGCCGAAAACCCGACCGTTAATTTGCCGGTATTCTGGCGCTGATGAAGACAGTTCTTAAACCGGTCATAATCATCGAAAAAATGACCGCCCATGGCATCATAACGTTCGAAACCGAGACTCATCGCGCCGCCTCCCAGAATGACGACCTCGCTATTTTCGACCATATTGAAAAAGATCTCGGCATCATGGCGCGACAGGTTGTCGCTCCAAAAAAAGACCCCGGCATCGAGGCCAAAAGGACTGTACTGGTCGAAATACCATTTGAAGGTGCCCCATGAAAAAT
>JAAESG010000369.1 GCA_024229615.1 Gammaproteobacteria bacterium | reverse complement strand
TTGTGCGGGGATGACGTTCACACACCGAAAGCCTGGGGTTTCGAATAATGTTATTTTTTATCGAGGTCGCACTCAGTGGATTGATGGCAGGCGTCATGTACTCGCTGGTGGCACTGGGATTCGTGTTGATCTTCAAAGCCTCCGGCATATTCAATTTTGCCCAGGGCGTGATGGCGCTGTTCGCGGCGTTGACGCTAGTCGGACTGATGGAAAAATTCGGCTTCCCTATCTGGCTGGCGATCATCGGCACCATCGCGGTGATGATTGCGCTGGCCTGGTTGATCGAGAGAGTCATGCTGCGCCATCTGGTCAACCAGGAACCGATCATCCTGTTCATGGCAACCATTGGCCTCGCCTACGTGCTTGAGGGCATGGGCGATATCCTGTGGGGTTCGGATGTCAAGGTACTCGATATCGGCATCCCGCAGGGTGCCTGGGACTGGTTGTGGGACCAGGGTATTTACATCGAAAAACTGGAAATGTTTGCAGCGGCAACAGCTGCAATCCTGGTAGTTTTTCTGGCGATATTTTTCCAGAAAACCCGCATTGGCCGTGCGCTGCGCGCGGTGGCAGACGATCACCAGGCCGCACTTTCGGTCGGCATCTCACTGCATACTATCTGGGTCATCGTCTGGTCGGTATCGGGAATCGTCGCCCTGGTCGCCGGCATCATGTGGGGTTCCAAATCCGGCGTACAGTTCTCGCTGTCACTGATCGCGCTGAAAGCCTTGCCGGTTCTGATCCTGGGCGGTTTCACCTCGGTCCCTGGCGCGATCATCGGCGGCATGATTATCGGCGTCGGTGAAAAAGTGGCTGAAGTCTACCTCGGGCCGTTTGTCGGCGGCGCCATCGAAAATTGGTTCGCCTACATGCTGGCACTGGTGTTCCTGCTGTTCCGCCCACAAGGGTTGTTCGGTGAAAAGATCATAGAAAGGGTGTAATACGGTGTTATACAGAGAGACCGGCCAGTTCAAGGCGAACTACAAGGATGATCAGGCGCTGTTCCCGATCGACCAGGATCGCTATGTCATTTTCGGGGTTTTATTCATCACTTTTGTCGTCGTCCCCTACCTACTGAATGAATATTGGCTCAACGCAATCCTGCTGCCATTCCTGATTTATTCGCTGGCAGCGCTCGGCCTGAACATTTTAACCGGCTACTGTGGTCAGCTTTCTCTCGGCACCGGGGGTTTCATGGCGGTGGGTGCATTTTCGGTTTACAAACTGATGGTCGCCTTCCCCGAACTGGGCTTTATCCCGCTGGTGCTACTATCGGGCTTGATTACCGCAGCGGTCGGCACACTGTTTGGCCTGCCCTCGTTACGCATCAAGGGATTTTACCTGGCCGTCGCCACACTGGCGGCGCAGTTTTTCCTGATCTGGCTATTCAACAAGGTTGGCTGGTTTTTTAACTACAGTGCCTCAGGCATGATTAACGCGCCGCCGATGACCATATTCGGCATGATCATAACCGGTCCGCAAGCGAGCGGGGTTGCCAAATACTACCTGGTTGCGGCTTTTGTTGCGGTGTTCGCCCTGGCGGCCAAAAACATTGCACGCGGCCGTATCGGTCGAAACTGGATGGCAATTCGCGACATGGATATCGCGGCAGAACTGATTGGCGTACGCCCGTTGATCGCCAAGTTGTCGGCGTTTGCGGTGTCATCCTTTTATGTCGGCATGGCCGGCGCACTGTACTTCGCCGTGTGGCTGGGTTCGGCAGAACCCACCGAAGCGTTTGATATCAATCAGTCTTTCCTGGTGTTGTTCATGATCATCATCGGTGGCCTGGGATCTGTACTCGGTTCTTTCCTTGGAGCCGCATTCCTGGTGATCCTGCCGATCATGCTGAAAAATATCCTGGTTGATGGCTTCGGCACCGACAGCGCATTGTCCGCGCATATCGAAATAATTACCGTCGGTATACTGATTATTGGCTTTCTGATTGTCGAACCGCACGGGCTGGCACGCCTGTGGCGGATCGCAAAGGAAAAATTACGCCTGTGGCCGTTCCCCTATTAACCGGTGGATCGGCTGACGGCGTGTAAATTAAAAATGTAGTTTCGTAATACAAACGGAGGAAGTAAGTAAATGAGAAAATTAACCCGAACTATCGTGGCCGCACTGTTGACGGTACCGCTGATTTCCGGTGTCGCCAGCGCCTACGAGCTGGTCATGCCGACCCTCGATTATCGAACCGGCCCCTATGCACCGAACGGCATTCCCTTTGCCAACGGCTACGGGGATTACCTCAACATGCTCAACGAGCGTGATGGCGGCATCAACGGCGCGCGCATCAGCCTGGTGCCCTGTGAGACCGGCTATAACACCAAGAAGGGCGTGGAATGTTATGAAAACACCAAGGCCGAAGGACAGTCTGGCGCACTCGTGTATCAGCCGCTTTCCACCGGTATTACATACCAATTGATCCCGAAGGCCAGCGTGGATGAAATCCCAGTTTTTTCGATGGGCTACGGTCGTACCTCCGCCGCCAACGGCAAGGTTTTTCCGTGGGTTTTCAACTTCCCTGCAACCTACTGGAGTCAGGCAACCGTTTTCGTACAGTACATCGGTGAAAAGGAAGGGGGCATGGCGAACCTGAAGGGCAAGAAGATCGCTTTGGTTTACCACAACTCGGCTTACGGCAAGGAACCGATCCGCACGCTGGAAAAAGCGGCTGAAAAATTCGGATTCGAATTCATGGCGTTGCCGGTCGACCACCCGGGCCAGGAGCAAAAGGCAACCTGGCTGCAGATCCGACGCGAAAAACCCGACTGGGTGATGATGTGGGGCTGGGGTGTCATGAACCAGGTCGCAATCAAGGAAGCCGCGTCGATTCGCTACCCGATGGATCACTTCATCGGCGTCTGGTGGTCGGGCTCTGAAAACGACGTGTTACCTGCCGGTGCAGCCGCCGACGGTTACCTGTCGGGGGCTTTCCACCAGCCGGGTGCCAATTTCGGCGCGCACAACGATATCAAGAAACACGTTTACGACAAGGGCATGGGCCTGGGCGATCGCGATCGTATCGGTGAAGTTCTCTACAATCGGGGGCTGGTCGCCGCGATGTGGACTTCCGAGGCGATTCGCAAGGCGATGGAGATTCACGGCACCAACGAAATCAGGGGCAAACACGTGCGTGACGGTTTCGAGGCGCTCGAAGTCGACGAAGCACGCCTGAAGGAATTAGGTCTGGAAGGATTCACCATTCCGGTAAAGATCACTTGCGAGAACCATGAAGGTCCGGGCAAGGTTGCGTTGCAACAGTGGGACGCCAAGGCCGGAAAATGGAACCTGGTTAGCGACTTCTATGAGCCACTACGTGACATCACCGGCCCGTTAATTGCCGAGGATTCGGCCCAGTTCGCAGCGGAAAACAACGTGTCCGAACGCAGCTGTAACTAGGCCGGGATACCAGGAAACGTCTGATGAGTGATGCCGCGATTGCAAACAGCAGCAGTACACTGCTGTCGGTGAACAACATCGAGGTGATCTACGATCACGTCATCCTGGTATTGAAAGGCGTATCGCTCGAGGTACCCGAGCAGGGCATAGTCGCCCTGCTCGGTGCCAACGGCGCCGGAAAAACCACAACCCTGAAAGCGATTTCCAACTTGCTGCGTGCCGAGCGCGGCGACATTACCAAGGGCGGTATCGAATTCGAAGGCAAACGTATCGACAAGCTGACCCCGGCGGAACTGGTTCAGCAAGGCGTTATCCAGGTCATGGAAGGACGCCATTGTTTCGAACACCTCACGGTCGAGGAAAACCTGCTGACCGGCGCCTACACACGCCGTGACGGCAACGCAGCAATCCACAACGATCTCGAACTTGTCTACAGCTATTTTCCACGCCTGAAAAAACGTCGTCGCGCGCAAGCCGGCTACACTTCGGGTGGAGAACAGCAAATGGTAGCGATCGGCCGCGCGTTGATGTCACGTCCGAAAATGATCCTGCTGGATGAACCTTCGATGGGCCTCGCACCGCAACTGGTGGAAGAGATTTTCGAAAACGTCGAACGCCTCAACAAGGACGAAGGAGTAACCTTCCTGCTCGCCGAACAAAACACCAATATCGCGCTGCGCTACGCCGACCACGGCTACATTCTTGAAAATGGTCGTGTGGTGCTTGACGGTAGCGCTGCCGAGCTGCGTGATAACACCGACGTCAAGGAATTCTATCTTGGCATCAGCGAAGGCAAACGCGTCAATTTTCGCGACGTAAAGCACTATCGTCGGCGAAAACGCTGGCTGACCTGAAGGTTTTCCGCCGCTGCCACGCAAGCGGGAATCCAGATGATTCAAGTCATTCCCGCGCAGGCGGGAATCTTATAATATGTGTCTTTTGCAAGATCCCGATACGTCGGACCGCCGCCTACGCGGGGATGACATTAATCCTGGAAGACCTCCATTTGGTGGCACCCGCATATGCGGGGTTGACGTATCGGGATGACTAAAACCCTGGTGAATGAAGGGACAGATTATGAGTGAATTCTACGACAGCCTGGAAACACGCGACGACGACGAACGCAGGCAGGCACAACTGCAAGCGCTGCGTACGCAAGTCGCACATGTAAAGGACAATACCAACGCGTACTCGGAGTCGCTTAAAAACATAGACCCCGATACGATTATCGACGCTGAATCATTCAGCGCGTTACCGCTGACGCGTAAATCGGAACTGATCGAGTTACAAAAGACGGGGCGTCCCTTTGGCGGTTACACCGCCAACAACGGGCCGCATTATTCACATGTTTTCGCCTCCCCCGGCCCTATTTACGAGCCGGGTTTCGCGGTTTTCGACTTCTGGCGATTCGCACGCTCGCTCTACGCCAGCGGATTTCGCCCCGGCGACCTCGTACACAACTGTTTTAGTTACCATTTTACTCCCGCTGGCCAGATGTTCGACAATGCTGCTCAGGCGCTCGGCTGTGCCGTCATCCCTGCTGGGGTCGGGCAAACCGAGTTGCAGGTACAGACGATCAGTGACCTCGGCGCAAACGCTTATGTCGGTACCCCTTCGTTTCTAAAAATCATTCTCGAACAGGCCGACACTATGGGCGCTGATCTGAGCTCGATGAACAAGGCGATGGTGAGCGGCGAGGCCCTGCCACCACCTCTGCGTGCCGGCTTTGTCGAACGCGGAGTACGCGTGCAGCAATGCTACGGCACCGCCGATCTCGGGCTGATTGCCTACGAATCCAACGCCCAGGAAGGCTTGATCATCGACGAGGGTGTCTATGTTGAAATCGTGCGTCCGGGCAGCGGTGACCTGGTTGGCGAAGGTGAAGTCGGCGAAGTCGTAGTGACCAACCTGGGAAGCGACTACCCTTTGATCCGTTTCGCCACCGGTGACCTGTCGGCCTACCTGCCCGGCATCAGTCCCTGCGGGCGCAGCAACCAGCGCATCAAGGGCTGGATGGGACGCGCCGATCAGACCGCCAAGGTGCGCGGTATGTTCATCCACCCGGAACAGGTCGACAAGGTAATCAAACGCCACCCCGAGATTTCCAGGGCCCGCCTCGTTATCGACTGGGTCGATCAGGCCGATCAGATCACCCTGCAATGTGAAACCGGCGGTGGTACGGAATCGCTCGCGGAAGCCATCGCCGAGAGTATTCGCTCTATCTGCAAATTGCGTGGCGAAGTCGAAATGGTCGCGCCAGGCAGTCTGCTCAACGATGGCAAGGTGATCGACGATGTTCGCCAGTACGAATAGGCGAATCCAAACGTCAATCCCATGAAAGTGAATCACTTGCTGGCCGATGTCCGCGTAATCGACCTGTCGCAATATATTCCCGGGCCATTCGCAACGCGTCAGCTCGCCGACCTCGGCGCCGAAGTAATCAAAATCGAACCGCCGAAAGGCGACCCGATGCGCTCTTTCATGCAGGCGCAAGCCGGCGATGTTTCACCTGTATATCGTCACCTCAACCGCGGCAAGCGCATCTGCCTGCTCGATCTTAAATCCGACAGTGGCCGGCAGGCTTTGAACGAGTTACTCGTCGACGCCGATATTCTGCTTGAATCCTTCAGACCGGGCGTGCTCGCGCGGCTCGGTTTCGATCGCGACAGGCTCGATTCGATTAACCCGGGACTGATTCACTGCGCATTGTCGGGTTATGGACAGCAGGGACCCCATGCTTTAAGTGCTGGACACGACATTAACTATTGCGCGCTCAGTTCTCAGTCAATCGTCAGCGGCACCGGTGAGCGACCGGTAATCGGTTACCCGCCCATCGCCGACCACAGCGCTGCGCTGCAGGCCAGTACCGCCATGCTCGCCGCGCTGCACGCGAAAGTTGCTCATTCCGGCAGCCTCTACCTCGATATCAGCATCACCGAGTCGATGCTCAGCTGGCAATATCTGCCGCTACTGACCGACGCGGATCAACGCGCGGCCTCGTTACTCAACGGCGGTGCGGCCTGTTACAACTTTTATCAATGCGCCGATGGACGTTTTATCAGTCTCGGTGCGATCGAAACCGCATTCTGGAAAAATTTCTGTGAGGCATTGCAACAGCCGCAATGGATCGAGCGCCAGTATGAAGACATGCCCCAGCAGATCCTGATAGACGAGGTGGCGCAATGCATCGTGCAACATCCCCAATCTCACTGGCACGAATTGCTGGATAACGTCGATTGCTGTTTTGAAATTCTGTTCGCAGGCGAAGATCTGGCACAGCATGCGCAATTCAAATCACGCCATGCGATAAACGACCATGGGCCGACCTACCCTGCCTGGATCAATCGGCAAGCGCCCGAAATCCCAACCGACTTTGAAGAGATAACCCCCCCTGCCGAAATCTGCTGGCATTCAACTGGTTCGTGAATGCAGTGTGTGGTTCTCGGTGCTACTATCTCGAACACATGACAGACCCAAAAAAAAAGCGGCGCCGACCGGTTCGGCCCGATAACAACCATTTTTTGTGAAATGGTAATCTTGCGCGTTGGTTTTAACGCGATATCCTGAATGCCCGGCTAAACCTCTTTGCCTATGCCAACTATCCATATTCAGAAACGATTCCTGCCTGAGCTCAAGCTTTTCTTATTGGTGATTGCGTTTATTTGCAACAGCTCGGCACATGCGACTGGCGACAGTGCTGCGATCAATTTTACCGAGCTGCAAAAACAAGCCCGGTTTGCCAATGCCGCCTATCAAACTGAAAGCGAAATTCATCGCCTGCTCGAATCCAGCCACTACAGGCTCACGCACTATCACACCCTAGCGGATATCCAGGTTTCGTTCTTTCTTGCCACCAACGAATCGAGCAAAACCCAGGTTGTCGCGATACGCGGCACTTCCAACATCGAAAATGCGATGGTTGATATTTCACTCAACTTGACCACAGATCAAAACACCGGGATAAGTTTGCATCAGGGTTTTTCGTTAGCGGCAAAAAAGATTTACGCAGAGTTGAAACCTCTCCTCAATCCCGAATTCAAGATTGTAACCACGGGCCATAGCCTGGGCGGAGCGGTGGCCTTGATACTGGCCATGTATATGGATGCCGAGCATTTCAAAATCGGACAAGTAGTCACCTTTGGACAACCCAAGACCACCAATATTTCCGGCGCCAACAAAATTCGGCACATCGATATTATTCGAGTGGTTATGCCATTTGACCTGGTGCCGTTGATACCATTGTTCGACCCGCTCGATATCAGCAACCTGGACGTTTATTGGCATGCGGGCAAAGAAGTAGTTCTGTTAGCTGATAGCGAATATGCGATTCTGGACGGGGTCGATAGTATGTTGCGCGCTACCCGTTTCACGCAAAAACCGCTGAATGCGGAGAATCTGCAACATCATCAAATGACGCTCTATCTGGAAATGATCGCGACCAAAACGAAGGCTTCCAAACGGGTTCCTTACCAGAATGATTTTAACCTGTTCAATCTGTTCAGCAGTGAATAAATCCAGACTGTCTGAACATCCCAACCAGGTCCCAACCAATCCCCGGCAGAATAGGTATTCGGGTATCAGACAACAGGCACGAATAACCAATCAGGAATTGCAGTCCAGGTAATCAATGGCACTTACATTAGACCGAAAGCATGGATTTTCGAAACATATGCAGAATTTAAATGCCCAATAATTTCAAGGCCGGATAAACGCTGAAAATTTTCACGAAGTAAACCGCAGGCGGCGCAGCCGCCGAGGCATTCGCGAAAATTTTCAGCGTTTATCCGAACCTGGTTGGGTTGGCATGACGATGGTTGCGAGCTTAAGTAAGTGCCGTTCGGGCCAGGAAATACTTTTTCTATCTCGATTTAAGTTTCATTTAAGCCTACGACCTTAAAATCAACCCCATTCAATAAATGGGAAATGCTCATGTCAACAAATTCGCTCACCGTGAAAGCCTGGGATCCATTGGTCAGGGTGTTCCACTGGAGCCTCGTTTTTTTCTTCCTGCTCGCGATGATTAGCGAAGATGACTGGTTAAATCTTCATCTGCAGGCTGGTTATGCGGTTTCATTCCTGATTGGATTTCGCTTGTTCTGGGGTTTGGTAGGTACGCGCAACGCTCGCTTCATGAACTTCGTCAAATCGCCAAAAGTGGTGTTGTCCCATCTCGGGGGAATGCTCAGATTCCGGGCTGCACACTATTTGGGACATAACCCGGTGGCCGCCGTGATGGTAATTCTGCTTTTATCGAGTATCGCGATGACATCATTTAGCGGCATGGTGATTATCGCGACCGAGGGACAAGGCCCTCTTGCCGACACGCTGTTTTCCTCCTGGCGTGGCGAGTGGATGGAAGAGTTTCACGAATTCATCGCCAATTTTACGTTGTTACTGGTATTGGCTCATGTGGCGGGTGTGGTGTTCAGCAGCTTTCTCGAGGGCGAAAACCTGGCCAAGGCCATGCTGACCGGACGCAAGAAGCTTCGCTCACATTGGCAGGATTTTAAACCAGCCTCAGGAGGCGACCATGAAAAATAATTTTAAGCGGGTAGCCTGGCTGTTGCTGGCTAGCGTGATTTCCGTAACTGTTCTCGCCAACCAAAATCCACCCCGGCATCTGCAGACCTACCGCCAACAGGGAATAAGTCATGCCGATGCGCAGCGAGGCCACCGGCTTTGGTACTCGACGGTTAATCAACGCAGTTGTACCAGCTGCCATGGGGACAATCCCGCAACCACTGGCAAACACGTCAAAACCGGAAAAATCATAAAGCCGATGGCGCTATCAGCCAATGCCGAGCGTTATCAAAGCGCAAAAAAAATCGAAAAATGGTTCTTGCGGAACTGTCAATGGACCTTTGGCCGAAACTGCACCACGCAGGAGAAAGCCGATATTTTAACCTGGCTTTCCAGCCAGTAACCTGAACAGGAAAACGAACATGAAAAACAACACCATAATGATCGCAGGCTCTCTGCTGTTGACGTCTATTCTGACCTTCAGTTTTTATGGCATAGGTCAGAGTCTCGCCTCCGGGAATGAAGGCTATTGGGAACTCGATGACGACGATGACGACTACCGACACTCGTCGACAATACAGAATCCGCTCTATGCCGAGGAGTGCGGGAGCTGCCACATGGCTTACCCGGCGCAATTGCTCCCCGGTGCAAGCTGGCGGCGGGTCATGCAGGGACTGGATCAACATTTTGGCGAAAATGCCGAGGTTGATGCCACAACAGGCCAGGCTATCGAAAAATATCTACTACAGACCAGCGATTCCAGCTCATACCGAAAACTGTTTAGAAATCTCGGTGATCGGGTGCCGCTAAGAATTACCGATCTACCCTATTTCATACACGAACACGACGAGATTCCGTCGAGATTCATTCAGGCCAATGATAAAGTAGGTTCTATCAGTCAATGTAATGCCTGCCACCAAAATGCCGAGCGAGGTCAGTTCGATGAAGACAATGTTTTTATTCCTGGTTTTGGTCGCTGGGACGATTAATTTTCCAGTCCAGGCTGGCAAAGACATCAGTCAGTCAGAAATCCGCAAACTGGTCAATCGTGGCGAACTTCTTTCGCTGGAAACGATTATCTCCATGTACCCGGAAAAAAAGTATGGCAAATTGCTCGATCTCGAAGCCGAACGCGATCATGGAACCGTTATCTATGAAATGGAGTTTCTGCGTAAGGACGGTGCCATAATCGAGCTTAAAGTCAACGCTCGCAACGGCTCACTACTGGAATTGGAGGTCGAAGATTGAAGCTATTACTGGCCGAAGATGATGTTGCACTGGTCGAATATCTGAAACCCAGACTTAAAAACCTGGACTATGTCGTCGAATGCGTGGATAACGGTGTGGACGCAGAATTTCTCGCGCTGGAAGAACAGTTTGACGGCATTATTCTCGATCTTGGTCTGCCACAGAAACCAGGTCTGGATGTTTTGAAGAACTGGCGTACCAAAAAAATGACGGCACCGGTCCTGATTCTGACGGCGAGGGATTCCTGGCGCGACCGGGTTGATGGATTGAAAGCGGGGGCGGATGATTATCTGGGTAAACCATTTCATTTCGATGAGTTGAGTGCCCGCCTCGAAGCGATACTGCGGCGACGGTTCGGACATTCAGACAATAGCCTCGAATTTGATAACATGGTTCTGGATATCGATAGCCAGGCGGTCACACAGGCGCAAAACGAAAAGATTCAGCTAACCGCGATTGAATTCAGATTGCTCCGTCACCTGATGCTGCATCCCGACAAGATAGTTTCAAAAACGGAATTGAGCGAACATGTTTATGAAGAGGAACAGATTAAAGACAGCAATGTCATCGAGGTCTATATCAATCGCCTGCGCGCACTGCTGGGCAAATCCACGATAAAGACCTATCGCGGTCAGGGTTATCGATTATCACGCCAGTAGATCGGAGCTGAACTGCCCGGATATGTATTCATTAAAAACCAGGATTACCCGAAACCTGACGCTCAACATGATCGTCGTGATGTCTGCCCTGTTAATCATCATGTATTTCTTTATGCAGCAATTACTGCAAGATTACGTGTTGACCCGGTTGGAAAACGATGCCGAAAGCCTGATTAGCGCACTGGAGCAGGATTCGAATCAGGAATGGAGGATCATACCCGGGAGGATGTCGGCTGTTTATGATCGCGTCCGCTCAGGTCACTATTACGAGGTTGACGTAGATGGACAAAGGCTTGCTTCGAGGTCACTGTTCGATGGCGATTTCCCGTCAACGGGCAGTGGCAAAGAGGCAGGTCATTATCTTGTGCGCGGGCCCGGGTCAGAGGACTGGTTAGTGTGGGTCCAGCAAGTCGATAAAAAAGGCCAGACCATCAAAATCTGGATGGTGGAGGATATCAACCCGATCCAGACACAACTACAGCAATATACCTTTTATGCACTGGCTCTGGTTTTACTGGTGACAGTGATTCTCATATACCTGCAACAACGCACACTCAGGCAATCGTTTTATGTTTTCGAGTGGTTGCGCAAAAATCTAACTTCGCTGCGCCATGGCGACAGCAACAACCCGGAAATTCAAATCCCGGCTGAAATTGCTCCCCTGGTCACTGAGATCGAAAAGCTGGTCATGCATTTACGTCTCAGGATTGAACGTACGCGGCATGCTATCGGCAATCTGGCCCACGAACTCAAACGCCCGATTCAGCTACTATCGATACAACTGGACAACAAGGAGAATCAGGCGCTCGCCGATTCACTGTCGCAAATCAAATACATCCTGGAACGAGAACTTAAACGTGCGAGAATTTCCGGATCATCGAAAGCTGGCGGTGACTTCGATGTCGCCGATGAAATCCCGGCGATGCTTGACGTCATGCGAAAAATTTACCCGGACATTCAAATAAACTCTGAGCTCGGGGCCGAGATGATCGCGCTTCAACTGGATCGCGACGACATGCTCGAATTGATCGGCAACCTGTTGGACAATGCCTGCAAGTTTGCCTCCAGTCAGGCAAAACTGTTAATTAATGCAAGTCAAGACTGGCTTTCGATAGTGATTGAAGACGATGGGCATGGCCTCGAAACCCGGCAATTAGAGGAAATCAAACAGCGCGGCGTTCGCCTCGACGAATCGGTCGCCGGTCACGGCCTGGGGCTTGGAATTTGCAATGACATTATCGATACCTATGAGGGCAAGATATCATTTGCAGAATCGCACCTGGGTGGATTGGAAGTCAGCGTTGGAATCCCGTTAAGTTATCTGGACTCCACTAGTGCTCTTACAAGGTAATTGCGACAGTATCCATCGTCTACAACTTTTTCTTTTACCTAAGGAATCTCTGCAAATACAGAGCTTCCCTAAGTGACCTTAGCCGCGCCCGATATAGGGCATGGTAGTCGCCATGATGGTCATGAACTGAACATTGGTATCGAGTGGCAACGACGCCATTTGTAACACCGCCT
The DNA here is from genome assembly GCA_024229615.1 of Gammaproteobacteria bacterium. Taxonomy (GTDB): domain Bacteria; phylum Pseudomonadota; class Gammaproteobacteria. Next base: position 17,201 of record JAAESG010000369.1, on the reverse strand, counting down.
GGGCGACATGCTCGACATCCATGACCGGTTCAACCGCCCGCTCACCGTTAGCCTGGGGAACGCCCTTCGGCATGGCCTCGGTCATCGGTGTCGCGGCATTACCGATATCGATCTGGCTACAGGCGATATTATGGTGACGACAGTCGAGTGAAATCGATTTGGTCAGGCCGGTGATCGCATGCTTGGTCGACGTGTAAGGTGCCGAAAATGGGCGGGGTACATGTGCCGATATTGATCCATTGTTAATAACGCGGCCACCTTTCGGGGTTTGCCCTTTCATCATCCGAATCGCCTGTTGGGCGCATAGAAACGGGCCGGTTAAATTGACATCGACGGTCGTCTGCCATTGCTCGTAAGAAAGATCCTCCAATGGAATCCCAGGGGTGTAACTGCCGGCATTATTGAATAGCAAATCGAGCCGACCGAAGCTGGACTCGACCTGTGCGAACAGGTTTTTGACCTGGTCGGGTTTACCGACATCGGTAGGCACGCACAAGGTCCGAGAAGCATCGACCCTGGCCAGCGCCACACTTTCCTGCAGCACTTCGAGTCGCCTGCCGACCAACACAACCGAGTAAGCATTGCTGAGCAGCGCAAGACAAACCGCCCTGCCGATTCCGCTGCCCGCCCCGGTTACCAGTGCAACTTTAGTGGTCACATTCGCCTCCTCAATAATCGATTGCGACGCTATATTTGGGGTCAGCGTGCAGGCTCCAGTAGGCATCATTCAATTTCGCGGTCAGCACGCCAGGCCTGCCATCGCCAACTGTTTCATCTGCGATTCGGGTGACCGGCATGACGCCGCCCGCGGTACTGGTAATAAATACTTCCTGCGCAGATCGTGCCAGCGTCGCCGGCAACAGATCCTGTCTCACGTCGAGCTTCTCGCGGGACAGCAATTCCAATATGGTTTCACGGGTCACACCCTCGAGCACGCCGCGCGCCGGAGTGATAACCGTATTACCACTGCGCGCAAATACATTAAACCCCGGGCCTTCGACGAGGTTCCCGGCCGCATCGACAAGCACCACGGTATCGGCGCCATGGTCATAAGCTTCGAACAGGGCCATGACCATATCGAGCCAGTGGTAGTTCTTGATCTGGGGGTCGACGGACTCCGGAGGGATGCGCTGTTGCTCACTGATTAGCAGATTCAGTCCCTGCTGGCGCAGTTTATCATCGGCAATCCAGACAAACGGAATCGCAAACGCCAGAAACCTATTTTGGCAATTGCGTGGATCTCGCGAACCGGGCGCAGGTAAGCCACGTGTGCAGGCAATTTCTACATAGGCATCACGCAGGCCAGTGCGTTTGACAAGCTCAAACATGATTGCCCGGATCTGCTCGCGGCTATAGGGTACCGACATACGCAGTTTCGCCATGCTGGTATGGAATCGGTCCAGATAATCTTCGATCCGGAAAAATCTGCCATGCCAGGTATGGGCGACATCATAGGTCGCGTCGGAATGCAGAAAACCCCAGTCGAGCACCGGAATTCTGGCCTCAGCCACTGGTACATACTCGTCATCGATAAAAGCAATTCCCTGAGATAAATCAGTCATAGCTCAATTAACCACTAGTCAAATTGGGGCTTGCGTTTATCGACGAAGGCCTGAATTCCCTCACGTCCATCCGCTGAAGCCGCACAGCGTGATACCAGTTGTCCTTCCAGTTCCATCTGGGTTTCGAGATCGTTAGCGTAACTCGCCAGCAACAGCTTCTTGACATAGGCGGTAGAGAGGCGCGCGCTACCGGCCAGATCAGCGGCAAGCCCCTCGGCCTGTGCCGCCAGGTCAGCCTCTGCGACGACACGTGTCACCAAACCCAGGTCAAAAGCTTGTTGCGCGCTCAACGTATTGTTGGTCAACATCAACTCCTGTGTCTTACGCAATCCAACCAGTCGCGGCAGGAAATAACTGGAACTGCCGTCTGGGCACAATCCCGCACGCGTATAAGCCATCGTAAAACTGGAAGATTCTGCGGCCAGTACGATATCGCCGATCAGTGCCAGGCTGAAGCCGGCACCCGCTGCAACACCGTTGACCGCAACGATCAAAGCTGCCGACATTCGTGACAGGGTCGAAATGGCACTGTGTAAATCATCTGCCAGCGATTTCACTGCATCGCCTACCGCGTCTCCGTGCGAGAGCATTTCCTTGATATCGCCTCCGGCGCTGAAAAAACGCCCGCTGGAGCTGAGGATCACAACCTTCAGTTCGGGATCGTCACTGCATAACTGTGCCGCCTGATTCAATTCGCTGGCCATCAGGCTATCGAGCCCGTTGGCCGCGTCGGGTCGATTCAACACAATCCTCGCGATCGAGGCCTGCTTTTCAAAACTGATATTTTCAAATGGGTTCATCGATGACTTGCTCGGACAGGGTTACATGCATTATAACGATTTGCGTAAACTTACAGAACAGATATTCATCTCGCCGTAGCCACAGGAGCCTATCATGAGCGCATACATTATCGTCGATACAGAGATCGAAAACGCGGAAGCATACGAAGAATATAAAAAGCTGGCGAAACCGATCGCGGAAAAATTTGGTGGCGTCTACCGGGTTCGTGGCGGCGATATGGAGGTGCGTGAAACCGACTTATGGAGCCCTACCCGTATGGTAATTATCGAGTTCCCCGATATGGATTCAGCCCGCGCCTTTGTCGACTCAGAGGAATACGCGCCGGTTAAGCCGCTGCGCCGTAACAACGCCAAATGTACGCTCGCGATTCTGAGTGGATCTTGAAGCAAAAATCGGTCCCGGCTAGGCTCGTTTTGCGTGCAGACTCGCAATCGCCAGATCAAAAGCGTCTACGGCCTCCGATTCACGATCGCTAAGACTGCTGTCGACGCCACCCGCGTCATTGGTTAAAGATTTATTCCACAAAATCTCGGAAGCAGAATTGAAGGCATCGACGATTTCGACATAGGTATTCGTCGGTGACAACAGGGTATTCATAAAACTCATGACTATCGACAGCACAATCCCGAGGATAGACGTGCTTAACGCGAAGGAAATCTTGATCAGGAAGGCATCGATAACAAGCTTGCTGGCCTCCGCGTTGGTAACGTCCATCGCGGTCAATTCGGGCAGCGCCCTCATGATACCGAGAAAGGTACCGAATATTCCGCCGACTATGAAGATACTGGGCAGTATATTGAGCACATCGTTGGTCCTGCTCAGAGAAAACACGCCGAGCACCCGGTTAAAGATCGGATTGGCCGCAAACACACTGTTCGATATCTCGTGAAAGTCCGGTTGCTGTCCGGTTTCCTTGCGCAAATAGCGAACATGCTTGAGGAAATCGTCGATCAGACGGATGATGCCATCCTGAATCAGGAACACCCGGTCTCCGACGGTCATTATATGATCCTCATTACGGCGCCTGTAGCGGGCGCGTAGTTCAAAATTTTCGAAATAGGTGCGTGTCAGGGCTCGTTTGACCAGGCTGTAGAATGACCCGTGAGGTTCCGGATTCGCCATGATCTCCTGGTGCACCCGCTTGCTGAATTCCTTGACGAAACGCTTCTGCCGGTGAATGGTTATGGTGATCAGCACTCGCGCGATAGCCGCCAGGATGAACCCACCCAGTAACAGGGGCATCAGATAATCAGTGGCGTACTGCACCACCAGGTTGATTAAATCGACAATCGCTGCATTCATTATGTTTTCTCTTTTTCTTTCAAACCAAACTTGATAATGACTCGCTGCGAGCCAAAACAGTTATACAGTTTGCAAAATTCTTCACGTGAAAGGTTACCGGTGTCCTCGGGATTTATCTGCTCGGTAAAAAAACTGCGACCGGTTACCTTAATCAACGGCAACATGGTTTCCTGGTATTGGAATTTGAGTTTATTGGTATCAAAGGCGTACTCGAAAATTGACTTTGCGCGTTCGTAGCTCAGGTCCAGGTTGTAATTCACTGCCCTTCGATTCTGCGCGGGAAGCGAGGTCGGATTGACCGGCTTGCCGGCAAAGGTAGGCGATGCGAAACCGATGATCTCAACCGCGGAAATCTGCGCCTGCTTGGTTTCATCGCCAAACAGGCTGTCAGCATAAACCGGTACCGCATCACGGATGGTTTTTTCCATGCCCGGCTTCAGGCTATGACTGTCCGTATCGAAATATTCCTCGCCAAAGTCGAGGATTACGTCACCGGTACCACTGTCGACTTCGGCCTTGATACCCGCCTGTTCGAAACCCTCCTTAATACGCTGCGCGACGTCCTGGCGACTCTTCGCCAACTCCAGGGCCTTTTGCAATTCTTCCGAGGTCGCAGCAAGATCGGATTCGGCACGATCCAGATCTTCAGCCGTATCCAGCAGGTTTTCCTGGGCACCGGCAAGGTCGGCTTGCAGATTGGCGACATCTTCACGGTTTGCGTCATAGGCATCCTGCAAACCCTTGTACTTGTCTTCGAGCTGCTTTATCTGCCCTTCATGCGCTTTCCCCAGGTCTTCGATCTCAGCCTTGCCTGCATCGATATTGTCTTCCAGCGAAGCCAGTTCCTTTAACTTGTCGTCATAGTCACCCTGCAAATTTTTAAATTTATCCTCGAGATCGGCCAATTCAGCAGCGCTCGCATCTTTCAGCGCGGCCTTCTCAGCCGCCTGTTGATTCAATTGTTGCTCCAGTGCGGAAAGCTCCGCCTGACTTTCTCCCTGTTTTTGTGCCAGTTCCTGAATCTTTCCCTCCAAATTCCGGGTCTGATCAGCGAGCGAGCCCTCGAGCGCTTTCTTTTCGGCAGCTTCCTTTGCCAAGGTCTGCTCGAGGGCAGCCAGTTGTATTTCGCTTTGATTATGCTGCGCCGATAACTCTGAAATCTTGCCTTCGAGAATTTCAGACTGCGAGACCAGGGTCGCTTCCAGAGCGTCCTTCTCGGCAGCACGCTGCTGCAACTCCTGCTCCAGACTCGCCAGTTTGCTTTGGTTCCTGCCATACTCGCTGGCCAGGCCCTGCAACTCGCTCTGCAGGCTACGTGTTTTCCGGGAATGTTCTTCTTCCAGCGCCGCCTTTTCCCGGGTTTCCTGTTCAATCTGGCCCTCGAGAATCTCAGTTTGCGTAATCAACGTCGTTTCCAATGCCTGTTTTTCAACATTGCGCTGTTGCAATTCCTGCTCCAGGGCCGAGAGCTTGGTCTGATTTTTGCCATATTCGTTGGCGAGCCTCTGTAACTGTTGCTGCAGGTTCTCGGTCTGCTGCGAGTATTCCTTTTCGAGTGCTGCTTTTTTCTGGGCTTCGGTTTCGATCTGGCCTTCGAGGGATGCCAGGTTACTCAAGCTCTGATCGTGCTGTGATTTCAACGACTCAAACTTTTGCTCGAGTTCCTCGGTTTGCTGCGCGTGCATTTTTTTCAGGCGCTCTTTTTCATCAGCCTCGGCCTGCAGTGTCTCGGCCAGTGTTACAACCTGGCTCTTGCCCTGTTCGTGTTGCGCTTTCAGTTCCTCGTATTTACTGGCCAGTTGCTGTGCTTCCTCGGCATGCGATTTTTGCAACATCTCGCGTTCTTCGGATTCGGTCCGAATAAACTGCTCCAGCGTAGCCAGTCGATTTTGATCTTCTTCATAGCTGACTTTCAGGTTTTCGAATTTTTGCTGATGTCTTTCCGACTCCGCAGCGTGCTTTTTCTGCAACTCTGACAGTTCAAGCTCTTCTTGTTGCAACTGTTGCTGCAGCGACTCGAGGTCTACACTGCTTTGACTGATGGTCTCCTGCAACTCCTGGTTTTCCAGTTTTTGCGACGACATCTCCTCGACCGCCTCAGCCTTGGCAACGGTGTTGGCATTCATCATCGACACGATCATTTGCTGATAGCGGTTGAGCGATGATTCCCTTTCGGCCTGTTCCTCGGATTCCTGTGCCAGGCGTTTCTTGTTGGCCTCGGCCTCGTCCTCGAGCAGAGCGATCTGTTCGATGATTTCCTGGTATATTTTTTTCTCTTGTGCGTTAGTGCGTTCGGTCAGGTACTGGTCCTTGATTGTTTCGTACAATTCAAGCTCCTGCTGAACTTCCTGAATTTTGGCGTGTGAAGTGACCGAAATCATACCGGTGCGCAAGCTTGACACCATGTACATGAGCAAGAAGATGAAAGCGAGCACCATAAACAGGTCGCTGTACGAGGCCCACTGGGTCTCGCTGGCCTGTTGGCGTGCACGAATTTCTTTGTAGTCGAAGCTCAAAACCAGTCCCTGTTGTTATGACAACGCGTCTGGAGTGAAAAAGTCTAGTAGATTCAGTTTTAAAATCAATTGAACCAGGTAACAATTTTAACACAAAGATCAGTGCATCAAAGTAACCAATCCGGTCTATGGAACTGTTTAATTGCACCCTCGAACCAGGTACCGGGTAGAACCAGACCCACTCCTTGCTCCAGTCAACTACCTTTGCCCACGACCAGTTCCCGAACTTCCGCCGTATTTAAATGCTCTAGCTGGCGATGCAAGGAACCGTCCATTCCTGCAAATGCCGCTTGCAGTATCTGCAAGGCATCCCCATGCGAAACTAATAGCAGGATGGTGCCCGTATACCGATCTTCATATTCACGGACCACGGAAGTAACTCTTGCCATGACCTGATTGACGCTTTCCACGGCCCGGGGCTGGCGGTTTGCGTCAATGGCATCTTCACGCCAGATCTCGCTATAGCCACAATCCGAGGTGAGTTCAAGTTCACCAAAATTGCGTTCACGCATACGCTGTTCCAGACGCAGAGGTACGCGGCAGGCCAGTATTTGGTGCGCGATTTCGGCAGTCTCGCGCGCGCGCCTGAAATCGGAACTGATAATAATCGTGTTCGCATCAAACCAGCAATCCTGCAGGCAGTTTCGAACCTGAAGGTGTCCGAGTTCGCTGAGGCCGAACTGTTCACAGCCATTTTCAGGATGACTGACAATGATGCCCTGCTCATTGGCAAGACTATGGCCATGGCGCAGCGCAAAATAGCGATTTCGAGGTATTTCATTTTCAAACAGGTGATTCAACTCATATCTCGTTTAGGTGACAGACACCAATGATCTTCGATCGGAAGCCTAGCCTGCATATTGCACCAGTCGGTCTCGCGCCTTGACTTAACCTATTGAATTGTTGGCGTAAGCTGGCAATATTTCGGATACTACCAAAAATACAGTTTGCAACCGGCCCAGGCCCTATCCCGGCGCTGACTTGTCCAGATACGCCTGAACTTGGCCTTCCCTCAATCCATAGCTAGAGCAATGGATTGAGGTCCAGTCCGGCGTTCAGCCGCATCTGTCCGGCGTTCAGCCGCATCTGTCCGGCGTCAGCATCCGGGATACCGATGCAATATGCTGGCTAGCTTCAATCATCCCGTCAAGGTTGCATCATCAGAATTGAAGCCTGATAATGTTCTTGCTTCGGCGATCGGGCCTAACACCTATAACCCAAAAATACAGGTCGCTAATTTATCTCAGATTATAGGAGGATAATAATGAAAAAATTAAATTCGGCTTACAGCAAGCTAATCGGACTGGTTTTCGTGCTTTGCTTTTCCAACGCCGCGTTTGCCGAGGATTGCTATCGCGGCACGCTGGACAAGCAGTATTGCGACCGAGACCGCAACCAGGTGGCTGACCTGCCACTGGATCCGGCAGAATGGGTGAATCCCGACACCATCATCTTTTCTTATACTCCGGTCGAAGATCCGGCGATCTACGCCAAGGTCTGGGACGGTTTCATCAAGCATATGTCTGAAGTGACCGGCAAAAAAGTCGTGTTCTTCCCGGTACAATCCTACGCCGCTCAATACGAAGCCATGCGTTCGGGGCGCCTCCACATTGCCGGCGTCAACACCGGTGGAAACCCGGTGGCGGTATCCTGCGCAGGACTGGTGCCGTTTGCGATGATGGCCTCGAAGGATGGCTCATTCGGCTACGAGATGGAAATAATCGTTCCCATGGGCAGCGATATCAAATCGCCCGCCGACATCAAGGGACGCACCCTGGCGTTTACCTCACCAACTTCGAACTCGGGCAACAAGGCACCTTCCGCTTTGCTTAAATCCGAATTCGGACTGGTCAAGGACGTCGACTTCAAAACCGTATTTTCGGGAAAGCACGACAATTCAGTCCTCGGCATCGCGAACAAGGACTATGAGGTTGCGGCAATAGCAAATTCGGTCATGAATCGCATGTTTGACCGCAAGGTTGTCGACCCTGGTAGTGTTATGTCGATTTACAAGTCGGCCACTTTTCCGACCACCGGTTATGGCCATGCCCACAATCTCCACCCCGAAGTAGCCGCGAAGATCAAACAGGCATTTTTCACCTTCAAGTGGGAAGGTTCGGAACTGCAGAAAGAGTTCAAAAAGGAAGGTCGGTTTGTCGGTATTCACCACAAATCCGACTGGGCCGTGATTCGCAAGATCGATACCGCCAATGGTGTCAGTTACGACTGCAAGTAAGCAGGGATAAAATCCGCAACGTTGGTCACGAGGCAAAACTCGTGGCTAACGCCATGCGAATCCAACGGATTCGTAATGTTTAAGTTCTAAGCCACCGGAATTATCAATGCTGCGCATCGAAAACCTCGAGAAAAGGTATCAGACGGGAGACCTCGCCCTCAACAGCGTCAACCTGGAAGTACCCAAGGGTCAGGTAATGGCGCTGATCGGACCCTCGGGGGCTGGCAAGAGCACATTGATTCGCTGCGTTAATCGCCTGGTCGAGCCGACCGCTGGCAAGGTATTTCTGGGCGACATCGAACTGGCACATCTGGGAGCCTCTGATTTACGCCGCGCACGGTCACGCATGGGCATGATATTCCAGGAATACGCACTGGTGGAGCGCTTGAGCGTTATGGAAAACGTACTCTCCGGACGCCTTGGCTACGTCGGTTTCTGGCGCAGCTTTCTGCGCAAATTTCCGCAGTCCGATATCGACGAGGCCTTCAATCTGCTCACGCGAGTCGGGCTCGATCACATGGCGAACAAACGCGCCGATGAATTATCCGGGGGACAGCGTCAACGCGTCGGCATATGCCGCGCCCTGATCCAGAACCCCGATTTACTGCTGGTTGATGAGCCTACTGCAAGCCTCGACCCGAAGACCTCACGCCAGATCATGCGACTGATCTGCGAACTCTGTGAGGAGAGGCAACTGGCGGCAATTATCAACATTCACGATGTCCTGCTGGCGCAAATGTTTGCGCGTCGTATCGTTGGATTGCAACTCGGCAATATCGTCTACGACGGTCCTCCGGAAGGACTGTCGCCCGAGGTACTAACCCAGATCTACGGTGAAGAGGACTGGGAAGCGACCATCGAGGCGGCCAAGGATCTGGACGAAGACGAAGCCGAAGCCGAATTAGTCGAGGCTGTCGATAACGTAATCACCAAACCGGGCTCGACAACTTGAACCAGACTGCCAGCACACGCATCTGGAAGCGCCCTCCTTTCATTAAAAGCCCAATCCTGCGTTGGGGTTTATGGTTTGGAGTAGCCATTTACCTGGCGCTGGCGTTCGGAACGATGGAAATCGACTGGGCACGTGCCGCCGAAGGCGTGACTCGCGGCAAACGTTTTATCATGGCCTTTTTCCCACCGGATTTTAGCTCGCGCTGGGATTCGATACAGGACGGAATACTCGAAAGCATGTGGATGACGATCACCTCGACGGTGATTGGAATCATGCTGTCGGTACCGGTTGGACTTGGCGCCGCCAGAAACCTGTCCTATCGCCCGGTTTATCTCTTCTGTCGCGGCATCCTCGCGGTATCGCGAACCTTTCCGGAAATTATTCTCGCCATCTTTTTCGTCAAATTGTTCGGCTTTGGTCCATTCGCCGGATTTCTGGCGCTCAGTGTCGGCACCATCGGTTTTTACGGCAAGCTGCTGGCCGAAGATATCGAAGACATGGACCCGGTGCAGGCAGAAGCCATCAAATCGGTCGGTGCCGGCTGGTTGCAGTGGTTGAACTACGCGGTGCAACCGCAGGTAATGCCCCGTATGATCGGACTCGGGATTTACCGACTGGATATCAACTTTCGTGAATCCGCAGTCGTCGGGATCGTCGGTGGTGGCGGTATTGGTGCAACCCTGCTGACTTCCTTCGATCGCTACGAATTCGATTCGGCGGCGGCTATCCTGATGGTTATTATCGGCATCGTCATGGTGATGGAATACAGTTCCGGATACATCCGTCGGTGGGTGCAATAGTGCCGACCCAGAAAATAGCAGGTAGCAGAATCTGGCACCGACGGACCACCGCGAAGCAGTTTGCGGTCTGGCTCGGCTGGCTCACCGGGATCGCCATATTCGTATATTGCTGGCGCCTGATATCGGAAAAAACCATCTGGTTTTTTGTAACCGACGCCCCCAAGCAGGCTGTCGATATGGCAGAGCGCATGGTTCCGCCGAAGTGGTCGTACATGGAGGTTTTATGGGCACCGATCTGGGACACGATCAACATCGCTACGCTCGGCACCATGATTGCGATTGTGATCGCCGTTCCAGTCGCGTTTTGCGCGGCGCGCAATACGACCCCCAGCGTCCATTTTGTACGCCCCGCGGCACTTTTCATCATCGTTTCTTCGCGTTCGATCAATTCGTTGATCTGGGCGTTGATGCTGGTGACGCTGATCGGACCCGGCATACTCGCCGGTGTCATCGCGATCGGCCTACGCTCGATCGGGTTCTGCGCCAAGTTGCTGTACGAGGCGATCGAAGAAATCGATCACAGTCAGGTCGAAGCGGTCATCGCGACCGGGGCCACGCGCAGCCAGCAGCTGAGTTTTGGCATCGTGCCTCAGATCATGCCGGCCTTTGCCGGGATATCGGTATTTCGCTGGGATATCAATATTCGCGAATCGACCGTGCTCGGACTGGTCGGCGCCGGTGGTATCGGTCTGCAGCTCGACTCGTCGATCTCGACCCTGGCATGGACCCAGGTTTCGTTAATTCTGCTGGTGATACTCGCAACCGTCATCGTCAGCGAATGGGTATCCGCCAAGATCCGTCACGCCATTATCTGAGTCACTCCGTTCACAGGTGGCGGCGATGAAGCCCGCTGAGACTAGTAAAGAACAATTCATAGCTGCTGGTTTTGTTGATGTCGAGACCCTCGATCGCAATGCCTGGTATATCGAAGTGTGCAGGGATTTACTACATCGGATTCGCGGTCCACATTATGCAGCCTAGATTGAGGTATTGGGTGAGGATGGTGCTCGGAACGAATTGGAAATTGCGGAGAAAGAACTTGTGGTTACATCACAAGGGCAGTTGCGCCCGGGTCATCTTCGCGGCCGAAAACCTGTCTGAAAATTGCTCTAAATCAGGATTAATTGCGATATTTGCCACATCATGACGAAAGTCCGACAACCGAAATTTGCCTCTCATCCCTGATTAGGAACGGCTACTATTGAGAACTGTCATTACAGGTACAGCCTGGGAACTCCCGGTTCGTACCCTGAGTAATCAATCAATTCGGGTCTTCCTTATCTTTTGCCAACGACAATGCCCTAATTAATTCTGGAGCTTCATCACAGCGTGTACGCGGTAAATCGTCATCAAAGTGAACCCATGGTAACTGACTCTCTACCCCCCAGTGATATTCCATTTTCACAGCCTCAGGATTATCCAGGGTTCCGATCGAAACAAGAACGTGATCCGGGCCTTCGGCTATATCATCTCCACCTAGATTTACTAGATATCGACAATGCAAAGAACTCCCGCAATCTGGACAGAAGCACCTTTCTACTATCGAAGATGACTGGTTAAGTTTGGGACTACCCTTGGTATATCGAAATCCCGATAGGGGAGTTCCTGCGACCGCAAGAAATGCGCTACCTGTCCATCTCTGGCACTCTCGACAGTGGCATAGACCAGATTCTACAGGAGGTTGGTCGCATTCGTATCTTATTGCTCCGCAGTAGCATCCGCCGGTGATTCTGTTCTCATCGTTTGAATTGTTACTATCACTCACAAACCCTCCTCCCTTATAAACAATGTAGATGATGTCACCTAAGGAAGCTCTGCATAAGTCATCCTGACTTAGCAGAGCACGAAAAACGTAAAATGCGATTTTACGTTTTTCTTCTTTTTTCAATCACTTGTGTGATCGAAAAATGGCGGCACATCCCTGTGCCGCAGGAATCTCTGCATTTTGCAGAGATTCCCTAATTAAACTTCGAATGATGGCAGGCTACTCAGCATCCGCTTGTGCTGCCGCTAACGCCCCAACCAACTCGGAGTCTTCATCGCAACGCGCGCGCGGGAGACCATCATCGAAATGAACCCACGAAAGCTGGCTCTCGACGCCATAATGATCCTCGATAGTTGCAATTTCGGGATCGTCAAGCGTACCAATATAAACCCACACCATTCGCTGTGGTCAATCAAGCGGAGGCGAACCTGAGATTTACTCGAGACAGAAACTGCACGTACTCATTTACTATCTATAGTGCGCCCGAAGCCTTGGCCGTGTGTGTGGCTATAACATCCATCAATGTCGGTGATAGACAGTCATAAGGCTCCAGACCCAATTCGCGAAGTCTTGTCCGTACGGCTTCCATATTATCCGGGCTCGCACCAGACTCAATGATTGAGGATACAAACGCAGCGAATTCCGGCGGAGACCAGCCTTCATCATCCGACAATTCCGTATGGATGAAGTCCAGTCCGTAAAACGGATGAGTATCATCTTCGATGCGGCCAAACATGTGAGTGCCGCACTCTTTGCAGGCGTGCCGTTGGATACCGACACTCAGATCTACGATCGCCAGCTTGTCTTGATTTCCGGTCACGCTGAGCTTGTCTCGCGATACGACTGCCACCTGGGAGAACAGTGCTCCCTCAGGTTTCCAGCATTGAGTACAGCCGCAGGCATGATTATGCGCAGTCTGAGCATCTACTTTTACTGTTACCGGGTTACTCGAACACCTACAGGAAAGTGTTCCCCCTGAAAAGCCCTCTCTAGCTGGTTTACTACCAGCGTCAACCTGTGGATGTATTGAAACTGTCATTGTAGTCCTCCTGGTGTTTGTTAGACCTGTGGGGAAACATAAACCTTTCGATTCTCTTTTTCAAATTTTATTGTTCGATGAGCTTATGGTCATTAGCGTTGCGCAAACATTAAGGTCCGCTCCTTTAATCGGGCGTCGCTGTCAAGCCCCCGTTTCAAACGGTTGCTGTTTCAGTTTGTCTCTTGTGTGGGTCACGCTCCTTTTCGCAGTCGGTTTGTTAGTAACCCGCTGCACGCAATTGTCTGACAGAATGGAGAGCCTCGCTATGTGGCGCGCTTTTATGCGCAGCAGACATTTACGGCTTCATCCAGACATTCGTCCACACGAGGGACGTTCCCAGTAAAGCTCTACAGGTAGCTAAGCAATTGCTTCGGTAGAACCATATCGGAAATCGGTGCCGTCTAACCACATCCTATGCAATATCACGGCAAGTTTACGCGCCACAGCAATGACAGCACGCTTGCGGCCTTTTGATTTTATCAGTCTTATTCCCCAGACTTTCAGTGATGACCATTGTTCTGATCGGGTCACCAAAGCATGCGCGGCAAGGTACAAAGCCGAACGCACATCAGGATCGCCCGCCCTGGATATGCGACCAGGATTATCGACTTCTCCTGACTGATAGCGCCTTGGTGTTAATCCAAAATGAGCAGCCACTGTCCTAGAGCTTTTAAAGCGTCCAGGGTCGTCAACGCCCACCTTAAAGGTGAGCGCAGTAATGGCGCCTACACCGGGTACACTCATTAATCGTTGGCAGATCGTATCTTCGCGGACCAGTGCTTTGACCTGGTTGTCGAGCTTGAGATAGGTTTTGTATAAAACCAGACGGGCATCTAGCAGGGGTATCAGTGTGCTAGCCAGGCTGGCATGTTGTTCAACAGCCTGTCGCACAAATGCATCGTAAGCACCATGCTTGAGTGGACCCGGTAGCTTGATGCCCAGTAAGCTGATTAATCCCCGGATTTCATTTTCCAGGTCAACGCATTTTTTTAAGATAGTTTTACGACCTGATAGCAAGGCACGGATGAGGTGACTTTCCATGCTCTTTACATGAACTCGGCTATACCAGCCAGTACGCAGTATCTGAGCAATCCCCCGTGCATCATTTTTATCGGTCTTGTTGCGCATCGCCGACAGTGCCGCGCTCACCTGTCTGGCTTCCAGGCAAATGACTTCATAGCCTGCTGCTTGAAAACCGTAGGTGAGATACTGAGTCAGTGCACCAGCTTCAAATCCAACAGAGCTGATTTTATGGTTAAATCGCTTCAGGCAGCCAACTATCTCATTAACTTCCGATGGGACTTTAGCTTCAAACTGGATTTCCCCTTCATCATCAACAATACAGATGGATACGGAACGTAGCGATACATCGAGTGCGGTACGGTAATTCATGGCATTCTCCCAGGTCAGTTCGTGTCATACGATTGTACTAAGAGCTTGACGATAGTCGTCAGCCCGATTACCTATGCTATGTGCCGTTTTTTGCCTGTTTACCGCTGACTGGGAACGGCTGCTAACAGGAAATACTGGAGGACTGGCACTGCTATAACTTACCTTCTCGCGAGCGCTTCTTTCAGCTATCCCGCGATGTAATCTCTATAAGGTGAAAACCAAACTGGGTTTTTACCGGGCCGTGAACGTCACCGACGGTCTCGTTGAAAACCACCGTATCGAACTCAGGCACCATCTGTCCGGGTGAAAATGAACCAAGGTCACCGCCTTGTTTTCCCGAGGGACATTGGGAATGAGTTGAAGCCATTTCAGCAAAATCAGTACCGTCGATGATTTGCTGTTTCAGGTTATTACATTCTTCTTCGGAACTAACCAAGATGTGGCGTGCGCTGGCTTTGGCCATATTAAATTTCCTCTAGTGGGGATAAGGTCGACGAGTTGTGTCGACAAATTCAGTTGATTCGCTGCAGTGCTCGAAAGTTGAATTCAGCGGCGGATTGTACACGAAAGTCGGTTTTATGCCTGTAAATCGAAAAGGGATTCCATCGTCATGAGTATTCTGCCCTTTTGCCGTTGTGAGAAATGAAGCCGGAATGTCTGCAGTGTACCGATCAGAGACTATCTGGCAGATTAATTTTGGGCACCTCGAATGACCGCTCAGTAAGCTGTCGATCAGGCCCTCGAATGGTGATAGGCCGGAAGGTGCCCGAAGCTGACACCCGCATCATCAAAGGAAGAGACAATCTTCAATAAAACTCGGGCTCTCGTTATAAACATTCCTAAATCTGCCTGTGTTAGAATTTTTTCCATAACTTCTAACAAGGGCATCCATGCGAAAGGATCAACTTTCACGAAAGCTAGCAGTTATCCTCCATGCCGATGTGGTCGGCTCAACTGCGCTGGTCCAGAAGAATGAAACGCTTGCACACGAGCGGATTCAAGCTGTATTCCACCAATTTTCAGAAACCATAACTTCCTACGGTGGTAGAACTCACGAGTTACGCGGTGATGCACTAGTGGCAGAGTTTGACCGCGCATCAGATGCCGTTACAGCTGCGCTTGTGTTCCAGGTATTGAATGGACAGTCTAACGCTACACTCGATGACGAAATGCAACCGCAATTACGGATTGGTATTAGTCTGGGTGAAGTAATTATTGCTGACAATACTGTAACGGGAGCAGGTGTCGTATTGGCACAGCGAATCGAGCAGTTAGCTGACAAGGGCGGCGTCGTAGTACAGGGTGCCGTATCAGAAACGGTACCAACAAGAATGCCATTTGACTTTGAGAGTCTGGGTGAACACAAACTCAAAGGCTTTGAGCTACCTGTCAGGGCTTTCAGTGTGCGCCTGAAGCCCGGTGAAACAATACCCGAGCCGGAAAGCGATGCTCATGATCAGGGTGAAACCGCTCTCCCTGACATACCCGCAGAGGCGCATGTCAGCACCAAAGCTGGCAAACCATCCATAGCGGTATTGCCGTTTGACAATATGTCGGGTGACCCGGAACAGGAGTACTTTTCTGACGGTATCACCGAGGACATCATTACCGAACTCAGCCGCTTCCGGTCCCTGTTTGTGATAGCCCGCAACTCGTCCTTTGCTTTCAAGGGCCAGGCCATTGACGTAACGGATGTAGCCGAAAAACTGGGTGTGCAGTACGTAGTGGATGGCAGTGTGCGAAAGGCCGGTGATCGTATCCGCATTACGGCGCAATTAATCGAGGCAAGCACGGGTAATCATCTATGGGCGGAACGGTACGACCGGAATCTGGAGGACATTTTCGCGGTTCAAGACGAGGTCGCTTCGGAAATTGTGACCATGGTGCCGGGACATGTGGATATCGCCAACAGGGTTCAGGCCGAGCGTAAGCCCGCAAAGGATTTGAATGCCTATGATCTCGTGCTCCGCGCAGAGAACACTGTGTATCAGAGTTACAGCTCTCGTGACGATGAGCATTTGCTGATACAGGCTTTGGAGATTGATCCGAATTATGCTCGTGCCCATGCGGGACTCGCCGTGTTTTATGCTTACGGTGTTTTTGCCCACGGTCTGAGTATTGAAGAGGCCACCACATTGACGTGCAAACACGCTGAAGCCGCCCTGAAGCAAGGCTTGGGTGATCCGATGATTCATGCGGCAGCGGCAATTTCCTATAGTTTGGTGGGAGAACATGTTTTGGCGGGACACCATATGGACAAAGCCATTTCCCTTAACCCTCACGATACCTGGGTTATATCAAATGCAGGCGCGGTCAAAGCCTATCTTGGCGATTACGACAGTGCCGTTAAGTGGATCGACAAAGCGGCCCTGATCGATCCCTTTTCGCCGGATCATTTCCGCGAAAACTATTTCGACACTCATTTCATTGGCGGCCAGTACGAGCTTGCGCTGGAGCAATTTGTTGGTTGGCATGATCATCCCCCGCATAACTATCTGGGCAAGGCCGCCGCCCTCGCCCTGTTGGGTCGCATTGATGAAGCCTGTAATGCCGTGCAACAGTACGAGAAAAATCGTCCTGAAGGATGGGACAGGGCTGAAATTTTACGCGCCTACGCCGGAATGTGTGCAAAGCCGGAAGATGGTGAACGGTGGTTGGAGGGATTTAGAAAAGCCGGGATCAATATCTGATTTCGGACACCGAAAAGAATATTTTTAAGCGTCCGCAGTGTGGACTTGCCTTATGACCTGAAGTTTTGAATGACTGCAATCTGGAAGCGGGCATTCAGTTTTGAATCATGAATGCGTACAAAGTGCCCTAAGTCGACACCCGTAAC